>NZ_JBHMIQ010000039.1:0-63342 GCF_048060315.1 Micromonospora sp. LOL_013
TTCGGTCGCAGACGATTCCCGTCGCAACGCGCCTGCGCCTCGACCGCACGGTAATCCCACGATCCACCGTTCCGCGCGATCTCCCGAGCGATCGTCGAATGGTGCCGCCCGAGCAACCTTCCGATCGTCCGAGCTGACACCGAATCACCGCCCCGGCTCAACTCCCGCGAGATCGTTTCTCGCTCCTCAACCGTCAACGGAGAAGACCCGCTCATCTACCACCCAATCACTCGACACCCAAGATCATTTTACCGGGTGTCGCCATGACCGTTTGACTCCGCCCATCTACTCATCAGAAGGCACAATAATTAGCACCCATACCGCGTTCTAAAATTGTTTATGAAGGTTTCAATTTGCTCAACAACGAAAGGCGGCTCCTTGCGAGCAAGACTTTCGAGTTTTCGAATATACTCCGATGCCGATCTCAGATCACCACACTCGACATCTATGACAGCCAATCGACCTAAGTCAAAGTGTGTGCTCGTCTTCTTTGTCCGAATTTCACGAGCGACATCGCGAATATCCTCGTATGCCTCCATGTAAGGAACCGCATGCGCATCCAGGTCCGCCTTGACCAAGTCGACAACCATGTCGATTCTGTCGCTGGGAAGAACAACCCAGCGCGGAAGCTGGCCTCCTTCGCGCCCTTCTGCATCGAATAGGTCAGCCAGGGTTGCGCCAACGAGCCAACCACCGTCAGAAAGTCCATAGAGTTCACCGACTAGGTGTGAGATTTGGTCATGGCGGATTCCAACAGAAGGATTTAAGGAAAGGCCATATTTTCTAACTGAAAGATCGAACCCTACCAGGAAGCTCAGACCACCGCGCTTCCGCTTCTCAAAAACAATATACTCTTCGTCGCCGGAAGATGACTCGACCCAGCCCGATTGAGCGAGCATTTGGCCGACGCCACGCTTAACTTCTTCCGCTAGGATCCGCATGCAGGACACTTCCAAACATCAAACTGGACACCCATTGTCACCCTTGCTCCCTTGGGTATGCCGTGCGCCGACAATTTAGTTGTATCTACAACCGCGCCAGTCGACTCCAGCTCTGGATAGCCGGTCCGCTGTGCCGGACTAATTGTAGCGCCTCGCCCCGTCTTGGCCTCCACGGCAACCCATGCTCCACTCTTGTCTTTGCCAACGAAGTCGGCGATAAATACATCGCCGTTCCCATTCAAGAACCGAACTTGGCTCTCAATGTTCGTGAATCCATCTGCCAACATCCTACGGTAACTCGCGGCCTCACCCATTGCACCGTGAGGCAGCCCAGTTACTGGGCAGGCCCCGACACTTGTATTGTGAGCGAGGACTGGGGTGTTGCCAGCGAGTACATAGTACGTGTGGATGTCGGCGATGGTGAGGTTGTGGACCGTACGGGTCTCGGACCACTGACGCACGGCGGTGACCTGGACCCACGTACCAGCGGAGGTTCGCAGCCACTGCCCGGCCTCAAGCTCGGCAGCGTCGAGCCACTCACCCACCTCCGGCACCCAGAACGGGTGACCTTCGGTCGCGACCACAACACCTTCGGCGTCACCCCGGCCACCGTCGGTGTCGACCGTGATCTCGACCAGATCCTTGACCCCGTGCCCGACGATCGTGGCAACCACCGGCTTGACAGCCGTCTCACCGGACTCCGGATCAGACGCCACCACCAGATCACCCACGTCGAGATCCTCGATCGGCTTCGACGAACCATCCGCCAACAGCACCAACGTTCCCGGTACGAAACTGTTGCAACCAGGCGCCGCCGCCTCAGCCTTGTCCAGAGTCTTACGACTCCGCATCCACGTACCGACTGCGTCCTTCAACTTGCCGCCCAGGTTCCACAACCGCTCCCCGAGCGCCTTCAGCCTCATCGGCTTCAACCCGTAACGGGCCAACAACTTCCCCGCGGCGCCACCAACCGCCGTCAACACCACGTTCAACGCCGTCATCGCACAAGCGCCCATGTCGCCGTTGATGAAACAGTCGACCGCGTCGGTGATCCCCAACTCGTCCATCAAAATCTGGCCGAGCTCCTTCGCCACCGCCACCACGACCTGCTTCGCGTCCTCCACATCCCGACGCGCCTGCGCCACCTCCGGCGGCACCGTCGACACCGGCGGCGGCCGGGGCACCACCGTCCAACGGTTCGACGACATCGAGTACACCAACTGCTCACCGCGCTTCTTCCAGTACGCGTCCTCCTCCGCACCACCACCCGTCGCCAACGGGCGCAACCCATCCGGATCCGTAAACGACACCGGCGAATTGTTCGCATACGCGTACCCGTGCATCTGCTGCGGATCACTCACATCGATGATCGGATCCACCGAGATGAACCGACCAGTCTGCGGGTCATACTCCCGCGCACCCAGATGCGTCAACCCCGTCGACACATCCTGCGTACCACCGACGAAGCCCTTCTCACCCAACCACTGACCAACCCCCGGCTGAGTGCCACGCGCAGTGCCGAACGGCGCCATCCGCCGATGCGTGATCTGCCCCGTCGCCCCGTCCACCGCGGCCTGCCCGGAACCGTGATGATCCGCAGCCTGCACCTGCACACCCGCGACCGTTCGCACCACCGTCAACTGACCGCCGACCGGGTAGTAGCGCGTCCCATCGACCACCGAGTTGGAGCGGTTCAGCTTCAACTCCATGTTCGGCAGATACACCGTGATCGAATCCGGATCCTTCCGGACCAACCGACCGCCATCGGCGTCGTAGACGAAACTGGTGGTCTTCCCGTCCTCGGTGACCGACTCCAGCCGACCCTCGGCGTTCCAGACCAGGTCCTGCTCCTCGCCGACCCGGACCCGCTTCGTCGTGTTGCCCGCCGCGTCGTACTCGTACGAGTACAACCGGTCACCGGCCGACGTCTCCTCGACCACCTGCGACAACGTGTGCGGCTGTGCCTGACCCGGCGGTGGGTACGAATACGTCCGCTCGACCTCGTCGGCCCCACCCGCAGCGTGGATCGTCTCGCTCAGCCGGTTACCAGCCAGGTCGTAGCTGTAGGAGTGGTGGTACGGCGCCGGCCCGCCCACCCCGCTGGTGCCCGGCCCACCCGCACACGGGTCACTCGCCGTGGTCGCCGTGCTCCACGCCCGCGTCATCCGCCGCAGATAGTCGTACTGGAAACACTGGATGTCCCGCACTCCGGAGCCCGGCCGGTCAGCGATCGACAGCACATTACCGGCGTCGTCGTACTCGTAGTGCTGGTCGATGTCGCTGGTCGGCATTGCCGGGTTGTCACCCTCAATCGGCTGCCGGCGCAGCATCGATCGGATCAGCCGGTTGGTGCCCTCCTCGTAGGTGTAGGTGCCGAAGACCTTACGGCTACCGGCGCTGACCTGCGCCCTCTGAAGCTCACCGGTCGACGTGTAGGTAGCGTCGCTGAGATATGACTCGTCACCAGTAATCCTTGTGACCCGCTGTAGGCTGTCGTAGGTGTAACTGACACCTTCGACCGACAGACCGCCCCCCTCTGGGAATGTCGTACCCTTAACAGTGCCGTCGTCGTTGTAAACGGTGAGGAATTTGTAGAATCCGCCGAGCTCGGCATCCGTGTCGCCTGCGGGAATGCTGTATCGCACTTCGGTCACTCGATAGTGGGCATCTCGAGCAACGTAGACGGTGTGATACTTGTGGCCGCCGTCTACGATGCGGGTGGCGAAGTAAAGCTGTCCCTTGGCGACGGTGTCGTATCCCCACTCCGCAAGCTTCGTACCGGTCTCGACCGAGCCCTGGTAGGTGCCGGTCTTTCGGCCGAGCACGTCGTAGGTGTGGCTGACAGTGACGCCCCGACCGTCCGTGGTGGAGGTCAACTGGTCGTAGTCGTTGTAGGTGAAGGTGCTGGTTCCGCTGTCCGGGTCGACCGCTTCGATCTTGCGACCCCGTTGGTCGTACTCGTAGGTCCACACGTTGCCGGCCGGGTCGGTGACGCTGGCCTGCTGACCGGCAGGGGTATAGGTGTACGTGGTGCTGTCGAAGCTGCCACTCGGCCCGGCACCGTGGTACTGCCGTAGCTCGACGACCTGACCACGGGCATCGGTGATGGTGGTCGTCGGGGTGCCGCCCGTCGGCGGGTCGACATGTACCCGGTCGCCACCGTAGGTGGTGACCGTTCGCCACTTCTCGTCCAAGGCGACCAGGGTGATGGTGTCGGTGACCCGGTCCACGCCGTCGTACTGATACACCGTCTGCAGGTCGACGTCGCCGTTGACCGTCTTCAGCAGCGTGCCTGACGGGGCACCGGAGGCGTGGAACTTGTCGTTGAACTTCGCCACCTTGCCGGTGGCGGTGTAGAAGGTTTCCGAGACGAGCCGTCCACCATCCGGTCCGGGCACCTGAATCTGCCGGGGGCGGAGGAAGCCGTCGTAGATGGTGTATTCGGCGTTCGATACGCCGTTGACGATCTGCTCCTTCTTCACTGATACAGGCGCGTTGTCCTGGTTCTGGTACGTATACCGGACACTCGGCTCGTTGGGGTTACTCGCCTTGGTCTTGTCCGGTAGCCAGACCCGCACGGTGCGGCCCAGCTTGTCGTACTCGACGTCGGTGCGCTTGCCGTTCCAGTCGATCTGGGTGACCGGCTGTCCCCATGCCGGGTGGTAGTCGGTGGTCGCGATGAACCGGGTGTCGGCGGTGCCGACCCGGATCTGCGGCCCGGTCTCCATCTTGCGGGTGGTCAGACCGTTCGTCTCGGTGTAGGCGATGTTGGTGACCGCGCCGGAGCCGTCCTGCGCCGTCAGCGGCCGGCCGTACATGTCGAAGGTGCCTTCACCGACGGTGACATAGCTCGCGGCGGAACCGCTGTGGCTGGCGAGCTTCTCGATCCGGGTGGCGTTGCCCTTGGTCGGCGTCGCACCGTATGCCTGGCCGTCGTACGAGGTCCGGTTGTCGGTCAGCAGTTGGGTGGCCAGGTCGGGGTTGGTGACCGAGCAGGCGACCGACACGGTCTCCTCCCGGGCGACCAGGGTCCGTAGCCGCAGGCTGTGGTTGTCGGCGTAGGTGGTCCGGGTGCACTGGTCGTCGGCGGCGGTGCTGACGTCGCCGAAATCTTCGACCTGAGTGACCCGCCCGACCGGGTCGGTGTATCCGCTGGTCGCCGGGTCGTAGGTGGTGATCGACTTCGTTTCCCGCCAGCCGCCGCCAGCCAGCGCGGTGAAGCCCCGACTGACCCGCGGCTTGACGAAGAACGCCCGATCGGTGCCCCACGGCCGGCTGTAGCTGGCGGTCTCGTAGCGCCACGGGCTGGTCACCGATTTGCTGCTGACCTGGGAGCCGTTGTAGACGGCGGTCTCGATCTCGAAGCCGGCGAGTTCGTCGTAGTCGGTGTGGGAAGTGCCGACCGAGTCGGTACGGGCGACCGTGCGGGTGCCGCCGGCCGGGTTCTTGTCGCCGTGCATGCCGCGCAGATAGGTGTGCTCGGTGCGGGTGGTGAAGGTCTCGCCGTCGCCGCGCCGGACGCGCACCTTCTCGTAGCCGCGCCACTGGTTCCAGGTCAGCAACTCGGTGTCACCGATGCCGTCCGGGTCGGCGTGCCGCCAGGCCGCGTCGCCCAGATACTCGTAGCTGGTCACCATGTCCGGGGCCAGGGCGGTGCCGGGCTCGACGTTCGTGCGGTCCGTTTCGGTGACCGACTCGACGACGTACTTGTGGAACCAGTCGGTGATCGGATTCACCTCGCCGCTCGGCGACCACTTCACGGGGTAGCAGCGGCGGGTGCTGTTGCCGGGGGTCGGCAGCGAGTTGGCCGAGCAGTCCGGCGACTTGTAGGTGACATCGACCTGACCGCCGGAGTCGGTGTAGACGGTGGTCAGTCGAGGCCGGATCAGTGGGGCGACGTTGTCGCCAGGGATGTCGATCCGGTTGGGCAGCTGCAGCGGGCCCAACTCGACCGAGGGCACGGTCAGCGGGTCGCCGCCACCGTAGCGGCCCTGGTGGTCGATCTTGTGCAGCCACAGCGACCGGCTGCCGTCGGCGTTGTTGGTGAACAGGTGGGTCAGGTTCCACGAGTCGACCGGCGTCCATCCGCTGGTGGTGCGGATCTCGGTGGTGATCTGGCTGACCCGCTTGCGGGTCCAGAAGCTGGGTGACGACTGGCCGGCTGTGCAGTGCGTGCCGGCAGCGCAGTTGCGGTCCCACGGCACGTCCGGCCAGGAGTTGGCCGTGCTGTTGTTCAACTGACCCGGCGCGCAGGTGATACTGCCGCTCGGGATGCACCGTTCGGCGTCGGTGAACACCACCCGGGCCGGTGCCGGGGTGGAGTAGACCGCGTTGTGCCGCTGGCCGTAGTCGATCCGCTTGAGCCAACCACCCCGGTGGTATGCGGTGCCGTTGACGGTGGTCTGCGCCCGCAGCGCGTAGTGGTTCGTCTCCCGCTCGTAGAAGTACGAGGTGACGTTGCCGTGCCGGTCCTTGACGTAGTCGAGGTTCCACCGCCAGGCCTGGTGGCACCAGGCGTTCGCCAGTGTCGAGTTGTAGCAGGGTTCGCCGCTGTCGTCGCCGAAGACCGGCACCGTCCACACCGAGTTGGTTTCGGCGTTTCCGGACGCCCATCCGGGCAGCCGGTTCAGCCCGAAGTAGTGCTCGGTGCCGTCGATCGTGGTGACCTTCCAGAACTCGCGGTCGTTGTCACCATTGACGGCGCCGTCGACCGTCCCGCTGTACCGCTCGATCTTCGACCCGTCGTCGTTGGCGAACCGCCAGGTGCTGCCGGTCCGCACCAGCGTGCTGGACCGCCCGTTGAGCATCAGTACGGCGTTGTCGTGCGCCCAGCACAGGTCGCCCATGCCGTCGCGGCCGTCGTCGAGGCAGGTGTTGTAGCGGCGTTCGACGTACCCGGGGTCGTAGCTGAAGCCCTCGCCCAGCCAGGAGCCCTGGTTGTTGGTGGTCGCAGTCCGCCCGTCGGTGGCCTGCGAGTTGTAGCCGAGCACCACCGACGGGGTCAGCCCGCCCGGCACCGGCGGCACCCGCATCGGGTACGACCAGTTGAACGCACCCGATGACGGTGACACGTTCCACTTCGACGACGGCGCGAACTCGGTCGTGCCGAAGCTGCCCTGCGCCGAAGCCTCCGAAGCGACCATTGCGAACAGCGCCGAGCCGGCACCGACGTCGATCGTGGCGGTAAGGGTGTCGGTTCCCGCGTTGTTGACCGCCGGTACCGGCTCCGGCGCACACGCCGACGCGTCCGGCGTGGTCAACGCGCAGTCGGGCAACCGGACCAGCCGCAGTCGGGCACCGAAATCGCCGCCGTACGCATCGGCGATCCCGGCGTAGCTCAACGCCACCCGGACGGTGCCGGCACCGGTCTCGCCGGCAGCCCGCCCGATCCGGGTGACCGGTCCGTCGACCTTCGCTTTCGTCGACACCGCGCGGTCGAGGGTCTGCACCCGCACTCTGCTCGGCGGCGCGGTGCCGGCCGCACGGCCCGCCCCGCTGGTCGGGCTGGCCACCGGCGTCGCCGGCACCTCCACCGTCCCGGCCGCCGGCCAGGCAACCTCCGGTGCGGTACGCAGCGCCGCCTGCACCACCGGGTTCGGCTCACGGGGCGGCACCGGAGCCGCCGGGCGGTCCGGAGCCGGTTCGTCATGTTGCTGGACCGGGGGTGCCGCGGAGGACGGCTCGGCCCGGGCCGGGCTCTCCACCCCCTGCAGCAGCCCGGCTGCGACGACGACCGCCGTCGCCCAGGTGACAGCGGCGGTCAGCCGTCGACGGCGGTCCGGGGTCGTAGCCAGAATCCGGGAACTCATCACCACTCCAAGGGGGGAAGGAGGCGAAGCGGACGGGAAATCGGCGATTCACAGGTACGGATTCGGCTCAGGAAGGACAAGCCGCTGAATCGACCCGTCGTCAGCGACCCCGGTATAGGCGCGTACCTCGTCGACGACACCGCCGAGGTACTGGCCGAAGGCGCCGTTGTGCAGCGCCCGGCCCACCTGCAGCGGTCCGCCCGCCCGCCAGCCGGCGGTGTAGGTGGCGGCGGCGGTCACAGCGACCTCGCCGTTGATGTAGAGCCGCACCTCGTTGCGGAATGCGTCGTAGACCACCGCCAGGTGCTGGCCGTGCTGGTCTGCGCTCGGCAGCAGATCGACGTCGAAGACCACCGTGGCCTGCGGGTCGTTGGTATCGCTGTGCGGTAGCACCAACTCCCAGCGGTTGGCGCTGCCACAGCGGATCACGAATCCGCTCGCCGCAGTGCCAGCCTGGGAGAGCACCGCCTGGTCCCGGTCGCCACAGGTCGGGCTGGGCAACCGGACCCGGGCGGCGACGGTGAAGCTGCCGTCGGTCACCGCCACCGGCGCGTCGGTGCGGGCCCGGCCGTCGACCCCGTCGAGCACCAGATGTCCGCCGCCGACCAGCGGCAACTCGACGAAAGGATCCTCGTCGACGTCCGGTGCGTACAGGTGGGCACCGCCTTCCAACAGCAGCTCCTGGCCGTTTTCGTCGTAGGCGGGGCTGCGGTCGCCGGAGACGTCGTCCAGCGGCCAGTAGCCGAGGCGGATCGGCCGCAGTGTGGACAGTTCGCTGACCTCCCGGTGCACCAGCACCCGGTCGTAGACGGCGATGTCGGCCAGCTCACCGGCCCAGCCGGCGGTGTGGCCGCTGCGGGCGTACACCCGACCGATCTGCACCGCGCCCCGGGACTTCCACGCCGACCGACGCTGCACCGTCGGCTGGACGTCTCCGTTGACGTACAGCGTCATCGTCTTGAGCTCGGGGTCGTACGCGGCCGCCAGATGAGTCCATTCGTCGCGAATCGCCGGGGCGGTGCTGGTCACCGACCAGCCGCCCAGCGACAGCACGTCCGTCGACGGGATCGCGAACTCCCACTTGCCGGTGGCGGCGTCGAAGCCGAGGGTGAAGCCGGGCTCGCCGCTGCCGTCCTGGCTGACCGCGACCCGGTCGGTGGTGTCGTCGGTGAGCCGCACCCAGGCGCTGGCTCCGAACCCGGTCGACGTGTCGATCAACGCCGAGCTGGTGGTGGCCAGGTAGCTGTCGGCGGCGTCGCCGGTGAACTGGATTGCCCGGTCGAACTGGCACTCGGAGCCGGAGTCACCGCAGCCCGGCCCGGACACTCCGAACGTCACCCCGGCTCCGGCGACCGCCGGATGGTTGCCCCGGGCGTCCTCGGCCGACGCGGCACCGGCTGCCTCGCCGAGCCCCCATTCGCCTGCCGCCAGCCGGGTCGGCACGGAGAACACGCAGGTGGCGATCGCCGACCGCAGGCCGGACTGGTCGACTGCCTGCACCGTGACGATGTTCGGGGCGTCGTCGCCTGGCATCCAGCGCAGTGACACCGGGCCGCCAGGGCTGGTCGGCACCAGTTCGTTGTCCGGCAACGGGTTGGTGTTGAATCCGTACAGGTAGCGGACGGTGTCGGTGGAGACCGAGTCAAAGGTGAAGGTGCCGTAGATGCCGACCCCGCCCCGGTGCTGGTCGTCCTCGACGCAGGCGCTGGTGTGCTCTCCGGCGTCGAGTGGCAGATACTCCGGAGAGTCGATGTCCGGCGCGGCCGGCGCGGTGGAGTCGTAGACGAACTGGCAGGCGGTCTGAGTGCTGCCTTCCCAGCTCCACGGCCCCCAGACCTCCGAGTCGCCGGCCCGGACCTCCCAGGTGATCGGCGTGTTCTGCGGGATACTCGATGGCAGGGTGTGCTGGAAGCGGGAACCGCTGGCCTTCCACCCGGTGGTGACGTAGTTGTTGACCCGGGTGCCGGCCGAGTCGTACCAGTAGTAGAGGATCTGGCCCCGGACATCCTCGGTGTGCGACGAGCTGTGGTCCGGGTCGCGTAGCACCATGAACAGCGTCGGCGGGGTGTCCACGTACGGTCGGTTGGTGCCGGTGACGCACTGGCCACCGGGTGACATGGTCAACTCGGACTGCTTCGGTTGGCTCGGTGTCCGGTTGTAGTGCACAGCCAGGAGCGCGTTTCCGCAGAACCGCTTGAACGCCGTCTGGTCGTTCTCGTCCGTGGCGGCGAGCCCGAACGTGGTCGTCGACCAGCCCTTGGTCACAGCTTCCCGCACCGCCGCGGTGGCGGTGAAGCCGACGTTCTGGTTCGTCGAGGTGCAGGAGTTCTTCTTCGCGGTCGGTGCCTTCGTCTGCAGCAGGACGCCGAGCGCCGGTTTGTTGTTCCAGTTCGTGCCGGAGCTGATACCGGACGACGCCCGGTACAACGAGACGTTCTTCGGGGTCGAGTTGTACGTGTGGGTCATCGTCACCCGGAACTCCGCGCTCAGGATGGTCCGCCCCGCGTACGGCGTGGGCAGCGCATAGTAGATCCGCTTCTTCCCGACGTTGTTGCACTGCCCGGAGTTGACCGGGCAGTTGCCGACGCCTTCGGTGCCGGAGAACTTGTGGTACGACATGTGCGGGTAGCCGCTGGCAACCATCGCCCAGTCGCTCCTGCGGGTGTCCTGCCAGACCGGGTCGATGTAGACCGGCCAGCGGGTGTCGGGGTCGGTGAGCATCGCCTGGTCGGGCAGCAGGGTGAGGGTGTCGCCGTCGATCCGCCAGCCGATCGGTGCCTGGCTGGCACCCGGCGGGGCGGACTCGGTGGCGTCGACACCGGTCGCGTCTCCGGCGTCGGGAGCGGTCCGGCCCGGCGTCGCGGCGTCGGTGCCGGCGGGGTCGTCACCCGAGTCCCACATCGCCGGTGCGGCGGCCTCCAGCACCGGCGCGCCGGACACCGTGTCGACGGCGGCCAGCCCACCTTCGAGGCCGTCCTGCACGGTCAGCCCGGCAGTGGCCAGGCCGAACTCCAGCTCGGCCAGTTCTGGATGCTGTGCCGCCTCCGGGGTCTTGACCACGAGTACGTGTGAGAAGCCGGTGACCTCGACATCGACCACCAGGTCCACGTCGGGCAGCACCTCGGCGTAGACGGCCTGGTCACCGTCGACCGTCGGCTCCGGCAGGGCACCGGGCCAGTCGAGGGTCATGCTGCGGCCGGCGCGCTCCACCCGTACCAGCGGGGTGTCGCCGCCGCCGGAGAGCCGCAGCCCGAGGGTGGCGGCCCGGGGGCCGATGCTGCCGTCGGCGGCGGTGACCAGGGTCGCGTCGGTCGGCACCCATTGGCCGTCGCGGACCACCCGGAACGGCTGGGCGTGCTGCACCGAAGTCAGCGTGCCGTCCGGGTTGGCGAACGTCTGGGAGCTCTCACCCTGCAGGGCGCCGATCTCGACCCGCTCACCGATGTCGACGGCGTGGGCGAACGCCTCGGCTTCGGTCTGCCGGACCGGCTCCGCGCCGTCCACAGCCGTTGCCGGTGCCGGTTCGTCCAACTCCGCCGCCGGTTCGGGGGCGGCCTGCTCCGTCCGGTCCGGGGCCGCCGTCGCCGGGCTGGCCACCACCGCGTACGCGGTCAGCAGCCCGGCCAGGCCGAGGCTCAGCCCGAGCCGGCGTCGGCCACTGAGCTTCGTGTTGCCACCGATCATGTCGCGGTCCTCCCCCGTCACGCCGTTCCACCTGTCGATGGCCATCAGTCGACCGCCGCCCCGAAGGCGACCGCTCCGGCGGGGAAGCCGTCTTCACCGGCCCGCCACACGTGCTCGGGCGTCGCCGACCCGGCGGCCAGCATCGACCAGGGGATGGCGTAGACCGCCTGGTCGGAGTACGGGCTGGCGACGTACAGATGGGTCTGGTTGCCGGCGATCGCCAGGCCGAGTAGTTCCTGCGCGGCCGGCGCCCCGGGCAGGGCACCGGACACCCGTTCCACGGTCGCGTAGCCGGTGATCGGGTCCGCGGCCGCACCGAACACCCGGATCACGCCGGCGTCGGCGGCCGACCCGGTGTCCTCACCGGGGGCGCCGACGGCCAGCAGCAGATTCTGCGCGGTCGCGGCCGATCCGGGTGCCAGGTTGACGAGGTGGACCCGCTCACCGAAGTAGTCGCCCTCCTCGTCGCCGCTGGGTACGCCGACGATGTGCTGGGCGAGGACCGGCAGTTCGGTGAATCCGCTGTCGGTGACGTGGAACCGCTGTACGACGCCGGTGTCGGCGATGTCGGCGGCACCGTACTCCTTACCGGGAGCGCCGACGGCAAGGAACGAGTCGGTCCCGCCGGCGGGCGCACCGGCCGCCCGGTAGTCGACCATGGACAGCGACTTGCCGAACGTGTCGTTCGCGGTCGAGGTGCCCCACACGCCGGCTCGGTCCTGGTCGATCGCGCCGACCAGGGTGGGGCGGCCGGAGGTGTACTGGTGGCGGAAGACGTTGACCGCGCCGGCGAAGACCTCGGCGCCGATCGCCTCGCCCGGCGAGCCGATGGCGAAGTGGTGGCTTGACGCGGCCAGCGCATAGCCGGTTCTGTCGTCGTTCTCCAGCGCGCCGACCACACCGTTGCCGCCCTGGCTGAGCAGAATGTTCGCGGTGCCCCGCAGATAGTGCACCACGCCGGTGTCGACTGCGGTGCCGACGTCCTCACCGGGCGCGCCGATCAGCAGAAACGGCTCACCGACCACGGTGTGCCCGGCGGCGAGGGAGAACCCGAACCAGTCGCCGGCCTCGGTTGTCTCCGGGAACTCCGACTGACTCTGGTGCAGCATGATCGACGACGGGCCACCGGCGAGCCCGTCCGTGGAGCCGAGCAGCAGGTACACCAGGCCGCCGTCGGCCTGGCCGCCGAGATCGTCGTACGGCACCCCGACGGCCAGGTCGGTGCAGCCGTCGTTGTTCACGTCGTAACTGGCCAACGCCGCGCCGAACTGGTCGCCGGCCCCGGCGGCCCCGGATCCCTGGATGTTGTTCTCGTGCAGGGTGTCGACGGCGCCGCTGCCGCCGTAGCGCACGTGCACCTGGCCGGCCTCGGCCTGCCCGGCGACGGTGGCTTCCGGGTCGGCGATCGCCACGTCGGCCACTCCGTCGCCGTCGTAATCGTTGGCGACTCCGCCGACGCAGCCTTCCGCTGGTGGCACGGTCACGTAGACGGTCATCTCGCAGAAGTCGGACCATACGGCGCTGCCGGTGACGCCGTCGTCGGCCCGCACCCGCCACTGGTAGCGGCCGCCGTCGAGGAACGCGCCGGCCGGCACGGTGACGCTCGCGGTGGCACCGGAGGGGACGGTGCCGACTGTCTGGCCGCCGAGCGGCGCCGAGGCACCGACCGCCCACCATTCAAACTCGACCGACATCGCGGTGCCGTCGTCGTCGGCGACGCTGGCCTGGAGCTGCGGGGTCAAGGTGTTGACCAGTGGCCGGTTGGTGCCGGTGGCGCAGGCGGTGGCCGGCACCGTCGACCGGGCGGTCACCGTCGGCCACGAGTTGTACGTAACGACGGCGTACGGCACCTGTGAGGAAGCGGAGGTGTCCCGGGAGCGGAACTGCTTGAAGGTGGCGGTGTCGGTTTCGTCGGTGGCCCGGATGCCCATGTGGGCCTGGCTCGCCCCGGCGGTCGCGGCCCGCTGGAAGAACCCGGTGCCGCTGATCGTCGACCAGCCGTCGTCGCAGCTGGAGTCGTAGCCCTTGGTCATGGTGGAGCTGGCTTCGTGGTGCAGCCACTGCGGCTGGTTGGTCCACCGGGTGGCGGTGCTGGCCGCGCCGGTGGACCAGATCTCCCATGCCTTCGGGGTGCAGGTGTGCGACCACCAGTTCCAGAAGTGGACGGTCGCCGAGTTGATCTGCTTGCCGGCGAGCACCGCCGCATCCCAGGTGACGAACGACCGGGTGATCGTCGGTGGACTGGTGGCAAGCAGCCCGATCTGCAGGTCGTCGGTGCCGCTCTGGTTCGTGGTGACGCTTTCCCGGACGTACGCGTCGAAGGTGGTGGACAGTGGGTCGACCGTCGGGTCGAGGGTGACCGGGTAGACGGTGTCGGGCGAGTCCAGCCAATCGGTGGCGGGGCGCAGCACCAGGTCGACGCCGTCGGCGCGGGCGGTGACCGTGGTGTCGATCGGTGCCGTGCGAGCTGGTGTGCCGGCCGGGGTGGTCTGCGCGTCCCACATAGCGGGTGCCGGGACGGTGGCGATGGGGTCACCGTCGGCACCGGTCAGGGTGATGCCACCGAGTTCGTCGTGGCGGTGCCCGGCGATGCCCGGTCCGGTCAGCGTGAGGGGGATCTCGCGGACCCAGTCAGCCGCGTCGCGGTGGCGCACAGTGAGTAGTTGCTCGAACCCGGTCCGGGTGGCCCGCACCACAAGGTCCACATCGGGCAGTACGTCGGGGTAGGTGGCGACGGGCCCGTCGAGCCGCGGCTCCGGCAGTGCGCCGGTCCAGCTCATCGCGATTCGGGCGTCGTCGTGGCCGACGGCTGCCAGCTCGTGGGTGCCGGCTGGGCGGGCACCGGAGATCCGCAGGTCGTTCGGGTGTGCGGCGGGCGCGATGCTGCCGTCGGCGGCCCGGCTCAGCCGCAGGTCGACCGGCAGCCAGGCACCGTCGCGGCGAACCCGGACGACGTCGGCGGCGATCCGTGCCTCGAGGTGGCCCTCCGGACGGGCCCACACCTCGGTGGTCTCCGAGGTCTGCCCGTCGACGCGGACCGGCTTACCGCTGTTCCGGGCGGCCTGCAGTGCCTGCCCCTGTGCCGTGGTGGGTGCGGCGAGCACGGTATCTGACCGCACTGGATCCTCGGCGGTGACGGTCGCCGCCACAGCCAGCAGTACCGCTGCAGCGGTCAGCGCTGCGGTCCATCGTGGCGCATCGTTGGACGCGCGCCATCGACCCACGGCCATGCGGCCCTCCCCCGTGCGAGACCCTCAAGTTGAGTGGTCTGTGACGCTACGGGGTCAATTCCTGACTGTCAATGAAAGTCGATGGGGCAGCAGCTCGACACAGCGACCAGCAGCTATAGTCCACGATAGACGTATGTAGTCAGATCGTCGTCGCTTGGACCGTAGTCCTCGAAGTCCATGTTGGCCAGTGTCAGGTTGCCGTGCACGCTCAGCACCGTCTCAGGGAGCAGCCGAAACGGCTGGTCGCGGGTCGGCTCCACGAACCCGTCGTCGTCCTCGTCGCCCTCGTCCGGAGCGTCGTCCTCGTCGTCCGGGACCTTGACGGCGAGCAGCGGCTGCTCGCCGCGCATGGTCACAGCATCGGCGACGAAGAACACCGCCGGGCTGTCGTCCGCCGCGATCGCCGCCAGGACCTCCTCGACAGTGGCGCCGTCGAAGGCCGGGTCGTCGACGACCGTCGCCGCAGGGAGGTCCGTAGAACGTACCGGGTCGTTGTTCAGCCGACGCAGAATTTGCTGCCAGGCCGCCTCATCGGAGAAGTCAGTCCGCACCACGCACGGCTCGAACTCGAGGTCATCGGTCCGGACGATCAGCGGACGGGTAGGCATCTCGGTTTGGCTCCCTCGGATCGGCGGCATGGTAGCGGAATCGGTCCGATCGGTCGGGCGTGCGCTTCACCCCCACACCACGCTTCGCAAGTGGACGTACGGACGGCCGTCCGGGTCGTCGTCGACCTGTGCGTGGACCTCGTAGACCTCGGCGATCCGGGCCGGTGTGAGCACCTGTGCCGGTGAGCCGGCGGCCACCACCCTGCCGCCGTTCAGCAGCACGATCCGATCGCAGAACCGCGCCGCCAGGTTGATGTCGTGCAGGGCTGCTATCACCGTCGGCGGGCCGGCCGCCAGCCGTTCCAGCAAGTCCAGCTGGTAGCGGACGTCCAGGTGGTTGGTCGGCTCGTCGAGCAGCAGCACCTGCGGTTGCTGCAGCAGGGCACGGGCGATGTCGACCCGCTGCCGCTCCCCGCCGGACAGCGTCGACCAGCGCCGGTCGGCGAAGCCGGCCAACCCGGCGTCGACCAGTGCCTGCTCGGCGGCGGCGACGTCCCCGGCCGAGCCGGCCGCCAACAGCGGCCGGTGCGGGATCCGGGCCAGCAGCAGCACGTCCAGCACCGACATGTCCGCGTCGGAGGCGTGATGCTGGGTGACCACGGCGAGCCGCCGGGCCAGCACCCGGCGCGGCATGGACCGGGTGTCGACCCCGTCGAGCAGCACCCGCCCGGCGTCGGGTCGCTGCAGGCCGGCGAGCACCCGCAGCAGGCTGGACTTGCCGGAGCCGTTCGGGCCGAGCAGCCCGATCAGGGTGCCGTCGGGCGCGTCGAGGGTGACGTCGGCGAGCAGCGGCTTTCCGCGTACCGCCCAGGTGATCTTCTCGGCGCGGATTCTCATGTCGGCGCCTGCCGGCGGCGGATGAGCAGCGCGAACGCCGGCACCCCGAGCAGCGCGGTGACCACCCCGACCGGCACCTCCTGCGGCGCGAACACCGTTCGGGCGGCGGTGTCCGCCCAGATCAGGAAGGTGGCACCGATGACGGCGCAGGTGGGCAGCAGGATCCGGTGCCGGGAACCGACCAGGTAACGGGCGGCGTGTGGCACGGTCAGCCCGACGAAGCCGATCGCGCCGCTGGCCGCGACCAGCACCGCGGCCAGTAACGCGGTGGTGCCGAACAGCAGCGCCCGCACGATGACCGGGGAGAATCCCAGCGACTGGGCGACGTCGGTGCCGAACGCGAACGCGTCCAGCGCCGGGGTGGCCGCCCAGCAGATCAGCAGCGCCCCGGCGGCCACGGCTGCGGCCAGCGCCACCGTCGACCAGCCGGCCATGGTCAGCGAACCGAGCAGCCAGAAGGTGACCCCCCGGGTCTGCTGCGGTGACGCGGCGGAGACCACGATCAGGCTGGTGACGGCGGCGAACAGTTGGCCGACGGCGACCCCGGCGAGCAGGATCCGGGACGGTTCGGTCCACCGTCGACCGGCCAGGGCCAGGGTGGCGAGGAACGCGGCGACCGCACCGGCGAACGCGCCGCCGGTGAGCGCACCGGCGCCGACGCCGAGCCCGAGGACCAGCACCGACACCGCGCCGGTCGAGGCACCGGCGGAGATGCCCAGCAGGTACGGGTCGGCGAGCGGGTTGCGGGTCAACGCCTGCAGCACCGCGCCGCAGACCGCCAGCCCGCCGCCGACCAGCCCGGCGAGCAGCACCCGGGGCGTCCGCAGGTTCCACACGATGCTGTCGGCCAGTGCGGGTAGCGGTTCCAGTGGCAGCCCGAGGTGTACGCCGTGGGTGCGGAACACGTCGGTGACGGTCAGGTCGGCGGTGCCGATGGTGGTCGCCCCGGCGACGCTGAGTGCCAGCACCGCGAGGGCGAGGACGAACACCGGTGTCCAGGTGGTCGGCGGTGTCCGCCAGGGGGTGCGGGTCATCGTCGGGCGAACACCACGTGGTCGTCGAGGTACTGCCAGACCGTGCCGACCTCGGTGAACCCGGCGGTACGCAGCGCGGCGAGGTGAAACTCCAGTGGCGCGTCGGGCGGCTTCGGGCGGTCGGCGAACCGCCGTTGCCGTTCGGCGACCAGCGCGGCGAGGGCCGGTACCCGGGCCGCTTCGGTGTGCCAGTCCTGGTAGCGCAGCGCCCCGGCGGCGAAGCCGGCCTGCTGGGTGCGTTCGTCGTGCCGCTGTGCGACCGCCGCCAGCGTCGGATGCTCCGGCCCGAAGTGCAGGTGGTCGGCGTTGAGCAGGATGCCGCCGGGACGCAGCAGCCCGGCGGCGGTGGTGTAGACGGCGAGCAGTTGTGTCGGGGTGAGCCAGTGCAGGGCGGTGGAGCTGAGCACCGCGTCGACCTGGTCGACGCCGAGCCGGTCGGCCCAGTCGTCGGCGACCAGGTCGACGTCGCGTACGTCGATCCGGTCGCCGTGACCGGCGAGTGCCCCGGCGGCGATGCGCAGCAGAACCGGGTCGTAGTCGACGGCGACGCACCGGGCCCGGGGCAGCGCGGCGAGCACCCGGGCGGAGATCGCTCCGGGCCCGCAGGCCAGGTCGAGCACGGTGATCGGCCGGTCACCGAGGTGCAGGCTGAGCAGGTCGAGCAGCACCTGGAAGCGGTTTTCCCGGTAGGCGACGTACGCGGACTGCTGGGTGTCCCACAGGTCGAGCAGCCGCCGCGCCTCGGCGGGGTCGAGCGGCGGCGCGGTGGTCGGGTCGGGTGCGGGTTCGGTGGTCAGGTCGGTCACTGGTTCAGCTCCTTGAGGCCGGCGGCGACCGCTTCGACGGCGGTGACGCTGCGTACGGACGGGTCCATCGACGAGCCGGGGACGGTGATGAACCGGCCGGCCTTGACGGCGTCGAGTGCGGCGGTGGTCGGGTTGCTCCGCAGGTAGTCGATCTTCGCCTGGGCGCTGTCGCCGTCGCCGCCGCGGGTCAGGTCGGCGAGGACGATCACGTCGGGGTTGCGGGCGGCGATCTCCTCCCAGTTGCCGGCCGGCCAGGTCTGCTCGGCGTCGCCGTAGGCGTTGGTCACCCCAAGTTCGGCGCTGATGGCGGCGGGCACCCCGCCGGCTCCGGCGACGTACGGGGTGGCGGTGCCGGAGTAGTACCAGAGCAGGTCGGTGTCGGCCGGGGCGTCGGCGGTCGCGGCGGTCGCGGCGGCCAGCCGGTCACGCTGGTCGACGACGACCTGCTCGCCCCGCTCGGCGACGCCGAAGATGGTGGCGATCTCGGTGATCTCGGCGAAGATGCCGTCGAAGTGGAATTCGGTCTCGCCGGTAGCCGGGTCCTCGCAGGCGAACCGGGACAGGTAGGCGGGGACGTCCAGGGCCGCGAGGTCCGCGCGCGGGCCGGCGGCGTCCGGGCCGTACGCGGAGGTGAAGGTGGAGTAGACGAAGTCGGGTGCGGCGTCGAGGACGGCTTCGCGGTTGGGGTAGAGGTCGGCGAGTACCGGCACGGCAGCGTAGTCGGCGGCCAGTTCGGGCAGCACCGGGTCGGTCTGGTAGCTGGTGCCGATCATGTGGTCGGCCAGCCCGAGGCTGAGCATGATCTCGGTGGCGTTCTGTTCCATGGTGAGGGCGCGGCGCGGCGGTTCGGTCACGGTCAGCGTGGTGCCGCAGTTGGTGATCTCGACGGCACCGGTTTCCGGGGACGCAGCGGCCTCGGCATCGACATCGGGGCTGGCGGTGGCGCAGCCGGACAAGCCGACCGTCAGCACCACTGCTAGCCCAGCGAAAACGGTAACGGTTTTCATGTCGGCAAGCTAGCACGGCTCCGCCGCAGGTCAACCAGGGGGTACGGGCTCCGAACGCACCGCCGGCGCTGAGTTGTGAGTCAGGAACCTGGGACGAACCGGACCCGGAACAACGCCGGCCAGTACTTGCCGGTGATCAGGAACTCGTCGGTGCCGGGCACCGCCGCGATGCCGTTGAGCACGTCCACCCCGGCCCGCTCCGCACCGGCCAGCAGCCCACCGGCGTCGACCTCGGCGACGACCTGCCCGGTCGCCGGGTCGATCCGGACAATCTCGTCGGTCCGCCAGACGTTCGCCCAGACCTGGCCGTCGACGCATTCCAGCTCGTTGATGTCACGCAGCGCCGTACCGGCGCGGGTCACCGTGACCGACCCGATCTGGTCGAAGGTGGCCGGATCGCGATAGGTGAGCCGGTCGGTGCCGTCGCTCATCACCAGCCGGTCCGCCGCGTCGTCGTGGCAGATGCCCCAGCCCTCGCCGTCGTAGGTCACCTCGCGCAGCACGTCGAGGGTCTCCCGGTCGCGCTCGTACGCGACGCCCTCCCGCCAGGTGATCTGCCAGATGCGCGACTCGAGCACGGTGATGCCCTCGCCGAAGACGGTCTCCGGCAGACTCACCCGGCGTCGTACCGTGCCGCTGGCCGGGTCGACGACCCGCAACTCGGACTCGCCGTACTGGCCGGTGCCCTCATACAGGTCCGAACCGACCAGCTCCAGCCCCTGGGTGAACGCCACCGTGTCGTGCGGGTAGCGGGCCAGCACCTCCACCCGCAACTGTTCGACGGGCACGACCGCCGCAGAACGACCATCGACGAGCGGCACCGTCGCCGGCCCGGCGGACCGCGACCCGGCATATGCCGCGGCGGCGGCCACTGCGACGGCGGCCAGCACCACCACGCCCCGTCGCCGACCCAGCATGCCACCCACCTCCGCTCTGCGCACGGCTGCACCCCCGCGTACGGCTCCGGTCCGCCGTCGGGTCGTCGACAAGTGTCGCGCACCGGCGGCCGGGTGTCCGCACCCGGCGGACGGGCCGGGACGCCCGAGCCGGCCAGCGCGTGTCGATCATGAGCCGGCCGGGGTCACCTCGACCACGATCTTTGACCGGGGATGCTCCTCGACGAAGTACCGCACCGCCTCGGCCGCGCGGTCCAGCGGAAACGTCCGCTCCACCGGGAGGACCATCCGGCCGGCCTCGATCAGCTCGGTCAGCTCCCCCAGCGGCTGCCGCCCCGGCCTGGCCAGGAACCCGGTCACCCGTTGGCTGACGAACGGCGCCCAGACCTTCGACCGCAGCAGCCGACCCACCGGGCCGAACCAGCGGCTACCCGTACCGCCACACAGGACCAACGTCCCGCGCGGGGTCAACGCCCGCCGGCAGTCGGTCAGCCGGTGCCGACCTGCCACGTCGAAGATCAGATCCCACTGCCGGCCCGACCTGGTGAAGTCCTCCCGGGTGTAGTCGATCACGTCGTCCGCGCCGAGCGAGCGCACCAGGTCGACGTTGCGGTCCCGGCAGACCCCGGTGACCTCGGCACCGAGCGCCTTGGCGAGCTGCACCGCGAAGGTGCCGACCCCGCCGGAGGCCCCGTTGACCAGCACCCGTTGACCGGGCTGGAGCCGGCCGTGGTCCCGCAACCCCTGCCAGGCGGTGACCCCGGCGAGCGGCACCGTCGCCGCCTGCACCGGGGTGACGTTGGCCGGGGTACGCCAGGCCCGGTCGGCGGGGACGGCGGCGTACTCGGCGAAGCTGCCGCTGTCGATCTCGGCGTACACCCGGTCGCCGGGGCGGAAGTCGGAGACCGCCGCGCCGACCGCGACGACCTCGCCGGCGACGTCGCGCCCGCGCACCTTCGCCCGCGGGGCGGACAGGCCGAAGGCCAACCGGGCGAGGTACGGCTCACCGGCGACGAACACCAGGTCGGCATAGTTGATCGAGGCGGCCTGTACCCGTACCAACAGCTCCTTGTCCGTGATGGACGGACACGGCAGCTGCCGCACGGTCAGCACCTCGGCGGACCCGTAGCGGTCCTGGACGATCGCCCGCATGGTGTCGGTGACCGGGGTGGTCCGACCGGCGCTCATTCGACGGTCCGCAGAATCTGCTCGATGGCGCTGGTCCGGGTCCGCAGCTCGGCCAGGTCGGCCGCGACCCGCTGCTGCGTGTCGACCGAGTTCTCAGCGAGTTGCTCGTAGCGGCGGACAACCTGACGCATCGCCTCCTCCTGGCTGGCGAGCAGCTTCGTCTTGCGGAACTCGTGCAGAGAGGCGACGACCACCACGATCAGGAACACGCCGAGGGTCAGTACGCCGAGGATGAACACGACATCTGGCCAGGTGTTGCCGCCCTCGGCGGCGAAGACGTACATCAGGACTTCTCCTTACGCGCGGGGCCCGCTGCCGACGGGTCCGGTCCGGTGAGGGTGGTCGCCGCCGCGGCGAGCGTCGACGGGGTCAGGTGCAGGGTGAAATCGGCAACCTCGTAGTACTTCATGGCTTTTCCGTCCTCGGACAGCTCGAGACTCCCGACGATCAGGCCGGCGGCTTCCAGCCGCTGCAGGTGCATGTGCAGCAGCGGACGACTGATGCCGATCTCGCGGGAGAGGTGACTGACGTAGTCCCGACCGGCGGCGAGCCGGCCGAGGATCCGCAGCCGCAGCGGGTTGGCCAGCGCCGCCAGCTTCTCGACCAGATCGTCACCGGAGGGCGTGGCCGATGTCATCGCTCTCCTTCATGTGTCATGTTTATCTGACAGGTGAAAGCGTAACAGGTCGGGACCACCCCGCCAACGGACGCTGAGCAGTCGCAGTCGTCCGGCCACGCGAACGTCGGTGCCCGGCTGGCCTAAGGTCGACCCATGGCCAGCATCTCCTGGGCGGATTCGTACCTCGGGCAGCTACGGGCGCTGGCCGGCGACCGTACCCTGATGTTCGTCGGTGCCCGCTGTGTGGTCCGCGACCCCGACGACCGGGTCCTGCTGATCCGGCGGTCGGACAACGGGCTGTGGGCGCTACCGGCCGGCGCGATGGAGCTCGGCGAGTCGATCGCCGGCTGCGCCGCCCGGGAGGTCTACGAGGAGACCGGGCTGCGGGCCGCCGGGGTCACCCCGTTCGCCATGCACACCGGGGCCGACTACACCTTCACCAACATGTTCGACGACACGTACCAGCTCTTCGTGGTCTGCTTCCGGGTCGACGGCTTCGCCGGCGAGCTGCTGACCGTCACCGACGAGACCACCGACGCCGGGTTCTTCGCACACGCCGAGATGCCGGCCCCGTTGGCCGGCACCGTCGGCGAGACCCTCACCGATCTGGCCGCCTTCGAGCACTCCGGCCAGCTGGTGTTGAAGTAGACCCGGACGCCTGCGGGCTATCCGGCGAGGTCGGCGGAGGTGGTCTGCGACTCGACCTCGCCGCGCAGCTCCCGGTCCGGCAGCACCAGCGTGATCAGCACGGCGACAACCGCGACCAGGCCGGTCACCAGGAACACCGTGTGCAGCGACTCCACGAAGGCGTACTGGATGGCGTCCCGGACCGGGTCGGGCAGCGCCAAAATCACCGCCGGCTGGTCGATCGAGATCTCCGCGCCGCCGGCGGCGGCGATGTCGGCGGCCTGCTCCGGCGGCAGCTGGGCGATCGCGGCCGGCATCCGGTCGGCCAGCTCACCGGTCAGCCGGGCGTTGAGCACCGCGCCGAGGATCGCGACCCCGAACGAGCCACCGAGCGTCCGGAAGAAGGTCACCGTGGAGGTGCCGGCACCCAGGTCGCGCAGCGGGATCGCGTTCTGCACGGCGAGCACCAGCGACTGCATGGACAGCCCGAGCCCGACGCCGACCGCCACCATCACCAGGAACGCCTGCCAGAGCGGGCTGGTCACCTCCAGCTGAGTGAAGAGCAGACCACCGGCGACCAGCGCCCCCGAGCCGGCCACCGGGAACCACTTGTACCGGCCGTACCGGGTCATCGCCCGTCCGGCGGCCACCGAGGTGACGATGATGCCGGCCATCATCGGCAGCATCAGCAAACCACTGGCCGTCGGTGAGGCGCCCTTGACGATCTGCAGGTAGAGCGGGATGAAGATGATCGAGCCGAACATGGCCAGACCGAGCACGAAGCCGGCGGCGTTGGCCAGCGCGAAGGTCGGTTCCCGGAACAGCCTCAGCGGCAGGATCGGCTCGGCGACCCGGGACTCCTGGACGAGGAAGAGCGCAGCGAGAACCACGCCGACGGCGAACAGGCCGATGATCACCGGAGAGCCCCAGGCGTACTCGCCGCCGCCCCAGCTCAGCGCCAGCAGGATCGCGCTGACCCCGGCCACCAGCAGGGTCGCGCCGACCCAGTCGATCGCGTGGTCCCGGCGCCGGAACGGGATCAGCCGCATCACGTACCAGCAGATGACCATCGCGATGATGGCCAGCGGCACGTTGATGTAAAAGATCCAGCGCCAGTTCGTCTCCGCGAAGTAGCCACCGGCCAGCGGCCCGGCCACCGACGACAGGCCGAAGACCGCACCGAACAGGCCCTGGTAGCGCCCGCGGTCGCGGGGCGACACCACGTCCGAGATGATGGTGAACGCCAGGGTCATCAGGCCGCCGGCACCGAGCCCCTGCAGGCCCCGGGTGACGATCAGCTGGGGCATGTTCTGCGACATGCCGGCCAGCAGCGAGCCCAGCAGGAACATGCCGATCGCGAACAGGAACACCGGTCGGCGGCCGATCAGGTCGGCGGTCTTGCCGTACAGCGGCGTCGACGCGGTGGACGCCAGCAGGTACGCGGTGACCACCCACGAGTAGTGGTTGATTCCGCCCAGTTCACCGACGATGGTGGGCAGCGCCACCCCGACGATGGTCTGGTCGAGTGCGGCCAGCAGCATGCCGGTCATCAGGCTGGCCATCAGCAGCAGGATCTGCCGGCGGCTGAGTGCCGGCGCGACCCGCTCCTCGGTGGTCGTCATTGCGGTGTTTCCCCTTCCCCCCGCGGACAGCGATCCGCCGGATCGGTGCCCCCGTAGCGGGTGGTGATCGTCTCGTTGAGCCGGGTCAGCAGTCGCCCGAACTCGCTTATCTCGGCCGGTGTCCAGTCGGCCAGCAGGTCCCGCATCGCGCCCACCCAGACGGCCCGATTGCGGGTGTAGATCTGCACGCCGAGCTCGGTCGCCGCGATCACGCTGGCCCGCCGGTCGGTGGGATCCGGCGTCCGGGTGGCCAGCCCGGCCGCCTCCAGTGCGGCGACCTGGCGGCTCACCGTGGACAGGTCCAGGCCGAGTCCGTCGGCGAGCACGCTGAGCCGGGCCGGCCGGTCGCCGGCGATCCGCACCAGCAGGGTGTACGCCGCCCGCTCCAGCGGCGGGTCGAACCGCAGCCGTTGGTAGAACATGTGCACGGACCGGTGGAAGACGCCGAACTGCTTGCCGAGGGCGATGAGCTCCGCGTCGGGACCGGTCGGCGGGTCGGTGTGCACCGCCGATCTCACCCCATCCGATAGTTGCTTGCTACAAGCATTCTGCCATGCCGGGGCGGATAGCCAACCGATTTACCTGTGATCCCCGACATGTACCGACCCGCACGTTTGACCGCGCCCGTCCCGGGCACCCGCTGCCCCATGCGGCCCTCGTCCAACGACCAGCGGCACCGCACCGGCAACGACCAGCGGCACCGCACCGGCCTGGCTGGCCTCACCGGTCCCGCTGGCCCCGCCGTCCCGGCTGACGGCACCGGCCCTGCCGACCTCGTCGAGCGGTGGTCCGGCCGCCCCGTCCTGGTCGTCGGGGACGCGATGCTCGACGAATGGCGGTTCGCCACCTCCACCCGACTCTGCCGGGAGGCACCCGCCCCGGTGCTCACCCTGGACCGGCGCCAGATCGCCGCCGGCGGTGCCGCGAACACCGCGGTCAACCTCGCCGCGCTCGGCGCCCGCCCACTACTGGTCGCCCCGATCGGCGTCGACCAGGTCGGCGACCAGGTGGCCCGCTGCCTGCACCAGGCAGGCGTGCAGGACCGGATGGTCGCCCAGCCGGGCACCCGTACCCCGGTGAAACGCCGACTGCTCGCCGCCGACCAGATCCTGCTCCGCGAGGACGACGGCGGGCCGGCCGGTCCACTCCCCGCCGAACAGGTCGAACGGCTGCTCGCCGCGCTCGTCGCCAGCACCGAGGAGATCCGCCTCGACCACGCCGAGAAGATCCGGCCCGGCCCGGCCCGCCCCGGTGTCGACGGGGCCCGGCCCGACCTGGTCATCTGCGACTACGGGCTCGGCGCGCTGCCCGACCGGATCCGGCAGTGGCTGATCCGGCACCGGGACCGCTACGGCACCGTCGCCCTCGACACCCACGACCTCACCCGGTGGGCCGGGCTGCGGCCGACGCTGATCACACCCAGCATCGCCGAGGCCGCACCGGCCGTCGGCCAACCCACGCCCGACCGCGACCGGGTCGCCGCCGCCCGGCGACTGCTGCCCCGGCTGCACGCCGCCACCGGGGCGGACCTGGTGGCAGTTACCCTGGACACCGACGGCTCGGTGGTCGGCGACCGTAGTGGCGCCACGCACCACTGCCGTACCGAACCGGTCGCGGCCAGCCGGGCGGTCGGCGCCGGCGACGCCTATCTGGCCGCTCTCACCCTGTCGGTGGTCGCCGGTGCCACCCTGCCGGTCGCCGCCGGACTGGCCCAGCTCGCCGCCGCGCTGACCATACGCGACTGCGGCACCTGTATCTGCCACCGCGACGCGCTGACCGCCGCGCTGAGCGAGTCGTTCCCGGCCGCAGCCTCGGGCGGCGGCCGGCGGGTCACCACCCCGGCTGCGACCCCGGCCGCCGGGACCGACCCCGCCAACCTGGTCGAGCAGGTACGCGTACAGCGTGCCGCCGGAGCCCGGATCGTCTTCACCAACGGCTGCTTCGACGTGCTGCACCGCGGTCACGTCGGCTACCTGGCGGAGGCCGCCGCCCTCGGCGACCTGCTGATCGTCGCCGTCAACTCGGACCACAGCGTGCGGCGGCTGAAAGGGCCGGACCGGCCGGTCAACCCGGTCGAGGACCGGGTCGCCGTGCTCGCCGCGCTGACCAGCGTCGACCACGTGGTGGTCTTCGAGGAGGACTCCCCGGCCGGGCTGATCGAGCGGATCCGGCCGGACGTCTACGTCAAGGGCGGCGACTACCCGCCGGACATGGTGCCCGAAGCGCCGCTGGTCCGCCGGCTCGGCGGGGCGGTGCACATCCTCGGCTACGTCGCGGACCGGTCCACCTCGGCGGTCATCAACCGGATCCGGTCGGCTGCCGCCCCGGCCGGCCCGGCCGGCGGGCGGGCTGGCCGGCCCGGAACGCACCCGACACCCGAAGCACACCAGGAACTCGAAGCACATCCGGAAGGAGCCCGATGAGCCGACCGCTGCCGCCCGGGGACCCGGTCGAGTTCCGCCGCAACCGGCTGCTCGACGTACTCGTCCCGACCCGCAACCGACCCGCCGAGCTGGCCGCCACCCTCGCCGGGCTCGCTGCACAGGACGCCCCCGACGGGTTCGGCGTGGTGATCAGCGACCAGTCCGACGGCGGACCGGCGTGGGCCGACCCGGCCGCCGCCACCATGGTCCGGGCGCTGCGGCACACCGGTCACCCGGTGCTGCTCACCCGGCGGCTGCCCCGGCACGGGCTGGCCGAGCACCGGGCGTACCTGCTCAGTCTCTCCACCGCCCGGCTGGTGCTGATGCTCGACGACGACGTCTGGCTCGCCCCCGGCACGGTCGACCGGCTGGTCACCGCGATCGCCGAACTGCGCTGCGGCTTCGTCGGCAACGCCGTACACGGATTGTCCTACCTGGATGACGTACGGCCGCAGGACCACGACGGGTACGTCGAATGGGACGGCCGGCCGGAGCCGGAGCGGATCCGCCCCGGTACGCCGCAGTGGTCGCGCGCCCGGCTGCACTCGGCCGCCAACCTGCTGCACGTCACCGAGCGGCTCCAGCTGGGCGAGGGCCAGTGGCGGGCGTACCGGGTGTCCTGGATCGGCGGGTGCGTGCTGTTCGACCGGGCCAAGCTGGTCGCCGCCGGCGGTTTCGACTTCTGGCGTCGGATGCCGGTCGACCACCAGGGCGAGGACGTCGCCGCCCAGCTGGCGGTGCTCAGCCGCTACGGCGGTGCCGGCATCGTGCCCAGCGGCGCGTTCCACCTGGAGTCGCCGACCACGGTCACCGACCGGCGGGTCGAATGCTGGCAGCTGCTGCTCGACGAGGAGGACGCGGCCGGGTGCGCCCCGGCGGCGGCCGACAGCGGGTCACGGCATCAGCGGCAGGAGGTCGGACCGTGACGGTACGGTTGGTCCGCCCGACCACCACGATCTGGCAGTTGGACGTGGCGGTGCTGCGTACCCTCGTCGAACTGCTGCCCGACGGCGAGGCGGCGCTGCTGGTCGACGCGCTGCCGCCGCTGCTGGCGATGGCGGCCCGTCCGGACCCGGAGCACCGCCCGGACCCGGAGCACCGCCCGGACCCCGAGCAGCGGCCGGAGCGGTTCGACGCCGCCGAGCTGGTCCGGCGGGTCCGTCGGCGGACCGGCCGGTACGACGCCGACGACCGGACGGTTCGCGACGGTGTGCGGTCCGCGTTGGACCGCGTCGTGGGCTACTGCCCGGCCGGGGTGCTGTACCGGGTGCAGCTACCGTTGCCCGACGACGTCCGGAAGTTGTTCCCCTCGCCGGTTCAGGTGCACGCCGCCGGTGCCGGCTGACTCCCCCCAGCCGCCAGACACCGCAGGGGCCAGCTCCAGCACCGCGTCGACCACCTCGGCGACCGGCACGTCGGTCACGAACGACTCCTGATGGCCACAGCTGTCCCCGCCGCCCCGGGCCGGGAAGCCGACCGTACTGACGTCCATCCCGCACACCGGGCAGTGGATGGTGAACGCGGCCAGCGGGCGGTGCCGGCCACGTACCGGCGGGGCACCGTTGAGCAGGTTGCCGATCCAGTAAATACCGACCGTCGGCGCGCCGACCGCCGCCGCCAGGTGCAGCGGGCCGGTGTCGTTGGCGACCAGCACCGCGCAGCCGGCCAGCAGCCCGGCCAGGCCGCCCAGGCTCAACTCGTCCACCACGGTCCGCACCGGCCGGGCCGTCGCCACACTGACCTCGGCGACCACGTCCCGCTCCAGGCCGGTGCCGGTCACCAGCACCTCGAAACCACGGTCGGTCAGCGCGTCGGCGACCGCCGCGAACCGGTCCGCCGGCCACCGTCGGCGCGGGTCGCTGGCCCCCGGATGCAGCACCGCCCTGGGCTGCCGGGCCGGGCCGAGCACCCGGTCCGCCTCGGCCCGGTCGGCGCCGGTCACCGGCACCGTGGGCTGCAGCGTCACCGGTTCGGCGCCGACCAGCCCGGCCACCTCCAGATAGCGGAACACCTCCGGCTGGTAGTAGACGTACCGGATCCAGCGGTCCAGCGGCGGCGCGTCGGCCGCCCGCAGCCCGGCGGTGACCCGCGCCCCCAGCGCCGCGACCAGCGGATTGCTGTTGCGGCCGCCGCCGTGCAACTGCACCGCCAGGTCGAACGACTCACGCCGGGCCCGGTCCAGGAACTGGCTCATCGTGACCGGCTCGTCGTCGGACTGCGCCGCCCGGATACCGTCCGCGGCCGGCACCACCAGCACCCGGTCCACCGGGCCCGGCCGGTCGGCCACCGGCCGGGCATCCAGCCAACGGGCATGCCAGGGCGCGCCGAGCAGCACCAGCTCCGCCTGCGGGTACGCGGCCCGCAACGCGGTCAACGCCGGTACGGCGAAAATGAAGTCACCGAGCGCATTGGCGCGCAGCACCGCGATCCGGTGCACGTCCGGCACCAGCCGGTCACCGGCCGCGTCGGCGGTCAGGCCCAGCGTGGCCGGCCGGGCCGGTTCGGCGTCCAGGTCCGGCGTGGCCGGTCGGGCCGGCTCGGCGGTCATCGGGCGGTGCTGGCCTGCTGCCGCTGCGGGTCCGCCTCACCCGCGTACGGATGGTGCATCTCCCGGTCGGCGGCCGGATCGATCTCCTCGGCGGCGATCCCGGCACCGTCCGTGGTGATCCGGACCTGTTCGGCGCGGCCGGACCGGGCAGCGGCCGAACCGGCGGTCGGCTGCTGGTGCTGCGGCCGGCCCACGGTGATCGACCGGCGGCCGCCCGGCTCGGCCCGGGGCATCGTGACGGTGAGCAGTCCGTGGTCCATCACCGCGTCCATCCGGTGTACGTCCACCCCGCTGGGCAGGCGCAGCCGGTACTCGAAGCCGCGCTCGGTCGAACCGGTGTCCGGTAGCCCGTTGTCGACGTTGACCTCCTGCTCGGACCGGCCCCGCAGGCACAGGTCCGCGCCGTCGATCTCGACCGCCACCTCCTCCGGTGCGACGCCGGGCAGCCGGGCGACCACCCGCCAGCCGTCGTCGGTGTCCAGCAGCTCGACCTCGGGTACGCCGGCGTCGCCGCCGAAGACCCGGCCCAGCTCCGACCAGAGCGACTGCAGACTGCCGATCGGATCCCAGCCGCGTTCCTGCATCTGGTCGCGGGGTTGGCTCATCGGACACCTCCCGTGCGGTTCGGCCGGGCGGGAGGGTGGACCCGCCCGGTCAGTGGGGCAGCATCCCCGGCGCGTACCCGCGGATCGGGGCGGCAAACCCGGTGCGGCGCCGGCGCTCGGCGGCCGGGGCTAGGGCCGGGCTTCGGCCCGGACCGGCGGCGGCGGGGCCGGGCCCGGGGTGGGTTAGGGTCGTTGCCGTGGCGGAACTCGATGTCATCACCGAGCGGTCGGATCCGGCCGTCCAGCGAATCATCGACGTCACCAAGCATTCGCGATCCGTCGTGCGGACCGTGCTGATCGAGGACGCCGAGCCGCTGGTGCAGGCAATCCACGCCGGGCTGGAGTTCATCGAGGTCTACGGGGTGCAGACCAGCCCGCTGCCCGACGAGGTGATCACCGCATGCCGGCGGGAGGGAATCCCGGTCCGCCTGGTCGCGGCCCCGATCATGAACGACCTGTTCCGGACCGACAAGAAGCCCAAGGCGTTCGGGATTGCCCGGGTCCCGAGACCGTGGAGCTTCGACGAGCTGTCCCGTACGACCGGCGACCTCGTCGTCCTGGACGGGGTGAAGATCGTCGGCAACATCGGGGCCATCGTGCGGACGTCGTTCGCGCTCGGCGCCGGTGGCATCGTGCTGGTGGACAGCGACCTGACCACCATCGCGGACCGGCGGCTGATCAGGGCCAGCCGGGGTTACGTCTTCTCGCTGCCGATCGTGCTCGCGTCGCGGGCCGAGGCGACCGGCTACTTCCGGCGTACCGGTATTCCGTTGATCGCCTTCGACGCCGACGGTGACCTCGCGGTCAGCGATCTGCGTGACGCGGACGAGCAGCTGGCGCTGCTGCTGGGGAGCGAGAAGACCGGTACGTCGCGCTCCTTCGAGAGCGTTTCCCGCCATTCGGTGTCGATCCCCATCGACCCGGCCGCGGAGTCGCTGAACGTCTCCGTCTGCGCCGGGATCGCACTCTACGAGCGTTACCACTGGAACCTCGCCGACCGGCGGCGCCCGCCACAGGTTCCGGCGCCTAACCAGCAGCAGCCCGCCAAACGCCGGGCCAGAAGGCCTGCGTCGTCGTCCGGCGGGCCGGGCCGGCGCCGCTGAGTCGTCTCAGCAGGTAGGTTTCGACCCGGGCATTCTTCACATTCGCCGGCAGCAATGCGGCTGCTCGGCATCCGCGGCGCGGACATTGACGAGTGGTCCCGCACCCGTCTGGTGGGAGCCGCGTGGAAATCACGCCCCCGCCATGGCCTGACGAGTTGGTGGTGGGGCCGGGGCCGGACCGGCCCCACCACCGGTCAGAGCCGACGGGTCGAGGCGGGGTTCCGTGGCCGGCGCGGCGTTGGCCGGCCACCGCCACTGGGCCGGGCCGGGCCGGCCAGCTGCCACAGGGAGGCCCACTCGTGTACGTCGAGGTCCTTCGGGAGCAGGTTCGGCCCCACCCGGTTGGCCCGCATCCAGTCCTGCAGGTCGGGTCGGCTGATTCGCCCCGACCGCTGGATGATCTCCGCGAGGCCATGTCCTCGACCGGTGAAGACCGTCCGGACGAAGTCCTGGTAGCCCTTGCGGTCGGTCACCAGCGGAGTCTCCCGACGAACGATGGTAAACAGTCCACCGTCCACCGAGGGCACCGGCCGGAAAGCTCGCGCCGGCACCCGGGAGTGCAACTCGAAGTCGTACCAGGGCCACCAGCTCGCGGTCAGCAGCGTCGCGCCGCCGACACCCGCCCGGCGGCGGGCCACCTCCCACTGCACCAGCAGCACAGCCGCGTGCCAGTGGTCGGCGGCGAGCAGGGTCCGGATGATGGAGGTAGTCATGTGGAAGGGGACGTTCCCGACGACCACGTGGGGATGCTGGGGAAACCGGAAGCGCAGGATGTCGGCGCAGACCACGGTGACGTTCTCCGGGGTCTGTCGGCCCAACCGCTTGGCGCGCTTGGGGTCGATCTCCACGGCGGTCACTTCCCTGTCCTGCCGGCTCAGCGGAAGGGTGAGGGCGCCGTCGCCGGCTCCGATCTCGACGATCGGGCCCTCGGTCCGGGCGACGAGGTCGGTCAGATCGGTGACCACCGAGCGGTCCACCAGGAAGTTCTGGCCGAACTCGTGTCGTCCGACGTGCTCGTGGTAAGGCATGTGCGTGCTCCGCGATTATCGTTTCGGAGCCGGTCGGCTGGAGATAACCGCACCGGCGGTGAACCGTTACGCGGCGGAGCTCATCGAGAAGAGCGATAGTCCGCCGCTATACGCGGCGGAACCTGATGAAACACACAATACCCATGCCCGGCACTATACCCGACTCTGCGCAACACGTGGGCCCGGACGCGGCGCAACCGCCGGGTACGTCGGTTTCTTCACATTAGTCGCCCGCGCCGCCGCCGATCTCCGTCAGCGGAGAAAACCGCGTCGTACCCCCCACCCGTCAGCGATGTCGGTCTCCATCTGGTTCAACCGCGCGGTCACGGCCTGGTCGAATCCGTCCAGGAAGTACTCGTCGTCCGCCTGGGGGGTGACCGTCGCGCCGCTGGTCACGAAGGACTCCGTCACCTCGGTGAGGGTGGTGTCCGGCCCCACCGTTCCGATGCGGTAGCGGTCCGCCCCAGCCAGGCCGGGGAAGCCCGCCTCCCGATAGAGGTAGACGTCCCCCAGCAGATCCACCTGCACCGACACCTGGGGGTGCGCGGTGGGCCGCATGGTCTCCGGCCGGATTCGGACCAGTTGCACGTCGGCGCCCATCATCAGGCTGTGCAGGGCGTAGCCGTAGTCGACGTGCAACGTCGGGGTACGCTGCGCCGCCTTCTCCCGGAACCGGTTCAACTCGTCCTGGAGTTCGGCACGCTCGTCCGGGGAGAGCTTCCCGTCCGGCCGGCCACTGTAGTCCTCGCGTAGGTTGATGTAGTCCAGTGGGCGGTCCGGTGCCGCCTCGTTGAGCTCGACGATGAAGTCGACCAGCGCGCTCAGCCGCCCGGCGCGGCCGGGCAGGACGATGTAGCTGAGCCCGAGGCGGATCGGCGCCTCCCGCTCGGCGCGCAACTGCTGGAACCGCACGAGGTTGTCCCGGACCCGGCTGAACGAGCCCTGCTTGCCGGTGGTGGCCTGGTACTCCTCGTCAGTCAGCCCGTACAGCGACGTCCGGATGGCGTGCAGGTCCCACAGGCCCTGCTCACCCTTGAACTTCTGCTCGGTCAGCGCGAAGGAGTTGGTGTAGAGGACGATCCGGAAACCCCGCCCGGCTGCCCGGCTGACCAGGGCGCCGAGTCCGGGATTGGTGAGCGGTTCCAGGCCTCCGGAGACGTACATCGCGTCGCGGTTGCCGGCGGGAACTTCGTCGATGACAGCCGCGAACATCTCGTTTCCGCCGGACAGCGAGGAGGCCTGGTACCGGGCACCGGTGACCCGGACGCAGAAGTGGCAGCGGAACATGCAGGTAGGCCCGGGATATAGACCGACAAGATGCGGGAACGTCGGCTTTCTGGCGAGCACGGCGTCGAAGGCACCCGCCCTTTCCAGGCTCAACACGGTGTTCGTCCAGTAGCGGCCCGAGGGGCCGTTCTCGACGGCGGACCGCAGCGCCGGGATCCGGGTGAACAGTTCCAGCAACCGCTCGAAGCCGGCCCGGTCCACGCCGAGTTCGTGGCGCGCCTGTTCGAGCGGCACGAAGGGTGCGTTCCCGTAGATGCGCGCGAGTGCCGCCAACCGGTGAGCGGTCGGGCCGATCTCGGCCGGCGGCACGAGCCCGGTGCCCGTCACCTCCTCGTGCAGTGCCTGCGCTACCGCCGTCAGATCGCTGCCAGGTATCGCGGAGTTCGTCACGGACATCTCTACCGTCATGGGCCCTCCCCCACGTTCATCCGGTACCGGTCGGTCAGCCGGCCGGCACCACGCCCTGTCCACCGGCCCCGGACTGCTGGTGCCACCGGGCGGTCAGTTCGGATCCCCGGGTGGCCGCCAACCGCACGATGTTGCACACCCTGCGGATGTCCTCACGGGAGATCATGGATCCGGTCGGCAGCGCCACGACCCTCGCCGAGAGGCGCTCGGTATGCAGCAGGTGCAGCACCTCCTGCCGGGACCGGTACGGTTCGATCTGGTGGCACGGCGGGGAGAAGTAGCGCTGCGCGACGACGTTCTCCGCCCGCAGCAGTTCGACGAGCAGGTCCCGGGGGAGCCCGGTGATCTCCTCGTCGATCTCGACGATCACGTACTGATAGTTGTGCCGCTCATCGGGATCGATCTCGATCACGCTGAGGCCGGGCACCCGGGCCAGCTCGCTGCGGTACTGCTCGTAGTTGTCCCGGTTGTGGCGGGCCACCTCGGGGAACGCGTCGAGCGAGGTGAGCCCCATGGCGGCGGACGCCTCGCTCATCTTGGCGTTGGTGCCGCCGGCCGCGCTGGGGGTCCGCAGGTTGAAACCGAAGTTCGCCAGGCTGCGGATTCGGTGGGCCAGGTCGTCGTCGTCGGTGACGATCGCCCCGCCCTCGAAGGCGTTGACCACCTTGGTCGCGTGGAAGCTGAACACCTCCGCGTCGCCGAAGCTCCCCAAGGGTCGCCCCTGCGAGGTGCAGCCGATGGCGTGGGCGGCGTCGAAGAACAGCCGCAGACCGGTGTCGGCGGCCAACTTCTCCAACGCGTCCACGTCACAGGGGCGCCCCCACAGGTGGACGCCGAAGATCCCCGACGTGCGGGGGGTCACGGCGGCGGCCACCGCCGCCGGGTCGATACCCCCGGTACGCGGATCGATGTCGCAGAAGACCGGCTCCAGGCCGAGCCACCGGACCGCATGCGCGGTTGCGGCGAAGGTCAGCGACGGCATGATCGCCTCGCCGGTCAGCTCCGCCGCGTGCACGAGCAGTTGCAGGGCCACCGTCGCGTTGCAGGTGGCCACGCAGTTACGGACCCCGGCCAGGTCGGCCACCCGCTCCTCGAACTCCCGCGCCAGCGGCCCGTTGTTGGTCAGCCACTGGTTGTCCAACGCCCAGGACAGGCGGTCGAAGAACCGCGTCCGTTCGATCCGGTTGGGCCGCCCGACGTGGATCTGCTGGAGGAAGCTGGCGTGCCCTCCGAAGAGCGCCAGGTCCCCGAGATCGCGCTTCATGGTCCTGCCTCCTTCCGCGGTTCACGGCTGCGTCCGGCCCCGGGCGCCCCCGGACCCGGCTCAGGTCCTGGCGTACTCGCCCAGATCGGCGGCCAGGTCGGCGGCCACCCTGGCCCGGAGCACGGTGCCGTCGGCGGTGTGCTCCTCCGCCAGCACCTCGCCGTAGGCGTGGATCCGTGCGACGAGACCACCCGCGGTGTACGGAATCAGGACGTCGACCTGCACCTCCGGATGCGGCAACGCGGTGCCGACGGCCGCCCGGAGCGTGTCGATGCCCTGCCCGGTACGGGCCGAGACGACGACGTGCCGGGGCTCGGCCTCCGCTAACGCGGCCAGAGCCGCCGGGGTGGCCGCGTCGGCTTTGTTGACCACCACAAGCTCCGGCACGTCGCCCGCGTCGACGTCCCGGATGACCGCGCGGACCGCAGCGAGTTGCTCCAACGGCGCGGGGTGCGAGCCGTCCACGACGTGCAGCAGCAGGTTGGCCTCGGCTACCTCCTCCAGGGTGGAGCGGAACGCCTCCACCAGGTGGTGCGGCAGGTGGCGGACGAACCCGACGGTGTCGGTGATGGTGTACGCCCGACCGGCCGGGGTGATGGCCCGACGCACGGTCGGGTCGAGGGTGGCGAAGAGCGCGTTCTGCACCAGCACGCCGGCCCCGGTGAGCCGGTTGAGCAACGAGGACTTCCCCGCGTTGGTGTAGCCGGCGATGGCGACCGACGGGATGCTGCTGCGCCGCCGCTCCTGGCGCTTGAGTTCCCGGCCGGTCCGCATCTCGGCGATCTCCCGACGGAGCCGGGCCATCTTCTCGTGGATCCGCCGCCGGTCGGTTTCGATCTTGGTCTCGCCGGGTCCTCTGGTGGCCATGCCACCACCGCCGCCACCGCCCATCTGCCGGGAGAGCGACTGACCCCAGCCGCGCAACCGGGGCAGCATGTACTGCATCTGGGCCAGTGCCACCTGCGCCTTGCCCTCGCGGGACGTGGCGTGCTGAGCGAAGACGTCGAGGATCAGCGCGGTGCGGTCCACCACCTTCGCGTCGACGACCTGCTCCAGGCGTACCAACTGGGCGGGACTGAGTTCACCGTCGCACACCACCGTGTCAGCGCCGGCCGCCCGGACCATGTCCCGTAGTTCCCGGGCCTTGCCGGACCCGAGGTAGGTCCCCGGGTCGGGCCGGGCACGGCGCTGGATCACCCCGTCGAGCACCATCGCTCCCGCCGTCTCAGCCAACGCCGCCAGTTCGGCCAGGGACCGTTCGGCCTCGTCGAGCGTGCCGGCGGTCCAGACCCCGACCAGCACCACCCGCTCCAGCCGGACCTGCCGGTACTCGACCTCGGTGACGTCGGTCGTCTCGGTGGACAGGCCGGCGACCCGCCGCAGCGCGGCCCGGTCGTCCCGGTCGAGTTGCGCGCCGTCGACGTCCCCGGCGCCCGGCCGGACATCGGCGCTGTCCATCAGGGCGTCAGCCGTCGCCGAGTACCGAGGGCGGTGCGCTGCGGAGGTCATCGGGGTCCTTAGCAGGTCGGTGGGGGCGGCGGGTCGCGGGTAGGACCCGACAGGGCTGGAACCCGGGGGGCAGGACCGACACCTGCCGCACATCACGACGATTGCCGATCTCCTAGAAGGTTTCCGGAGAGTGGCGCGGGATGCGAGGTTCGCCGGTCACACATTTCGCTGCAGTCCGGGCCGTGAGGTGTGGTGGCGTCACCGGGTACCGGGACCGCAATCGACCGACACTCTCGGATGTACACCCAACTACGTTCGGTACGCAACCACCATCGATGGTCAAGTGTGGTTCCAACTCACCTGGGCAACACCGGGCCACCGGGCGATCGTGGGACGAGGGCCGGGCCCTGGCCGTGATCAGCGCATCGCCCCACCAGCAGCCGGAGGAGAGTGCCGATGCCCGACGTCCAGGAGAAGAGCCGAACGCGACGGGCCGATCTGGACACGGTGTCCAGGGTGTGCGGCACCCTGCTGGCCTCGCTGCCCCGCGCCGACCAGCGGCGCAAGGGCGAGATGTACGTCCGGGGCCTGCTGACCTCACCTGGCCGCAAGACCATGCGCAACCTGGCCACCAGCACCGACGATCCGGCGGCGGCGCAGAGCCTGCACCACTTCATCAGTTGCTCCACCTGGGAATGGACGATCGTCCGCGCCTCCCTCGCCCGCCATCTGGACCGGCTGCTGTCGCCCCGGGCCTGGGTGGTGCGGTCGATGTTGGTGCCGAAGACCGGCCGGCACTCGGTCGGGGTGGAACGTCGGTACGCGCCGGCGCTCGGCGAGACGGTGAACAGCCAGCAGAGCTACGGGCTCTGGCTCGCCTCGGAGACGGCCGCCGCGCCAATCAACTGGCAACTCTCCATCAGCAAAGGGTGGCTCCAGGACAACCGGACCCGGATCCGCGCCACCGTCCTTGCGGACGAGGACGGCACGACCGGCGACGGAGCGGCGGTGCAGGCAGTCCTGAAGGCCGCGGCCTGGGGCATCGAGCCGCGTCCGGTGGTGATGGACGCGCGGTACTCGGCGCTGCCCCCGCTGGTGGAGGCGTTCACCGCGGCGGGGTTGCCGTTCCTGCTGCGGGTCAGCGGGGGCTGCACCCTGCTGGCCGCCGGGGTCGGCCAGGGCAAGACCCGGGTCTCGGCGGCCTCCGCCGAACACCTGCTCGGCCTGGCGCGGGCCCAGCGCCGCCCGGTGGAGTGGATCGACCCGGCCAGCCCTGGGGCCCGGCGCACCAGCCTGGTGGCGCCCTTGCAGGTGTACTGGCCGGGTACGCCGGACGCCCGCCCGCCCGGCTCGTACGCCGGATCCGCCGCCGGGTCGATCCGGACGGCCGCCCTCGGGCTACCGTTGACGCTGCTCGGCACGTGGCAGACGTACGAGCGCGGGGTACGGCAGGTGTGGCTGACCAACATGACTGGCGCCGGGTACGGCCCGCTGCTGCGGCTGAGTCGGCTCACCCGCCGGGTCGAGGCCGATTTCTCCGACATCAGCCTCGACGTCGGGATGCAGGACTTCGAGGGTCGGTCGTACCCGGGCTGGCACCGGCACGTGACCCTCGCGTCCGTGGCGCACGCCCTGCGGATGCTGGGGCACCAGGAGGCGTCGGTAGGCCCGTCCGGCGGCCCGGGTGCCGCCCACCGGGCCGGGAGCGGGGCCTAGTCGTCGCGTTCCGCGCAGAGCAGGTCCCGGACCCGGTGCAGGCGCAGGGCGAGCTGCATGTCGAGGGCCCGGTCCGGTCTCTGCCAGTCGTCGCCGAGGAGCTGGGCGATGCGGTCCAGCCTTCGGGAGACGGTGTTCGGGTGGACGTGCAGCATCTCCGCCGCGCGGGTTCGGCTGCCGCCCGAGTCGAAGTAGACCTCCAGGGTCTCGGCGAGGTTGGCGAACCGCCGGGCGTCGTAGTTCAGCACCGGCCCGAGGACCCGGTCGACGAAGCCGGGGACGTCGCGGCCGTCGGCCACCAGCAGCCCGAGGAAGCCCAAGTCCCGCGAGCAGGCCGCCCGTCCCGTCGCGTCCAGCGCGGCCAGGGCGTCAACGCACCGGGCCGCCTCCTGGTAGGTACCTCTGACCGCGTCGGCGGTCCGCACCGGGCCGGCCCCGCCGGCGGTGACCGGCAGGCCGAGCAGCCCGCCCAGTTCGCGGGAGACGTCCCGGGCCCGGGCTCCCGGGTCGTGCCCGGGCAGCAGCAGCACCGCGTGTCCGTCGCGCATCGCCTTCATCCCGTCCAGCCCGTGCGCGACGGAGACCGCCCGTTCGACCACGCCGGGCGGGGCGGTGCCCTCGGGCCGGGCGACCACCACCACGTACGGCCGGTCCAGGTCGAACCGGGTCCGGCGGCCATGTTTGCCGTCCCGGTCCAGTTCCGGCCAGGGACCCAGCAGATCCTCCAGCAGCTGGTCGCCCGGACGACCCCGGATTCCGACGGTCTGGGTCAGCAGCAGTGCGACGGACTGGGCGACAGCCGGCAGGATCGCCATCCGCTCGGCGTCGAACGTCTCGTCGGGGTGGAACAGCACACAGCCGAGGTCGTCGGCGCTGGCGGTCACCGGCACCACCCAGGAGCCGGTGCTCAGCCGGGCGGGCCGGCCGGTGGTGCGGGCGCCGAGCCGGGCGCGGGACACTTCCCGCTCGTCGGGTGCAGGGAGGCCACCGACCGCGGCCAGCGCGACACCGGTCCGGTCGCGGACCTGCAACGCCCCACCCAGCCGACGTACCGCGCTGGCGGCCAGGTCGTCCAGTCCGCCGCTGTCGAGGACAAGCTGGACCAGTTCGGGTTGCAGGCCGCTCACCTCCCGGACCGCGCTCAGCTCGGCGCGGGCCTGGGCGGCCTCCTGCTGGGCCTGCTTGAGGTCGGCCAAGGTGTCGCAGAGCACGCTGATCCGGTTCACGGCGGTCGCCGCGAGGTCGGCAAGCAGGCGCAGAGCGGCCACCTCGTCCGGGGCGAAGTGCCGGATCTGCCGGTGGCCGACGTGCAGGTCCCCGAGGTGCTGGCCGTCCACCCACAGGGCCACCGACAGGACGGCGTGCAGCCCTTCCGCGCGGATCAGGCCGTCGGTGACCGGGTGACGTTCGAGCCGCTCGTCGGTAAGGTATTCGGCCGTCCAGGAGATCGGCTCACCGCCGCCGACGGGGACGAGCAGGCCGCGCCGGCGGGGCAGCCGGAAGCCGTCGTTCAGTGTGGTGGCCGCGCCGACGGCCGAGGCGATGTAGGAGTCGCCGGTCACCTTGTCGACCAGGCTGACGAACGCCACGTCGATGGCGAGCAGCAGTTGCGCCCGCCGGACGACCAGGTGCAGCCCGGCCTCCAGATTCGGGGCCCCGGCGAGGTCCCGGGCGGTGTCGACGAGGGCGGCCAGTTCGGCTCCGCGCCGGCACCGCCGGCCGACGGTCTCCCGCAGCTCCAGGGCGAGCCGCTTGGCCGTCACTATCCGGTCGAGCGCGGCCCGGTCCACGCCGTCGCGCTGCGCCTGCTGCACCAGTTCCTCGTACCGTGGGACGGGCGCCTCCCGGGCCAGGAGTTCGAAGAACTGAAGTTCGTGGTCTCGCGACGGAGAGCCGGAGCCAGTCATGCGTCCCACCACCTCGCACACAACGCCTACGGACAGGGGCCAGGAATCCGGGAATCTCCGTTTGCGGCCATCGATACACCTATCGTATCCCGCGAACCGCAACCGATCCCGCACAATCCTTTGTCGACGCTCTGGCGTGCACGGGTACCGCACTGCGCCCTGCCACACCCGCGCAGAGCTGGTCTTTCGCCGTCGGCACCGGGCGGACAGGCCGGCCAGGTCCGGCCCGTGCGAGGTTGCAGACACTTCCTGACTCTCCTATTTGTCCCCGACCGTCGTGAAAGGTCTCACTCCGGCACGCGGAACCGGTTGATCTCGGGTAGGTGGCGCTCCCGCAGCTCGACGTTCCGCACCCCGAGCCCGGACCGTGGCGCGAGTGCCAGGACACCCACCTTGCCCTGGTGGAGGTTGTGGTGCATGTCGTACACCGCCTGGCCGATCTCCTCCATCGGGTAGCAGCGGGACAGCGTCGGGTGGATCTTCCCCTTCACGACCAGCCGGTTGGCCTCCCACGCCTCCCGGTAGTTGGCGAAGTGGGTACCGATGATCCGCTTCAGAGACATCCACAGGTACCGGTTGTCGTAGACGTGCTCGAAGCCACTCGTCGAGGCGCAGGTGACCACGGTGCCGCCCTTGCGGGTGACGTAGACCGAGGCGCCGAAGGTCTCCCGGCCGGGATGCTCGAAGGCGATGTCGACGTCCTCGCCGCCGGTCAGCTCCCGGATCTGCCGGCCGAACCGCTTCCACTCCCGGGGGTTCTGGGTGTGCTCGTCGGACCAGAAGCGGTAGTCCTCGGCGACCCGGTCGACGATGGCCTCGGCGCCCATCCGGCGGCAGATCTCGGCCTTCTGCGGACTGGAGACCACGCAGACCGGGTTGGCCCCGCCAGCCAGCGCGAGCTGGGTGGCGTGCGCCCCGAGGCCGCCGGTGGCGCCCCAGATGAGGACGTTGTCGCCCTGCTTCATCCGGGCCCCGTTGCCGGAGACGAGCTGCCGGTAGGCGGTGGAGTTGACCAGCCCCAGCGAGGCGGCCTCCTCCCAGGTCAGGTGGGCCGGCTTGGGCATCAGCTGGTTGGCCTTGACCAGCGCGATCTCGGCGAGCCCGCCGAAGTTGGTCTCGAAACCCCAGATGCGCTGCTCCGGGTCGAGCATGGTGTCGCCGTGGCCGTCGGCGGACTCCAGCTCCACCGAGAGGCAGTGCGCGACGACCTCGTCGCCCGGCCGCCAGCGGTTCACCCCCGGTCCGACGCGCAGCACCACGCCGGCCAGGTCCGAGCCGAGGACGTGGTACGGCAGGTCGTGTCGCCGGGCCAGCTCGGACAGACGGCCGTACCGCTCCAGGAAACCGAAGGTGGCCAACGGTTCGAAGATCGACGACCAGACGGTGTTGTAGTTGACCGAGCTGGCCAGCACCGCGACGAGGGCCTCCCCGGGACCGAGTTCGGGGACAGGCACCTCCTCGACGTGCAACGACTTGCGCGGGTCCTTCTCCTGGCGGGAGAGGCCCGCGAACATCTCCGTCTCGTCCTTGTGCACGGTCACCGCCCGGTACGAGGGCGGCAACGGCAGGGCGGCCAGCTCCCGCGCGTCCGGCTCCGGAGCGAGGATCGCGTCGAGGATGCGGTTCATTTCGGTGGTGTCTCGCACCTGTGTCTCCCAGGAGTCGGGTGGGCGGGAAGGGGTCAGGTCACGTTCCGGCGTCCGGGGCCGAGCCCCGGGGGGCCGGGCCGGGCGGTCAGGGGTGGACGCCGACGAAGAGGCCCCGGCCGGACGGGCCGGGCGTCAGGTACTCCGTGGTGAAGCCGGACCGCGCGAAGGCGCGCTCGTAGTCGGCCCGCTCGAAGAGGGTGATCAGATGGCTCTCGTCGAAGTGCCGGATCCCACCGTCGGCGCTGGCCACCAGGTAGTGCACGGTGATTCGGGTGGTGCCGCCCTCACGCACCGAGTGGGAGACGCGGGAGATGGTGCGGCCGTCGACCTCCAGCAGGCTCGCGCCCACGTACCCGGGCGTGAACGTCTCCGGGAACCACCACGGCTCGACGATCACCACACCCCCGGGGGACAGATGCGCGGCGAACCGGGCCAGCGTCGCGTCCAGCTCGGCTGTTGTCCCCAGGTGGCCCACCGAGCTGAACATGCAGGTGATGACGTCGTAGCGATGTCCCAGGTCGAAGGTACGCATGTCTCCGAGGTGCAGGGCCGCGCCGGGGTTGCGCTGCTGGGCGATGCTCAGCATGTCCGGGGCCAGCTCGACGCCGCCCACGTCGTCGAAGAGCCCGGCGAGGTGCCGCAGGTGCAGGCCGGTACCGCAGGCCACGTCCAGCAACGTCCGGGCACCTGGCCGGCGGGCCCTGGCCAACGCCGTCAGCTCCTCCGCCTCCGCCGCGTAGTCCTTGCCTTTCCCCTGATACACCAGGTCGTAGACCTCGGCGATGGCGTCCGCGTACATCATGGATCGTGTCAGCCCTTCACGAGTGGTCGGTGGCAGTGCCGGCCGGACGGCCGGACCGGTGCGCTGCGATGAGGGACTCCAGGATCCGGACCACCTCGGCCGGCGACGGTGCGGCAAGCAGCTCGTCGCGTTGCCGACGGGCAGCGGCCGTGATCGACGGATCGCCGAGGACCCGGGCCACGGCGGCACGCAGGGAGTCGGCGGTCAGCTCCTCCGGCCGGATGGCGATGCCCGCCCCGAGCCGTTCCGCCTGCTGCGCCTTGAGCGGGGCGTCCCACAACGACGGGATCATGATCTGCGGGACGCCGTAGAGCGTCGCCGTCGACCAGGTGCCCGCGCCGCCGTGGTGGATGATCACGGCGCAGCTCGGCAGTAGCACGTCGAGTGGCACGAAGTCGCAGATCCGGACGTTGTCCGGAAGGTCGCCGAGGTGGTCGCGCTGGGCGTCGCTCAGCGTAGCCACGACCTCCACGTCCAGGTCGCCGAGGGCGCCGAGCAGCTCCTGGAAGGAGACCGCGTCCTTGCCGTACGTCTCCCGGCTCGACACCCCCAGGGTCAGGCAGACCCGGGGCCGCTCGGCCTTGGCCACCCACTCGGGCACCACCGACGGACTGTTGTACGGCACGTACCGCATGGCCACCCGGCGACCGGGGACGGGCAGGCCGGTGCTCCCTGGTGTGGGGTCGACGGTCCACTCGCCGGTGACCAGGGTCTCCACCTCGTCCTCGCCGATCTGGCAGCCGTACCGGTGCAGCGTCCAGCGCAGCCATTCGGCCATCGGGTCCTCGCGCTGCTCGGCCGGCAGCCCCGCCAGCGCCTCGGTGAACAGCCGCCGGGAGTTGCCCACCACGTCGGGCCCCCAGAGCAGCCGGGCGTGCACCGCCCCGACGACCCGGGCCGCGACCGGCCCGGCGTAGGTAAACGGCTCCCAGAGAACCAGGTCCGGCTGCCAGGAGCGGGCCAGCGCGACCATGTCGTCCATGGTGGAGTCTCCGTTGAGCGGGGCGAAGCACAGCGCCGTGAGCATCGTCTGCTGGCCGAGCAGGTACTCCCAGGTCAGCACCTCGGGCCGGGTCTCGGTGAAGTCCAGGCCCCGCTGGTACGGCACCAGGTCGCCACCGATCTCGGTAAGCAGGTCGATGATCGCCTGGTCGTCGCCGACCGGGACGGCGGTCAGCCCGGACGTCACGATGGTGTCGGTGAGCGAGGGCTGGCTCGCCACCCGGACCTCGTGGCCGGCCGCACGCAGCGCCCAGGCAAGCGGTACCAGGCTGTAGTAGTGGGTGTTGTGCGCGAAGGACGTGATCAAAACCCGCATCAGGTGGCCTCTTTCGTCGCCGGGCGGTCATCGGGCTCAGGGGTGCCGCCGTCCCGGGTGACCGGGAGCCGGGCGTGGCCGAGCAGGACGGGCGAGCGTCGCCACCGGACCCCGCGCCCGGCCGGCCGCAGCGTGGGTGCCGCCTCGGCCAGGGTCCGCAGGGCGGTCGTGACGACGAGCCGAATCAGTTCCCCCGCCCCGGCCAGGTGCGGCACCCCGACGAGTCCGAGCGCCGGGGCCGCCGGGCGGGTCAGGTCGAAGCCGTCCCGGCCGGGGTCGCCCGCCGCGAGCACCGCCCGGTTCGCGGCGGCGACCAGCACGACCAGGTGACCGTCCGCCGGGACGAGCTGCCCGACGACGGTGACGTCCTCCAGCGCGACCCGGCTCTCCAGACGCACCGGAGGGAACCAGCGCAGGGTCTCCTCGACGGCGACGGCGGCCAGGTCGGGGTCGGCACGGAGCAGGGCCCACTGCGAGGGCCGGTCCAGCAGTGCCCGGACCGCGCTGCAGAGCAGGGTCGTCGCCGGTTCGGCGGTGCCGACCGCCAGGGCAAGCCTGGCGGTCACCCGGTCGTCGGCCCGCACGTCAGTGGCCGGGCCGGCCGCGGACGCGCCCTGGGTCGCTGCGGACGCCTCGGCGAGCAGGCCGGCCAGTTCGGCGGTGGCGGCCGCCATGGCCAGGGCGTGCGCCACGGTCTGCGGGCAGAGCCGGCTGTCCAGGGTCCGACCGGCGGCGGCCAGGGTCTGCTCGAACCGGCCCTGCCGACCGGCCGGCACCCCGAGCAGGTCGGCCAGGACCGACGCGGTCAGTCGGCGGGCCAGGGTGGCGAGGTCCACGTCGGTCCCGGCCCCGTCGAGCAGGGTCAGGGTGCTCTTCTCGACCCGGATCCGCAGCCCTTCGGCGTCGGTGCGCAGGACCGGGCCGCCGAGCCCGGTGAGCGCGTCGAGTCGCCGCCGCGTCTCCGGCCCGTAGTCCAGCGCGGTACCGGCCAGCGGCAGGGTCTGCTCGGCGGGGCGGTGCCCGGACCGGTTCAGCCAGCCGAACCGGTCGTCGGTCAGCACCTCGCCGGCCAACGCGGCGTCCCCGGTCACCCAGGTGTCCAGGTGGTCGCTGCGGAACAGCGGCCCGTGCGCGACCACCTGTTGCTCGTACCGGGTGGGGTCGTCGGTCTCCGCCCGCAGGATCAGCGCGTACGGGTCGCCGTGGTTGCCGGCGAACCACTGCGCCGCGCGGGTCAGTTGCAGCCGGCGAGCCCAGGTCGCGGGGTCTCCGTCAATGAGGGCTGTGGTCATCTGCGTTTCCTCCTGCTGTCGTCGGGTCAGCGGGGACGGACCGGACCGGACGGGTCACGGCACGCGGTTCGGGCACACCTCGTCGAGCCACGTGTGCACGGTCGCGGCGGTGACCGCCGCGTGTTCGGTCATCATCGAGAAGTGGGTGCCGGGCACCTCGGTGCTGGTGTGCGCGCCGGCCCAGTGCGAGCGCCAGTCCTGCCTGGCGTCGTCCGGCCAGGTGCCCATCGGCTCGCCGGCGTACAGGTGCAGGACGGGCGCCCGGGTCGGCCGGGGCACCCAGTCCAGGAGCATCCGGTGGTACGCGCCCATGGCGGTCAACCGGGTGTCGTCGACCGGCAGGACGGACCGTTCGGTGGCCCAGGCCAGCATCTCCTCCCGCCACATCCCCATCGCCCCGGGGGCGGCGGGCGTGTAGATGTCCATCAGCACCAGGGCCACCGGCCCGCTGCACCGGGCCTCCAGGTGCAACGCCAGCGCGTGTGCCATGTTCGCCCCGGCGGAGTGGCCCACCAGGACGAAGGCTCTCCCGGCGGCGTACGCCCGGACGGCGTCGGCCTGGGCGTCGAGCAGGGCGTCCAGCCCGGCGGGCAGCGGCTCGCCGGGCAGGAAGCCGGTCTGCGGCAGCACGGCGACGTCGCGCTGGCCGGCCAACGCCGCGGCGAAGGCCGTGAACTCCCGGGGGCCGGACGCCACGGCGGTGCCCGCGCAGCAGATCAGCAGAGGGCCGCCCGCCCCGGTAGCGAGCGGCACCGGCGTCGGCTGCCGCCCGTTCAACTCAGCCGGGCTGGTGAAGAGGGGACGGAAGGTGGCGACGGTGCCGAGGACCGTCACCGCTTCGCCGGCCCGACCGTCGCCGACCGCCCGCCGGTACATGCCGACCAGGGCGCTCTCAGCCGCCGACGGGGCCGCTGCGCCGGCCACGTCCGAGCCCAACCGGTGCAGATGCGCGGCGAGGGCGTCGGGGGTGCCGTGGTCGAAGACCACGGCACCCGGCAGATCCAGCCCGGTGGCCGCGGCGAGCCGGCGGCGCAGGTGCACGGCGGCCAGAGAATCGACACCGAGGGCGGCGAACTCCGCGTCGGCCGGGACGTCGTCGGTGCCGTCGTGCCCCAGCACCTCGGCCGCCTCGGCGAGGACCAGGGCCAGCAGGGCGGCCCGGTCGGCGGTCGCCGGCAGGCGTCGCGGGGGCACGTCGGCGGGTGCCGGGTCGGCCGGGCCAGGCTCCCCGGCCGGCAGATCAGCCAGCAGCGGGGCGGGTCGGGCGGCGGCGAACCCGGCGGCGAACCGGGCCCAGTCCGTGTCGGAAACAGTCACCCCGGTCTCGTCGGCGTCCAGGATCCGCCCGAGTGCGGTGAGCGCGGCCCCCGGGGCCATCGCGCGCACGCCCCGCCGGCGCAGGTACTCCTCCCCCACGCCCTCGCCCATCCCGGCCCCACCCCAGACGCCCCAGGCGACGGAGGTGGCGGGCAGCCCGGCGGCGCGGCGGCGCGCGGCGAGCGCGTCGAGGGCGGCGTTGGCTGCCGCGTACGCGCACTGCCCGCCGCTGCCCCACACCCCGGCGGCGGACGCGAAGGTGACGAAGGCGTTCAGGTCGCCGGTGAGGTCGTGCAGGTGCACCGCCCCGGCGACCTTTCCGGCGCAGACCTCGGCGAACGACTCCGCGCTGGTCTCGCACAGTGGTGACACCTGCGGCACGCCCGCCGCGTGGAAGACCGCGGTGAGCGGCGCGTCGGCAGGCAGATCGGCGAGCAGGTCGGCCACCGCCGCCCGGTCGGCGACGTCGCAGGCGACCACGGTCACCGAGGCGCCGAGCGCGGTCAGTTCCGCCCGCAACGCGGCGGCACCGGGGGCGTCGTCGCCCCGGCGGCTGGTGAGCACGAGGTGCGCCGCCCCGGCGCGCGCCAGCCAGCGGGCGGTGTGCGCGCCGAGCGCCCCGGTGCCGCCGGTCACCAGCACCGTGCCGTGTGGACGCCAGGACCGCGCGGCCGCTGGCGGCGGGGCGGGGACCAGCCGGCGGGCGTACGCGACGCCGGCCCGGACCGCCACCTGGTCCTCCGCGCCGGTCAGGGCGGCCCGGAGCCGGTCCCAGTCCTGGTCGTCCGGCTCGGCCGGCAGATCCACCAGGCCGCCCCAGAGCCGGGGCAGTTCCAGCGCGGCGACCCGGCCGAAGCCCCAGAGCTGGGCCCCGGCGACTGACGGACCCTCGCCGGCCGTCACGGCGACCGACTGCCGGGTCACACACCACAGTGGCGCGGACGCCGCCCGGTCGGCCAGGGCCTGGGTGAGGAACAGGGTCGCCAGCACCCCGCTGGGCACCGCGACGAACCGGGGATGCGGCCGGTCGTCGTCGCCCAGCAGGCTGAGCAACCCGTCCGGACGGGTGCCGCCGACGGCGTCGGCCAGCAGCGCGGCGAGGGTGTCCCGGTCGACGTCGGAGGCGTCCACAGTCACCGGGGTCACCGTGGCACCGGCGCGCCGCAGGGCCGCCTCGGCCGCGCCGGGCAGCGACGGGCGGCCCGGGTGGGTGGGCGCCAGGAGGATCCAGTGCCCACTCCGCGAACCGGGGTCGACGGCCGGCGGCGGCAGAGACCGCCAGTCGATCCGGTACCGCCAGTCGTCGACGCGCGGGACCGGCGGGGCGGGCGGGGACACCCAGTACCGCCGGTGCTGGAAGGCGTACGTGGGCAGCTCGACCCGGCGGGCGCCGGTGCCGGCGAAGAGCCGGGACCAGTCCAGTTCGGTGCCGCCCGCGTACGCGGTGGCGAGCGCGGTCAGCAGGGTGACCGCCTCCGGCCGGCCGGGGCGCAGCAGCGGTACCAGCACCGGCTCCCGCCCGGTGTCGGTGTCGGTGTCGGTGTCGGTGAGGCTCTCCTCGGCCAGCCCACACAGCACCCCGTCGGGGCCGAGTTCGACGAAGGTGGCGACACCCCGGTCCCGGGCCGCGTGCACCCCGTCACGGAACCGGACGGGCCGGCGGACGTGCCGGACCCAGTACTCGGGGTCGCGCAGCTCCTCGGCGGTGGCGAACCGACCGGTCACGTTCGACACCACCGGGATACGCGGGGGGTGGTAGGTGAGGCCCCGCGCCACCTGCCGGAACGGCTCCAGCATCGGGTCCATCAGGGGCGAGTGAAACGCGTGGCTGACGGTGAGGCGCTTCGCCTTGTGGCCGAGGGCGGCGCAGCGCTCGGCGACGGCCAGCACGATTTGCTCGTCGCCGGAGAGGACGACCGCGCGAGGCCCGTTGACCGCAGCCACGGCGGCCCGGTCCCCATGCCCGGCCAGCAGCGGCGCGACCTCGGCCTCGGTGGCCCGGACCGCCACCATCGCGCCGCCTGGCGGCAGCTCGCCCATCAGCCGCCCGCGCGCCGCGACCAGCGCGCACGCGTCGTCGACGGCGAGCACCCCGGCAACGTGGGCAGCGGCCAGTTCGCCCACCGAATGGCCGAGCAGCGCGTCGGGGCGCACCCCCCAGCCGTCGAGCAGCCGGAACAGCGCCACCTCGACGGCGAAGAGGGCGGCCTGCGCGTACCGGGTGCCGTCCAGCAGCCGGGCGTCGGCCGAGTCCGGCTCGGCGAAGAGCACCCGCAGAAGGGGACGGTCGAGGTACCGGTCCAGCCCGGCGACGAGCTGGTCCAGGGCGGCGGCGAAGGCCGGGTAGGCCCCGTACAGCTCCCGCGCCGCACCCACCCGCTGGCTGCCCTGCCCGGTGAAGAGGAAGGCGGTCCCGCCATCGCGCCGTACCGTGTCCCGGACCAGGCCGGGTGCGGGGCCGCTGGCGGCCAGCGCGTCGAGGGCGTGGCGCAGGCCGTCCCCGTCGGGTGCCAACAGTACCGCCCGGTGGGCCAGGGCGGCCCGGGTGGTGGCCAGGGAGAACCCGACGTCCAGTGGGTCCGGTTCGGTGGCCGCAGCCAGGTGCGCACGCAGGCGATCGGCCTGGGCGCGCAGCGCGGCTTCGGTGCGGGCGGAGAGCACCCATGGCATCAGCGGCAGGGCCGTCGGAGGGGCCGCCCCGGCGGGCGGGGCCGGGGCGGCGGTGGAGGGTGCGGGCGGCTGCTCGACGATCACGTGGGCGTTGGTGCCGCTGACGCCGAACGCGGAGATCGCGGCCCGTCGGGGCGCCCCGGACACCGCCGGCCAGGGCACCGCCCCGGTCGCCAGCCGGACTGCCCCGGTGGACCAGTCGACCAGCGGGGTCGGCACCTCGGCGTGCAGGGTGGGTGGGATCGCCTCGGCCCGCATCGCCATCAGCATCTTGATCAGTCCGCCGACGCCGGCCGCCGCCTGGGCGTGGCCGATGTTGGACTTCAGTGAGCCGAGCCAGAGCGGCCGGTCCTGGTCCCGGTCGGCGCCGTAGGTGGCGAGCAGGGCCTGCGCCTCGATCGGGTCGCCGAGCCGGGTACCGGTGCCATGCGCCTCGACCACGTCGACCTGGTCGGAACCGAGCCTGGCGTCGGCCAGGGCCAGCCGGATGACCCGCTGCTGGGCCGGGCCGCTCGGGGCGGTCAGCCCGTTGCTGGCACCGTCCTGGTTGACCGCCGAGCCCCGAATCAGCCCCAGCACCCAACGGCCGTCACGGACGGCGTCGGAGAGGCGTTGCAGAACCAGGACGCCGACGCCCTCCGCCCAGCCGGTGCCGTCCGCGCCCGCGCCGAAGGCCTTGCAGCGGCCGTCGGCCGCCAGGCCCCGCTGCCGGGAGAACTCGACGAAGGCCGCCGGGTCCGGCATCACGGCCACTCCACCGGCCAGCGCCAGCCCACACTCCCCGCGGCGCAGCGCCTGCACCGCCAGGTGCACCGCGACCAGCGAGGACGAGCAGGCCGTTTCGACGGTCAGCGCCGGGCCCTCCAGCCCGAGTACGTACGAGATCCGTCCGGACAGGACGGCGTCCGCGCTGCCGGTCAGCCGGAAGCCCGCCGACCCCTCGGGCACCTGCGACGGGTCGGTCGCGTACCCCTGGTGGGCGGCGCCGACGTACACCCCGGTCCGGGAGCCGCGCAGGCTGCGCGGATCCGTCCCGGCGCGCTCCAGCGCCTCCCAGGACACCTCCAGCAGCAGCCGCTGCTGCGGGTCCATCACGATCGCCTCGTGCGGGGAGATCCCGAAGAAGGCGGCGTCGAAGTCGCCCGCCCCGGTGAGGAACCCGCCCTGCCGGCAGTAGGTGGTGTGCGGCGACTCGGGATCCGGGTCGAACACCGCGTCGACGTCCCAGCCCCGGTCGGCGGGGAAGTCACCGATCGCGTCGGTGCCCGACGCGACCAGCCGCCACAGGTCCTCGGGGGAGGCCACCCCGCCCGGGTAGCGGCAGGCCATCCCCAGCACGGCGACGGGCTCGTGGAGCGCTGCGAGCAGTTCCCGGTGCTGTCGGCGCAGCCGCTCGGTCTCCTTGACGGAGGTCCGCAGCGCCTCGATCACCTTGTCGGGGGGCATGGCCATGGGTGGGCTCCTTGAGGAAGGGGTCGGGCGGGTCAGGAGCCGGCGCTGTCCAGCGCCATACGCACCAGTTCCTCCGAGTCGAGGTCGTCGATCTCGTCGGTGACCGGGTCGGGCCGGGACGGCACCGCGTCGTCGCGCAGCCCGGCCAGCGCGAGCAGGCCGTCCAGCAGCCCGGCGTCACGCAGTCGGGCCAGCGGCAGGGTGGCCAACGCCCGCCGGACCTCGGCCTCACCGGGTTCGCCGCCGGTTGGCGCGGGCGCCACCAGCCCGTCCAGATGCCCGGCGACCGCCGTCGCGGTGGGATGGTCGAAGACCAGCGTCGCCGGCAGCGGCACGCCGACCGCGGCCTTGAGCCGCTTGGCCAGGTCGACGGCGGTGAGCGAGTCGAAGCCGATCTCCCGGAACGCGGCGTCCGGGCCGACGTGCTCCGGGCCGGGGTGCCCGAGGACGGCGGCGACGTGCCGGCGGACGAGGTCGAGCAGGATCCGGTGGCGTTCCTGCGGGGCCGCCGCGGCGAGCCGCTGCGGCAGGTCGTTGTCGGCGGGTGCCGCCCCCGGCGACACGGCGGCGGCCAGCGCGGCACCGACCTCCGGCAGGTCGCCGATCAGCGCGCTGGGCCGGAACGCGGTGAACCCGGCAGTGAACAGGGCCCAGTCCACATCGGCGACGGCGACGAAGGTCTCGTCCCGGTCCAGGGCCGCCAGCAGGGCGTCCACGCCCCGCTCGGGCGGCATCGGCCGCAGGCCCCGGCGGCTGAGGTAGTCCCCGGCGGCGCCGTCCCCCATGCCACCCGCGCCCCACAGGCCCCAGGCGACAGAGGTGGCGATGTGGCCCTCGGCGCGACGCCGTTCGGCGAGCGCGTCCAGGGCCGCGTTGGCCGCCCCGTACGCGCTCTGCCCGCTGCTGCCCCACACGCCCGCGTTCGAGGAGTACAGGACGAAGGCGTCCAGGTCGTACCGCCGGGTGAGCTCGTCGAGGTGCCGGGCCCCGGCGACCTTCCCGGCGAACACCTCGGCGACCTCGGGCAGACCGGTCTCGTCGATCGGCACCGAGTGCGCGACGCCCGCCGTGTGGAACACAGCGGTCAGCGGCGGGTCGGCGGGCAGGCCGGCGAGCAGCTCCGCCACGGCGGCCCGGTCCGCGACGTCGCAGGCGGCCACGGTCACCTCGACGCCCAGCGCGCGCAACTCCTCGACCAGGTCGGACGTGCCCGGGGCGTCCGACCCGCGCCGGCTGGTCAGCACGAGGTGCGCGGCCCCGTCGGCGGCCAGCCGGCGGGCCACGTGCGCGCCGAGCGCGCCGGTGCCGCCGGTGACCAGGACGGTGCCCCGGGGCCGGTACGCGCGCTTCTGGGGCAGCGTGGGCGCGCGCCGCAGCCGACGGCCGTACGCGACCGCGCCACGCAGCGCGACCTGGTCTTCCGCGCCGGTCAGCAGGTCGACCAGCAGGTCCCAGACCGGCCCGTCCGCCGCGGTGGGCAGGTCGACAAGTCCGCCCCACGACCGGGGCAGTTCGAGCGCTGCGACGCGGCCGAACCCCCAGACCTGCGCCTGGTGGTCGTCGGCGGTCTCGGTCGGCGCGACGGCGACCGCGCCCCGGGTGACGGTCCACAGCCGGGCCGCAGGCAGGGCGTCAGCGACGGCCTGGGTGAGCAGCAAGGTCGCGGTGGTGGCGACGGCGACGGCCGGGTGCTCGGGGTGCGGACGACGGTCGGTGCCGAGCAGGGACAGCACGCCCTCGGTGTCCGGGCCGGCGGTGGTGGTGAGCAGCGCGGCGAGGGCGGCCCGGTCGGCGGTGACCGGATCGACGCTCAGGTGCCGCACCTGCGCGCCCCGCGCGGTGAGCGCAGCCGTGGCCGCCTCGACCGGCTCCGCCGGCTGGTCCCCGGCGGTGACCAGCAGCCACCGTCCGGTCAGCGGGCCACCGGTGTGCGCCAGCCGCTTCCAGCCGACCCGGTACCGCCAGCCGTCCACTGTCGTCGCGGCGGTGGCCGGAGCGGCGGGCTCCAGCCAGTAGCGCTGCCGCTGGAAGGCGTAGGTGGGCAGGTCCACGGCGGTGCGGGCGGTACCGGCCAGGGCCCGGGACCAGTCCACGGCCACCCCCTGGGTGAACGCTTCGGCCGCCGAGGTCAGGAACCGGGCCAGGCCGCCCGCGTCCCGGCGCAGCGACCCGACGGCCACCACCCGGACGCCGGCCGCGTCCGCGATCTGCTGGATGCCGGGAACGAGGACGGCGTGCGCGGCGGCCTCCACGAAGGTGCGGTGCCCGGCGTCGAGCAGTAGCCCGACGGTCTCCGCGAAGCGGACCTGACCGCGGAGGTTCCGGTACCAGTACCCGGCGTCCAGGGCGGTGGTGTCGATCCGGGCGACATCCACTGTGGAGTAGAAGGGGATCTGCGCCGGGCGGGCGGCCACGGGGCCGAGGGCGGTGAGCAGGTCGTCGCGCAGCCGCTCGACGTGCGCCGAGTGGGAGGCGTAGTCCACCGGGATCCGCCGGACCCGGACCTGCTCCGCCTCGTACGCCGCGACCAGGGCGGTGACCGCGTCGGCGTACCCGGCGACCACGGTGGACTGCGGCCCGTTGACGGCAGCCACGTCGAGCCGCCCCGCCCAGTCAGCCAGCCGAGGCGCGACCTGGTCGGCCGGGAGCTGGACCGAGGCCATGCCACCAGGGCCGGAGAGCACCCGGCCGATGACCTGGGACCGCAGCGCGACCACCCGGGCGGCGTCGGCCAGGGTCAACGCGCCGCACACCACGGCGGCGGCGATCTCGCCCTGGGAGTGGCCGACCACCGCGTCCGGCTCGACGCCGAGCGAGCGCCACAGCTCGGCCAGGGACACCATCACCGCCCAGGAAGCCGGCTGGAGCACGTCGACGCGCTCCAGCGGCGGGCTGCCGGCAGTGCCCCGGACCACGTCGCCTAGCTTCCAGGCGGTGTACGCCGCCAGCGCCTGCTCGCAGCGGGCCATCGACTCGGCGAAGACCGGTGCCTCGTCGAGCAGGTCGGCGGCCATGCCGGCCCAGTGCGTGCCCTGGCCGGGGAAGACGAAGACGGTCCGCCCGGTCGGCGCGGCGAGACCGGTCGTCACGGTGGGGCCGGGTTCGCCCGTGGCCAGCAGATCCAGCGCGTCGAGCGCCGGTTGCCGGTCGGTGGCCGTCACCACCGCCCGGTGGTCGAAGACGGACCGGGTGGTGGCCAGTGCGAGGCCGGTGGCGGCCAGGTCGGGGGCCGGGGTGGCCGCCAGGGTGTCGCGCAACCGCCGGGCCTGCCCGGCCAGCGCCGCCGCCGACCGGGCGGAGAGCACCAGCGGCACCACCGGCAGCGGGGTGCCGGTCGTGGCGGTCGGATCGGCAGACGCGGGGGCCTGCTCAAGCACCACGTGGGCGTTGGTGCCGCTGACCCCGAAGGAGGAGACCCCGGCGCGGCGCGGCCGGTCCGTCTGCGGCCACGGCCTCGCCTCGCGCAGCAGGGCAAGCTGACCGGTCGACCAGTCGACCTCGGTGGTCGGGGTGTCCACGTGCAGGGTCGGCGGCAGGATCCCGTGCCGCATCGCCAGCACTGTCTTGATCACCCCACCGACTCCGGCGGCGGCCTGGGTGTGGCCGATGTTCGACTTCAGTGAGCCGAGCCAGAGCGGCCGGTCGGCGGGCCGGCCGGCACCGTAGACGGCCATCAGGGCCCGCGCCTCGATCGGGTCGCCGAGCCGGGTACCCGTGCCGTGGGCCTCGATCACGTCGACGTCCGCCGCCGGCACCTGGGCGTCAACCAGCGCCTGCCGCAACACCCGTTCCTGGGCCGGGCCGCTGGGCGCGGTGAGCCCGTTGCTGGCCCCGTCCTGATTGACCGCTGTGCCAGTGACCAGGGCCAGCACCCGGCGCCCGTGCCGGACAGCGTCGGAGAGCCGCTCCACGACCAGCATGCCGACTCCCTCGGCCGGCCCGAACCCGTCCGCCGCGTCGGCGAACGCCTTGCAGCGGCCGTCTGGGGCCAGCCCCCGTTGCCGGGAAAACTGTACGAACACCGCCGGGTCGGCCAGCACCGTGGCCCCGCCGGCCAGTACCAGGTCGCACTCCCCCTGCCGCAGCGCCCGTACCGCCAGGTGGAGGGCCACCAGCGACGACGAGCAGGCGGTGTCCACGGTGACCGCCGGGCCCTCCAGGCCCAACAGATACGAGATGCGCCCGGAGGTGAAGCTGACCACGCCGCCGGTCAGCAGGTGCCCCTCCAGTTCTGCCGAGGGTTGCCCGGCCAGGTCGGTGTAGCCGTTGTGCCAGGCCCCGACGAACACTCCGGTACGGCTGCCACGCAGCAGGTCAGGGGGGATACCGGCGCGCTCCAGTGCTTCCCAGGAGGTCTCCAGCAGCAGCCGCTGTTGCGGGTCCATGGTCAGCGCCTCGCGGGGCGAGGTGCCGAAGAAGGCGGCGTCGAAGTCACCGACCCCGTCGAGGAAGCCACCCTCCCGGCAGTAGGTACGCCCCGCGGCCGCCGGGTCCGGGTCGTACAGCGCGTGGCCGTCCCAGCCATGGTCGTCGGGAAACGGGGAGATCGCGTCCGTACCCGAGGCCACCAACTCCCACAGCTCCTCCGGGGAGCTGACCCCGCCCGGGTAGCGGCAGGCCATCCCGACGATCGCGATCGGCTCGTGCGCCCGCGACTCGACCGCGCGCAGCCGGTCGGAGACCCGGGTGAGTTCGGTGGTGGTCCACTTCAGGTACTCGCGGAGCTTCTGCTCGTCCGACATGCCCAAACCCATCCTTGTCCGTCGGTTCCGTCCGTCTCGTCGCCGTCCCGAGCGCCGGTCAGGAGGTGCGGAACCGCTCATCGATGAACGCGAAGATGTCGTCGTCGGCGGCGGACTCCAGCATCTCGGCCGCCTCGGCGCCGTCGGGTTCGGCCGCGTCGTCCCAGATGGCACCCCACCGGCCGGGCAGCGCCGCGAGCCGGACGCCGATCTCCCGCCGCACCAGGTCGTCCAGCTCATCGAAGATGGCCCCGTCGGTGCCGGCCAGGGCTGCCTCCAGCCGGCTCAACTCGGCCAGCAACGGCACCTGCGCCGTGGCCGGCTCGGGTGCGAGGGCGGCGAGCAGGTGCGTGGCGAGAGCATCCGGGGTGGGGTGGTCGAAGACCAGCGTCGCCGGCAGGCGCAGCCCGGACGCGGTGGCGAGCCGGTTGCGCAGTTCCACCGCCGTCAGGGAGTCGAAGCCGATCTCCCGGAAGGCCCGGTCGGCGTCGACGGTCTGCGGATCGGTGTGCCCGAGGACAGCTGCGGCGTGCCCTCGGACGGTCTCCAGCACCACGTCCCGCTGCTCGTCGGCGGTCAGCCCGGCGAGCCGGTCGGCGAGGGTGCGCTCCCCGTCGTCGCGGGCCACGGCGCCGGCCGCGCTGCCGGTCGCCGCAGTCGGCACCAGGTCGGACAGGAACGCCGGGACGGGGCCGGCGGCCCGTAGCGCGCCGACGGTGAGCCGGATCGGGACCTGGAGCGCCTCGTCCACCCGCTGCGCGGCGTCGAACAGGGCCAGGCCCTGGTCGACGTTGAGCGGCAGCACGCCGCCCCGGGCCATCCGGCGGCGCATCCCCTCCTGGTCGAGGTGCCCGGCCATCCGACTGCTCTCCGCCCACAGGCCCCAGGCCAGCGACACCGCCGGGAGTCCCTGCGCACGCCGGTACTGGGCGAACGCGTCGACGAACCCGTTGGCTGCCGCGTAGTTGCCCTGACCGGGGCTGCCGAACAGGGCCGCCGCCGAGGAGAACAGCACGAACGCGGACAGGTCCAGATCCCGGGTCAGCTCGTGCAGGTTGATCACCGCATCGGCCTTGGGCCGCAGCACGGCGTCCACCTGCCCGGGGGTCAGCGCGGTCATGGTGGCGTCGTCGAGGGCACCGGCGGTGTGCACGACGGCGGTGAGCGGGTACGCGGCCGGGATGCCGTCGAGCAGGCCGCGCAGCGCCTCCCGGTCGGCGACGTCGCAGGTGACGACGACGGCCGACGCGCCGGCCGTAGCCAGCTCCTCGACGAGCGCGGACGCGCCCTCGCCGGCAGGTCCACCCCGGCTGGCCAGCACCAGGTGCCGGACCCCGTGCCGGGCGACCAGGTGCCGAGCGACGGCGCTGCCGAGCGTACCGGTACCGCCGGTGATCAGCACCGTGCCGTACGGGTCGAACGCGGGCGGCATGGTCAGCACCACCTTGCCGACGTGCCGGGCCTGGCTGATCAGGCGGAACGCGTCCCGGGACCGACGCACGTCCCGGACGGTCAGCGGCAGTGGCCGCAGCACGCCCGCGTCGAAGAGCGCCATCAGCTCCCCGAGCAGCTGCCCGACCAGCTCCGGCCCGGCCTGTACGAGGTCGAACGCCCGGTAGTCGACGCCCGGGTGCCCGGCGGCGATCCGTTCGGGGTCACGGATGTCGGCCTTGCCCAGCTCCAGGAAGTGACCGCCGCGCGGCAGCAGCCGCAGGGAGGCGTCCACGAACTCCCCAGCGAGGGAGTTCAGCACCACGTCCACGCCCCGCCCGCCGGTGGCCGCCAGGACCTGGTCGGCGAAGTCGAGGCTGCGTGAGTCGGCGATGTGCGCGTCGTCGAGGCCGAGGCCACGCAGGACCTCCCACTTGCCCCGGCTGGCCGTGGCGTAGACCTCCACGCCCAGCTGCCGAGCGAGTCGGAGGGTCGCCATGCCGACCCCGCCGGCGCCGGCGTGCACCAGCAGCGACTGTCCGGGGCGGATCCCGGCGAGCCGGGTGAGTGCGTAGTGGGCGGTGAGGAACACGGCCGGCACGGACGCGGCCTCGGCGAACGACCAGCCGGCCGGTACCGGGGCGACCATCCGGGCGTCGGCGACGGCCACCGGGCCGAACCCGCCGGTCCACATGCCCAGCACCCGGTCGCCGGGGGCGATCCCGGTCACGTCCGGCGCGACCTCGGTGATCACCCCAGCGCCCTCCGCGCCCAGCACCGGGTTGCCCGGGTACAGGCCGAGGGCGATGAGGGTGTCCCGGAAGTTGACCCCGGCGGCGCGGACCGCGACCCGGACGTGGCCGGCCGGCAACGGCGCCTCGGCGTCCGAGGCCGGCACCAGCGCCAGGCCGTCCAGGGTGCCCTGCCCACCGGCGGCGAGCCGCCAGGCGACGTCGGTCGGGGGCGTCAGCGGGCCGTCGGGCCGGGGCCGGGGCCGGGTCAACCGGGGCACGTACGCCGTTTTGGCGCGCACCGCCACCTGCGGTTCCCCGGTGGCCAGCGCGGCCGGCAGGGCCTGCGCGGCGGCCGGGTCGGCGTCCACGTCGACGAGGACGAACCGGTCCGGTTCCTCGGACTGGGCGGACCGCACCAGCCCCCACACGGCGGCGGGGACCGGATCGACCTGCTCGGGTCCGTCGCCGACCGACACGGCCCCGGTGGTGACGAACGCCAGGGTGGCCGCGCCCAGCCGGCCGTCGACCGCGAGCCACGACCGGGTCAGCTCCAGGGTCCGGAGCACGACCGCGCGGACCGCGTCCGGCCCGACCGGCGCCCCGGCGGCGACCGGCACGGCGACAACGTCGGGCACCGTCGCGCCCTCAGCCACCGCCGCGACCAGGGCGGCCAGATCCGGGTACGGGTCGCAGACCGTGCCGGCCCGGGCCAGCCCCCCGGTCAGCCCGTGGTCGTCGCCACCGACGACCGCCCAGCGCTGGACCGGTACGGCGGTCAGGGCCGGCCGGGCGGCCCAGGTCACCTGGTACAGCACGCCGTCCCCGGTGCCGGGAGCACCCGAGGTGAGCGCCGCCACCGGGACCGGACGCACCAGCAGCGAGTCGACCGCCACCACCGGGCGGCCCTGCTCGTCGGCGCAGACGATCCGCACCGCGTCGTCGCCTGCCGGGCTGACCGTGACCCGCAGCCGGTCGGCGGCACCGCCGGACGACGACACGCCGCGCAGCGCAAACGGCATCCGCAGCTGCCCGTCCTCGGGAAAGAACGCGCCTAGGCTCATCACCTGGAACGCGGCGTCGAGCAGCGCCGGGTGGATCCCGAAGCGGGGCTGCCCGGCCTGCGGGGTGGGCAGGGCCACCTCGGCGTACACGGTGTCGCCGGCCCGCCAGGCGGCCCGTACCCCCCGGAACAGCGGCCCGTACTGGTAGCCCCGGTCGGCGAAGCGGTCGTACATGTCCGCCACGTCGACGGGTTCCGCGCCGGCCGACGGCCAGGTCGGCTCCGGCGTACCGGCGTCGGCGGGGTCGGCGTCGGCGGGGTCGGCCGGGCCGAGGGTGCCCTGGGCGTGCCGGGTCCACGCGGTGTCCGGTTCCGCCCCATCGACGCGGGAGTGGACGGTGAGCTGCCGCCGTCCGTCCGCGTCCGCCTGGCCGACCACCAGCCGGACCTGCACCGCCCCGTCGTCGGCCAGCACCAGCGGCGCGTCCAGGGTGAGCTCCTCGATTCGCTCGCCCCCGTTGCGCCGTCCCGCCCAGAGAGCCAGCTCGGCGTAGGCGGCGCCGGGCAGGATCGCCGTGCCCAGCAGGGTGTGCTCGGTAAGCCACGGGTGGCTGCGGGGACCGAGCCGGGCCGAGTACACCTGACCGCCCTGGTCAGGCAACTCGACGGCGCCGCCGAGCAGCGGATGGTCAGTGCCGCTGAGACCGACGGAGGCGAGGTTCCCGGCCACGGCCGGTGCCTGGTACCAGTACCGTTCCCGCTGGAACGGGTACGTCGGCAGGTCGACCCGGCGAGAGTCGGTGCCGAAGAGCACCGCGGCGTCGATCTCGACACCGTGCGCATGGGCGAGACCGAGCGCGACCCCGAAGCCCCGGGCACCGCCCTTGCCGCGCCGCAGCGTCCCCAGCACCGCCACCGTGGCGTTGACGTCCGCCGCCGTGCCCTGCACCGACACCGCGAGCATCGGATGCGGGCTGGGCTCCAGGAACGCCCGGTGCCCCTCGGCGAGCATTGCCCTGGTGGCCTGCTCGAACTCCACCGGATCACGCATGTTGCGGTACCAGTAGTCGGCGTCGAGCTGCGCGGTGTCCAGCAGCCCGCCGGTGACGGTGGAGAAGAACGGGATCTGCGAGCTACGCGGCGACACCGGGGCGAGGACCGCCATCAGATGGTCCTTGAGCACGTCCACCTGCGCGGAGTGCCCGGCCGTGTCCACCCCGGGGATGGCCCGCGCGTGCACCTCCTCGGCGGTCAGCTCCTCGACGAGGTCGGCGAGCGCGTCGGGGTAGCCGCTGACCGCGGCCGTCCCGGGACTGTTGACGGCCGCGACTGAGAGCCGGTCGCCGAAGCGGGCCAGTCGGGCGCGGAGCTGGTCAACCGGCAGCGACACGGCCGCCATTCCGCCCTGACCGGCCAGCCGCAGCCACGCCTGGCTGCGCAGCGCGACGATCCGCGCGGCGTCGTCGAGGGTGAGGCCACCGGCCACGTAGGCCGCCGCGATCTCTCCCTGGGAGTGGCCGACCACGGCGGCGGGGTGCACGCCCAGCGCCCGCCAGGCCGCGGCCAGCGACACCATCATCGTGAACAGCACCGGCTGGACCACGTCCACCCGGCTCAGTGACGGTGCGTCCGGTTCGCACCGGAGCACGTCCAGCACCGACCAGTCGAGGTACGCCCGCAGCGCCGTGTCACACTCCTCGGCGCTGGCGCGGAACGCCGGGGAGCGGTCCAGCAGCTCGTCGGCCATCTCGGCCCACTGCGAGCCCTGCCCGGGGAAGACGAACGCGACCCCGCCCTCGGTGGCGGCCCGGCCCCGCAGCAGCGACGGGTGCTCCTCGCCCCGGGCCAACGCGGCGAGGGCGTCGAGCGCCTCGGCCCGGCTCTCCCCGACGACGACGGCCCGGTGCTCGAAGTGCGCCCGGCTACCGGCCAGGGTGTACCCGACCTCGGCGATGTCCAGGTCGGGTGCCTCGATCAGCCGGGCCCGCAGCCGGCCGGCCTGCGCGCCGAGCGCGGTGGTGCTCCGGGCCGACAGGAACAGCGGGACGGTGACCTCGTCGGAGGGGTGGTCGTGCAACTCGTGCACGGTGGGCGGGGCCTGCTCGACGATCACGTGGGCGTTGGTGCCGCTGATACCGAAGGAGGAGACCGCTGCCCGGCGTGGCTCGTCGCCCGCCGGCCACGGCACCGCCTCGGTCAGCAGGGACACCGCGCCGGAGGCCCAATCCACCTGGGGGGTCGGCCGGTCCACGTGCAGGGTGCGGGGCAGCGTGTCGTGGCGCAGCGCCAGGATCACCTTCAGCACCCCGGCGACACCGGCGGCCGCCTGGGTGTGGCCGATGTTCGACTTCAGCGACCCGAGCCACAGCGGCCGGTCCGCCGGCCGCCCCTGCCCGTACGTCGCCAGCAGCGCCTGCGCCTCGATGGGGTCGCCCAGGGCGGTGCCGGTACCGTGTGCCTCCACGGCGTCGACCTGGTCGGCGCGCAGGCCCGCGTCGGCCAGCGCCTGCCGGACGACCGCTTGCTGGGCGGTGCCGTTCGGGGCGGTGAGGCCGTTGCTGGCGCCGTCCTGGTTGACCGCCGTGCCCCGGATGACGGCGAGGACCTCCTGACCGTCCCGGCGCGCGTCGGAGAGCCGTCGCACCACCATCATGGCGGCGCCCTCGCTGAGCCCCACGCCGTCGGCCGCGGCGGCGAACGCCTTGGACCGGCCGTCCGGTGACATGGCCCGCTGCCGGGAGAACTCCACCAGCATGTCCGGCGTGGACATCACGGTGGCCCCGCCGACCAGGGCCAGGCCGCACTCGCCCCGACGCAGCGCCTGGACGGCCAGGTGCAGGGCGACCAGCGAAGCGGAGCAGGCGGTGTCGACGGTTACCGCTGGGCCCTCCAGGCCGAAGACGTAGGAGAGCCGGCCGGACATCACGCTGGCCGAGTTGCCGGTGCCGAGATAGCCGTCGAAGTCGTCCGCGCCGCCGCGCAGCAGCGGCATGTAGTGCTGGCCGTTGGTGCCCACGAAGACTCCGGTCCGGGTACCCCGCAACGTGGTCGGGTCGAGGCCGGCCCGTTCCAGGGACTCCCAGGTGGTCTCCAGCAGCAGGCGCTGCTGCGGGTCCATGGCCAGCGCCTCACGGGGGGAGATCCCGAAGAAGGCGGCGTCGAAGTCCGGCGCGTCGTGCAGAAAGCCGCTCTCCCGGACGTAGGTGCGGCCGGGTGCGGCCGGGTCCGGGTCGTACAGCCCGTCGACGTCCCAGCCCCGGTTGGTGGGGAACGTCGAGATGCCGTCCCTGCCCTTGTCCAGCAGTTCCCACAGCTCCTCTGGGGAGGTGACACCGCCGGGAAACCGGCAGGCCATCCCGATCACCGCGACCGGCTCGTCGTCGCCCACCGTCGACGGGGCGACCGGCAGGTCGCCAGCGGTGGGGTCCGCCGGGCCGTCGCCGGCCGCCGGGCCGAGTAGTTCGGTACGCAGGAACGCGGCCAGCGCGCGGGAACTCGGGTGGTCGAATACGACCGAGGCCGGCAGGGCGAGTCCGGTGGCGGCGTTGAGCCGGTTACGCAGTTCGACCGCCCCCACGGAGGTGAAGCCCAGCTCCCGGAACGCCCGGCCCGGGTCGACGTCCTCGGTCCCGTCATGGCCGAGGACGACCGAGACGTGGGCCTGGACCATCCGCAGCAGCGCACGGTGTTGGTCGGCCACGGGCCGGCCGCGCAGGGATCGGGCCAGGTCGGAGCCGGCGTCGTCGGCAGGGGCGTCGTCGGCAGGGGCGTTGTCGGCGTCGCGGAACGTGCCCGTCCCGGGCAACTCGTCGAAGAGCGTGCTCGGCCGCGCAGCCGTGTACGAGGCGACGAAGCGGGCCCAGTCCACGTCGGCCACGGTGACGTGGCCCTCGCCCATGGCCACGGCCTGCGCCAGCGCATCGAGCGCGGTCCCCGGCTCCAGGGGAGTGAGCCCGGTACGACGCAGCAGGTCGAGGTCGGGGCCGACCCCGTCGACGGGCTCCGGGTGCGCCCACGGTGCCCAGGCGACCGCCGTCCCGGGCAACCCCCGGGCCCGCCGGGCTTCGGCGAGCGCGTCCAGACGGGCGGTCCCGGCCGCGTAGCCGGCGTGCCCGGCACCGCCCCAGGTGCCGGTGACCGAGGAGCAGACGACGAAGGCGTCCAGCTCCAGATCCAGTTCCGTCACGAGGGCGTCGAGGTGGTCGGCGGTCGTGGTCTTGGCGGCGACGGCGGCGGCGAGTTCCGTGCGGCTGGTGTCGGTCAGGGCGGCGGCCGCGACGGGCGGCGGGGCCACCACGACCGCGCGGGGCCGGTGGGCGGTGAGCAGGCCGGCGAGCGCGGCGCGGTCGGTCGGGTCGCAGTCGACCAGGGTCACCCGGTCGGCGGGCAGGTCGGTGCTGGACACGTCGGCCGGGCCGGCGAGCACCACGTGCGCCGCGCCACCGTCGAGGAGACGACGGACCAGGGGTACGGTGACCGGCCCGGGCTCGCCGACGAGCAGTGCGGTGTCCCGGAGCTGCCAGTCGCCGGTGGCGGGCCGGGCGTGGACGAGGCGTCGGCCGTGCAGCCCGGAGACCCGGACGGCGACCTGGTCCTCGCCGCCTGTGCCGGCCAGCGCGGCGGCCAGGTGAGGGTAGGCGCGGGGGTCGGGGCTGGCCGGCAGGTCGACCAGGCCACCCCAGCGGTCGGGTAGTTCCAGTGCGGCGACCCGGCCGAGTCCCCACACCGGGGCCTGCCCGGCGTCCGGCGAATCGCCTGGGAAGACGGCCACGGCACCCCGGGTGACCGCCCAGAGACGGGCTGGCGTGTCGGTGTCGGCCAGGGCCTGGATCAGGGCGAGCGTGGCGGTCAGGCCGAGCAGCGCGGCGTCCGGCTCGTCGCCGCCGGCGCGGGCCAACAGGGAGACCACGCCGGTCAGGCCGGCCGGGTCCGTCGCGGTGACGGCGGTCAGGTGCTCGGCGAGGCGGACCCGGTCGGTCGCCGGGTCGACGGTCAGCAGGTCCACGGTGGCGCCCCGGGCGGTCAGAGCCTGCCGGACGCCGTCGGTCGTCTCGTCACCGCCCAGCGCCTCGGGCGCCACCAGCAGCCAGCGTCCGGTGAGCCACCGAGGGCTACCGACCGGAAGCGGCTTCCAGGTGATCCGGTACCGCCAGCCCGTCGTCGGGTCGGTGTCACCGCCGACAGCGGTAACCGGCCTGGGAGTCTCGGCCCAGTAGCGGCGTCGCTGAAAAGGATACGTAGGCAAATCAACCACCCGACCCCCAACACCAGCAAACACCGCACCCCAAT
>NZ_JBHMIQ010000040.1:0-63165 GCF_048060315.1 Micromonospora sp. LOL_013
CAGGGTGCGCAGGGTGCTGATGGTGCCCAAGGTGCTCAAGGTGCGCAGGGCGTGCAGGGCGTGCAGGGTGCGCAGGGCGTGCAGGGTGCGCAGGGTGCGCAGGGCGTGCAGGGCGTGCAGGGCGTGCAGGGTGCGCAGGGCGTGCAGGGCGTGCAGGGTTTCCAGGGTGCGCAGGGTGCTCAGGGTGCTCAGGGTGCGCAGGGTGCTGATGGTGCCCAAGGTGCGCAGGGCGCGCAGGGTGCGCAGGGTGCGCAGGGTGCGCAGGGTGCGCAGGGTGCGCAGGGTGCGCAAGGCTTCCAGGGTGCGCAAGGCTTCCAGGGTGCTGATGGTGCGCAGGGCGTGCAAGGGGCGCAAGGCTTCCAGGGTGCTGATGGTGCGCAGGGTGCTCAGGGTGCGCAGGGCGCGCAGGGCGTGCAAGGGGCGCAGGGCGCGCAAGGTGCTGATGGTGCGCAGGGCGCGCAAGGAGTGCAGGGAGCGCAAGGTGCTGATGGTGCGCAGGGCGTGCAAGGAGCGCAGGGCTTCCAAGGCGTGCAGGGTCCCCAGGGGCCACAAGGTGCGCAGGGTGCAGGTTTCCCAGATCTCTACGTCAACTCGGCTTCCGCTGGCGGGTCAGGGTTCCTGGAAGTGCAGTGCGATGCGGGGGACGTCGCTACCGGTGGCGGTTTCCAATCTCAGGGAAGCCCCGACACATCGCGGCCCATCCCCGTTGCCGGTGAGCCGACTGGTTGGCAAGCCGAGTTTGGTGGAACTGGCGGAACGGTCTATGTCGTCTGTGCAGACATTGCGTGAACTGAAGGTCGACGAACGAGAGTGTTCGGTGTTGGGTATCTTATATTAGGAGTGACGGAAAATGAAAATGCGAACGATGTTCGGATCGCTGGCGTGCGGTGCGGTGCTACTAGCTGGGGTTCCAGCCTGTACTGCCGACGGAGAGGTGCAGGGTCCGGACACCAAAAATGCCGGAGCCGTGAGTGAAGACCTCGTCGCCCTGGTGCGGAAAGGTGTCGACGAAGGCCAGTCGGGAGATATTGAGAAGGCTAAGGAGACTTTCGAGCAAGTACTGGCTCTCGACGAGAACAACGTGCTGGCCTGGTACAACCTCGGCTACATCGCGCAGTCACGGGACAAGATTGCGCAGGCCATCGAAAGCTATGACCGGGCATTGGAGGCTGACCCCTCCTACAAACCTGCCCTGTTCAACAAGGCCATCGCGCTCGAAAGCCGTGACAAGACGGCGTCAATCAGTCTGTATCGCCAAATCGTCGACCTTGATGATGAGGCGTCGACCGCGTACCTGCGACTCGGTTTTCTGTTGGTGGATGAGGGCGGTGAGGCCGAGGCGCGTACGGCGTTCGAGAAGGCGGTGCGGCTCGACGGGGCGCTGCTGGAGAGTGTTCCCGAAGAGTATCGAAACGATGTCGATGATGACTCGGATCAGTGAGTGGTTAGGGGCATGAAAAAGCCAGCTGTGACGGTCTTCACCGGAAGTAATCGTACCAAGTTCTTGGATGAGTGTCACCAGTCGCTTCAGGGGCAGACGTTCGACGACTGGGAGTGGGTCATCGTTCTGAATCAGGGGAACCGCTGGCGGCCTGAGATGCCAGATCGGCGGATCCGCCTGGTGGTGCAGGACGAAGTGTCCGGCGTAGGTGCGGTCAAGAAGCGGGCCTGTGCGGAGGCGTCGGGCGACATACTCGTCGAGTTGGATCACGACGATCTTCTCGCTAGCGACTGCCTTGCAAAGGTGGTCAATGCCTTCGATGAGAATCCGGAAGTCGGCCTGGTCTACAGCGACACAGCTCAGATCGCTGAGGATGGCAGTCGTGACGGCAGTCGCTTTTCTGCCGATCATGGTTGGCGATATAGGGATGTTCGGGTCGATGGGCGCGAGGTGCTGGCCTGCACGTCACTGCCGCCGACGCCGCACAACGTCAGCTACATCTGGTACGCGCCGAACCATGTGCGCGCGTTCCGCCGTGACATCTACGAGAAGTCTGGCGGATACGACGAGTCGCTTGACGTTGCCGACGATGCAGACCTCATGTGTCGCATGTATCAGCTTGCGGACTTCCATCACATCCCGGAGTGTCTCTACCTGCAACGGATGCATCCGGGCAACACCCAGCGTGTGCCGGAGATCAACGCCCGGATTCAGCAGCGGACGGTGGAAGTCTATGACCGGAATGTGCAGCTGAACGCGCTGGCATGGGCCAAACGGCAGGGCCTGCTCGCGCTCGACCTGGGGGCAGCGCACAACAAGGTCGAAGGCTATCAAGGGGTCGATGTCCATGCCGGACCCGAGGTGGACATGGTTTGTGACATCACCAAGGGTCTGGATCTGCCGGACAGCAGCGTCGGAGTGATCCGGGCGAGCGACTTTCTGGAGCACATCCCGGACAAGATCGCGTTGTTCAACGAGCTGTACCGCTTGTTGGCGCCCGGCGGGATGCTGTTGTCGTTGACGCCGAGCAGCGACGGCCGGGGAGCGTTCCAGGACCCGACGCATGTGGCCTTCTACAACGAGAACTCGTTCTGGTACTTCACGGACCGGCAGTACGCCAAGTACGTACCGGAGATCACGTGCCGATTCCAGGTGTCGAGGTTGGTCACCTACTTCCCGACCGACTGGCACCGCGCGCATCACATCCCGTACGTGGCGGCCAATCTGATCGCGGTCAAGGACGAGGTGCGCAACGGGGGGCTGTTGGCGGTCTGACGTGGCGGTTGCCGGAGTAGCGGGCGCCCTGCCCAAGGAGGCGGCCGAGGGACCCTGGACACAAGCTAACGCGGAAGGAACTGGCTCGGCTGGCCGGTCCACGACACGTGCAGGGCTTCGCGGGCGCGGGTGCAGGCGACGAACAGTACGCAGCGTTCCCGTAGCACGTCGCTGTCGTGCTGGATGCGATCCACCTCCGCAGGGGTGACGTTGCGGGCGTAGGGCACCGCCGATGCGGTCACCCCGAGCACCGCGACGCAGCGGAACTCCAGCCCCTTCATCGCATGCATGGTCGCCAGCCGGACCCCGTCGACGTCGGCAGCCGGCTGCTCCTTGACCAGTACGGTGGGGACACCGGCCTCGGTCAACGCGGACTGCACCGGGTCCAGCCTGGCCTTGAATCGTGTGCAGACCGCGATCTCGGCCGGCCGTACGCCCCGGTCCAGCCATTCGCGTACCCGTTGCACCAGGGCCGCCACCTCGGCCGGCTCGTCCGGCTGCCCGGCGACCGCCGGCTGCCGGCCCCGCAGCAGCGACCGGTAGCCGGTCAGGTTGTCCCGACCGTCCCCGTCGAGGCCTTCGACGCCGGTGCCGTCGAGCAGCCCGGTCGACCAGGTGAGGATCTCCGCCGTACTGCGGTAGTTGATGCGCAGCCGGAAGCTGCGCCCGGCGGTACGGATCCCGAGCGCGGCCAGTGACACCTTCGCGTCGTAGATCCGTTGGTGCGGATCCCCGGTGAGGAAGATGTCGTCCGGGCCGGCGGGTACCGCCGCCCGCAGCACCCGCCACTGCGCCGGGTGCAGGTCCTGCGCCTCGTCGACCACCACGTGGTGGAATCGGAGCGACGAATCGTCGGCGTCGGCGAGTAGCCGCGCCGCGTCGGCGCACAGCTGTAGGTGGGTGGTGGCACCAGTGGCGGCCAGGTCGGCCCGCAGCGTTTGCACCGCCCGCCAGATCTGCTCCCGCTGCCGCGGCCCGAGCATCGAACCGCGGCCGCGCCGGGTCACCCGCAGGTAGCCGGCCAGGTCGTCGATCTGGTGGCCGAGGATCACGTGCCGGAACTCCTGGGCCAGGAACTGCTCGGTCCACGGCAACTTGTGCCGGTCGACGATCCGCCGCCAGACCTGGCTTTCGGGCACGTCGCCGAGCAGCGACGGCACCCGGCCGGTCAACGTCTGAACGGCACGCCTGGCGAAGGCGTTGACCGTGGTGACCTCCACCCGGGACAGTGCTGCCTCGTCGTCGCCGAGCAGCTGCGCCAACTGCTCCCGTAGGGTCGCCGCCAACGCCGTCGTGTACGTGGTGAGCAGCACCCGGTGGTCGGCGGAGCGGGTCAGCAGATGCTTGACCCGGTGCAGCGCCACCACCGTTTTACCGGTGCCGGGTCCGCCGGTCACCTGCGTGGGGCCACCGTACGCGGTCCGGTAGGCGACCCGCCGCTGCGACGGGTGCAGGAAGATCCGCCAGGCGGCGAACGGCTTGTTCAGGATCTCGGCGAGTTCGGCTGGCCCACTGACCAGGGTGATCCGGCTGCGGGTGTTGGCGATCGCCAGCTCCAGGCTGTCGGTGGGTTGGCTGTCGGCGTCGGCTGGGCGGCGTTCGGCGACGATGTCGCGGTACACGTCGTCCGGGGTGAACCCTTCGGCGAGGTACTGCAGCACCTCGAACTGGTCCTCCGGCAGCAGCGTGCCGAACGCCTCCAACTGTGCCTTGTCGACGATGGTGCGGGCGGCCCGCAGCACCTGGTCGTCGATGCCGAGCTGCCGCAACGTCTTGTCCGGGTGCGCGGCGAACAGTAGTGTCGGCGCGCCCGCCGCCGCCTGTTCCAGTGCCGGGGTCAGCTGCTCGATCGCGACGACGTTGCGGACCTCCAGCCCCCGGGTGGCGGTGTTGACCGTGTAGAGCCGTTTCGCCGCCCAGTCGTACGTGGCGTCGTGCGCGACGACGTTGGTCAGCAGGAACGTGTCGCTGCCGTCGTCAGGCGCCAGGACCACCCCGCGCCAGAAGTCGGTGATCCGGATGGTCCGCATCCGTGCGTCCCGCGAGTTGTGCACCGACTCCAGGTGCAGCCCCTTGTCGGCGTGCAGCTCGGCGATGCTGAGCTGCTGGAACTTCGCCATCGCCTTGCGTACTCCGGCTTTGATCGGCTTTTCCAGCACGTCGTAGCTTTCCCAGAAGCTGGCGGCGAGGGCGAGTTGCGGCACGGGCAGACCTCTCAACAGCAGCGGTACGGTCGGTGACGGCGGGTGGCACCGTACCGTCGATCCGCTCGACGGCACTGCCCACCAGTTGGCGGTCAGCTCAACTGGTCACCCGCGTCGGCGTCGTCCTCGGCCGGCGGTTGTGCCTGCTGGTAGAACCAGTCGAGCTGCTCGATCAGCAGCTCACGGGCCGCCGGGTCGGCGAGCACCGGCAGCCGGAAACCCGGCCGGAGCCCGATCCGGGCCGCTGCGATGTTCACCCCGGGGATCTTGTTGAGCCGTTGCCGGAACTCCGCACGCAGCGCCATGTCGTCGAACGGCACCCGGTTCTTGAAGTGCTGGAAGACGATCTCGAACTTGCCGCTCGGGTAGATCGCGGCCGGCCAGATGTTGCCGAGCCGGTGGTCCTTGCTGCGGGCGATGAGAAAGCACGACGCCTCGTCGCCGGTGCCGTAGAGCAGGTTGCCGCCCAGCGCGGTCCAGCCGTCGAGGACAGCCTGCACGGCGGCGACCACCGGCGGATCCTGCAGCTGTGCCACCTGCGTGCTGAAGCGTCCGGCGTGCGCCGCGCTGGTTCGCGGCGACCGGGGGCGGGGCAGATCATCGGTGCTGAGCCCGGCGAGCTGGGCCAGCTCGTCCAGCGGGATCCGCTGCTCCGGGGCGGCGCGCCCGCTGCCGTCGAACTCGACCCCTTCGGCCCGCAGCAGGTCGAGCGGGTCGTCGGTACGGGCCGGACCGGGCCAGCGGAAGCTCGGCGAGACGGTGCCGCCGGTCTGCAGCACCCGGTGTGCGTTCGGCACCGGGTGGTTCGCCAGCCGCGTCCCGACCGGCACCGGGTGGCTGCCGATCAGCGCGGCCACGTCGCCGTACGTGGTCCACGAGCCGGCGGGCAGTTCGGCCAGTGCCCGGTTCATCACGTCCCACGGCACGTCGGAGTCGTGGTCGCGGGAGGTTTCGGCCGGACCGGGCCAGAGCGAGATGATCTGCTCGGCGAGCGCCTCGCTGCGGGCCTGGATTTCCGGCCGCCCCCACCGTTCCTGCTGGGCGATGTCCCGGTTGAGCACGATCGGGCTCCTCGCCAGCGCGGCCTTCTTGGCGTCGAACGGTTTGTTGCCCAGCTCGGAGTTGTATCCGACCGACTCCACACAGGCCAGGTAGGAGCCTCGGTCGGCTTGGGTGGGTACGAGTTTGAGCCGGTGCGGATCGGACTCGAACTGGTTGATCAGGTACAGCTGCTCGATGCGCCCCCGGTGCTTCGGGTCCTCGGTTCCGGCCCGGTGGTCCCGGATTGCGCAGAGCAGGATCGACAGGGTGGTGAGGCGTTGCTGCCCGTCGACGACCAGGAACTCCTGCACCCCGACCGGGCCGATTTCCGGGCTGGGTGCCAGCACCACCGAGCCGATGAAGTGGGTGGCGGCAGGGTCGGCGCGGCGGTCGTCGGCGAGCTTTTTGATGTCCTCCCAGAGCCGCTTGCACTGTTGCTCGGACCACGAGTACGTCCGCTGGTACAACGGCACCTGGTACTGCTTGGTGCCTTCGAGCAGCTTCTGCAGCGTCGTTTCCTGTGCCGCGACCATCGGCTACCCCTGTCTAGTGTGCACACTCCCCGAACCCGGGCAATGCAACCAGAGCGCGCGTCAATGCACAACGGCCGGCCGGACGAGTTGCCGGGTGTTCGTTCGGGCCGCCGGAGACGGTTATCGGACACCGCTGGAAGGGGACTGGTTGCGTCCTTGGCAATTCGAAGCGGGCAACTTGCTGCGCCTGGCTGGCGGCGCTGCGCCAAGCGGGTAGCCTGCTGCCGTGGCCGTCCGACATCCCCCGTACCTGCTCAGGCTCAAGGTGAGCAACTTTCGCAGCCTCCGGGCAGTGGAGGTGCGGCTCGCCGCACTCAACGTACTCGTCGGACCCAACGGCGCCGGTAAGTCCAACCTCCTCGACGTGATCGCCTTCCTCGGCGACGCCACCCGGGAGGACCTCGGGCCCGCGCTGGAGCGACGCGGTGGTTTCGACCGGGTGCTGTTCCGGGGCGGTGGCGACCAGCGGTCCAGCATCACCATCGAGGTGGAGGCCGCTGTCACCAAGAACAGCAATTTGCGAGCCACCGACAACTACCAACTTGGCGTGTCCCGGGGGAAGCTGCGTGGTCAGACGGAGCGCTACTTCCTGCAGCGCTCCGAGACCTTCGCGTTCAAGCGGACCGCTGGACCGGGCCGGCGCATCGCGGTCTCCGGCAACCAGGTCACCTTCCATGGCCCGGAGGGCGAGCAGCGGACCGGCAACCTGCGCGAGGGCTCGCTGGGCTTGTCGACGTTGCCTAAACTCGGTGCCAAGGAGGGCGGCGAGCAGGTCGAAGCGCTCGCCGACATGTTCGCCAGTTTCCGGGTGTTCGACATCGACGTGGCTGCGGCCCGCCTGCCGTCGACGGAGCAGCGCAGCCGGCAGCTGGCAAACGACGCCAGCAATCTGGCGTCGTTCCTCGGCTACCTGGCCGATGAGCACAGCGACCAGTTCGCCGCGCTGCAGCGCGACGCGCGAGCCTTCATCCCAGGCTTGGAGGCGCTGCAGTTCCGGCCGATCGGTGGTGCTGGCGAGGGGACCGTACTCACCCTGGTGGAGCGTGGGCTGCCGGGTGCGACGACCTTGCAGGAGGCATCGTACGGCTCGATCCGGGCTCTCGCTCTGCTCGCTCTGCTCTACGATCCGGCGCCGCCGCGTCTCACCTGCATCGAGGAGATCGACCACGGTCTGCATCCACACATCCTCGACCGGTTGGTCGAGTTGCTGCGGGAGGCGTCGGAGCGCACCCAGTTCCTGATCGCGACCCATTCGCCGCCGCTGGTCAACCGGTTGACCCCGGACGAGCTGATCGTCTGTGAACGTGGCGAGGACGCCGCGTCGCGTATTCCCGCGATCGACCCGGACACGGTGCGGGCCATGGAACGGGAACTGCATGGCGAGGTCGGGCTCGGCGAGCTGTGGTTCACCGGCGCGTTGGGCGGTTGCCCGGAGTGAGTAGAGCACACGGCCGACAGCAGCCGATTGTCGTCGTGCTGGGCGAGGACGACAACGATCGTCAGGTGGTCTGCATTCTTGTCTCGGCCCTACGTCCTGACCTTCCGAAAGGGAGCCTGAAGCCGCTACGTAAGCCGATGGCGTTGGTGCGCAAGGTTCCGCTGGACCGGATCCCAAGCCAGACGACCCGCGTCAGCGCGGTGCTGCGGGCGCAGGCCGTACGGTCTCCGATCCGTGCGGTGCTGATGCATGAGGACGCCGATGATGTGGAGCCGGCGCACCAGGCTTTGATCAAGAAGGTCGAGGATGCGTTCCGCCCGTTGCCCTGGCCGGTCAAGGAACAACTGCGGAAGGCGGTCCGGCCTGCGGGTGCCAGGGCCAGTTTCCGGTCGTACGAGGTCTCCGACAGCCCAAGGGTCGCGGAGGAGATCGTCGCCCAACGGCTGTTGTTCCAGCTACCGGCCGCCCGCAGCGCGAGTTGGCAGGTCTTTATCGACAAGGTCAAGATGATCTGAGGCCAACTCCCGGTGGCTCGACCGTCCCGAAGTCGCCCTCCGGCTCCCTGCTGATGATCTCCAGCAGTGCCGGGGGTGTCGGTGTCACCTGCTCGCTCTTTCCCGTGCACGCACCGCGAGCGCGCCGAGCACCAGCACCGCTGCCACGGCTGCCAGCGCCAACGCCATCGCCGGCTGGTCGCGCAGGACCGGGTAGTCGATCACCGACATGAACGCTCCGTCGTAGCCGAGCTGCGTCGATGCCAGCACGACAGCGAGCGTCGCCAGCAGCACCACCGCCCGGCGGCGTACGGCTGCCGGCAGCGCCGACACCGCGACGAGGCTGAACAACGCGATCAACGCCAGAGCGCCGAACCCGATGCGCGCCACCGCAATGTTGCTGATGAACATGAAGCCGTCGGACTGTTCCGCCACCAGCGGCGGGCCGGCGGCGCTGAGCGCCGCACACAGCCCTATCGCGACCGCTGCGGCCCAGAACCGGCCCGGAAGCGGTCGTTGCTCGCGGCCACCACCGTCGGCAAGCAGCAGCGACCCGCACAGCGGTACGGCGACGATCAGGGCGAGCAGGAGGTGCCAGCCGGGGGCGGCGTGGTCACGTACACCGGTGGTTAGCATTGCCAGTTCGGCGACCACGGCGGCGCACGCGCCGAGCGCGGCGGCCGTACGCCAGCCGGCGACCAGTGCCGCGACCAGCAGCGCCCAGCCGGCCAGCCGGGCGGTGCCGATGGGGCCGATGATGGTGGTCGGCGCCTGCTCGGCGAAGCGCCACGACCAGGCGGCGGCTTCGACGACGGGACGGGCCTGGCGGGCCAGCACCAGCACCGCGGCCAGCGTGCCGATCGCCGCCATCGCCGGGCCCGCGTCGGTTGCGGCACGGGCGGCGGCCACCCGCCGCACCATCGCAGCCTGGGCCACGTCGACCACCTTCTTCCCACTGATGTACGGCCGGGCCGGCTCACCCGGCGGCGGTTCTCCGAATGAGACGGTAGCGGGGCGGGGGCGGATCCGGGCGGCTGCGGTGCTCGCGTTGGTGTTCGCGTACCTGGTTTTCCCAGGTCGCCTGGTCGTAGTCCGGATCGGGCGGGATCCAGCGGTGTGAGCCGTCCTCGTAGTGCATCGGCTCGTCGCCGGGAAGCAGAATCGACATTACAGCCAGCCGAGGAACCGCCAGTAGAGGTCGCCGCGCGACCCGGCGGGCAGGTCGGTCATCGCCTCGACCATGTTGGTGGCGAGGTAGACCGACAGCGAGACGCGGGCGTCGGCGTACTCGATCTTGAGCTGTTGTCGGCCGTCGAGGCACGGCCATGCGTGGCCGCAGCCGGCGCAGACCCAGCTCGGGCGGGTGGGGACGTGCATGCTCATCCGGTTTCCTCCGGTGGGTCGACGGCGGCGACGTGCACACCGAGGTCGCGGAGCCGGCTGAGCGCGACCTCGGTGCGCCAGCAGCGGCCGGTGGCGGTGAGCGGGTCGCCGCAGGCGCAGCCGTCGGCGCGCGGTGCGTGCCGGAGGACCAGCTCCGTCAGGTGGTCGATCTCGACCTGGCGGGGGACGGGGTCAATCATCGGCCGGCGCGGTGCGGTCGCTGACCGGGTCGCCGCCGGCCGGGTCGGGGCCGGGGTCACCCCATACCCGGGTACGCAGCAACGGCCGGTCGGTGGCCGACAGCGTGGTCTCGGCGAAGTCGACGACGTCGAGGTGGCCGAGCGAGTCCCGCAGCGCGGCGACGAACCGGGCGGCGGCCTCGATGTCGGTGAGCCGGGTCGGCAGGTGGATCGTCCAGCGCGGTTCGTCGCTCACCAGTGGCCTCCGTTGCCGGTCTGGCGCTGGTGTTCCGAGCGGTAGACACCGGCGGGTGGGTCGTTGAACTGGCAGCCGACGTGGCGTTGCCGCCACTGCCGCAACCCTTCGCGCAGCCGGTCGGCTTCGGCCCGGTCCACGGCGGCCTGCCGGGTGAGCCGGTCCAGCTCGTCGGCGAGCTGCCGCAGGTACGCGTACACCGCCGCCGGGTCTAGCCCACGCCACCGGGTGTCGAACTGCATCGCCCTGACCTGCCAAGGCTCCACGAGTACGCCCCGCCGAGGCACCACCCGCTGCCGCCTACTCCGCTGCTCCACGACTTCCTCCCCGAACGTCGATGACAACGACGGTGAGCCTACCAGACCTATAAAGCCTGTAAAGACAGCAAGGGGATGCTGGGGACGGAAGGCGGGATGGTTGCTTGGCTGTACCTATGCCGTACGCCCAGCCGCTTTGGCGCCAGATCAGGGATGATCTGCGGGCGAAGATCAGGGCCGGGATCTACCCGCCGGGCAGCAAGCTTCCGTCGGTCCGGCTACTGGCCGACGAGTACGACACCAGCCACATGACCGTACGCCGTGCCGTCGACTCCATGATCGAACTGGATGAGCTTGTCGGGCGCACGGGCATCGGCGTCTTCGTGGCCGAGCCGCCCGAGCGGGACTCTTAAGCAGCCATCGAGCTACGGAGCCTTCGGGTAGAGGACAAAGGGATGTGCGGCGTAGCGTGGCGTTGTGATCGACCCCGACGCCGACCGGGCGGTGTTTCGCCAGCTCGCGGACCTGTTGCGGAACCGGATACTGTCCGGCGAGCTCCAGCCTGGCGCGTCGTTGCCCAGTGAGCTTCGGATGGCTCAGGAGTATGGGTTGAGCCGCACGAGTGTCCGGCAGGCTGTCTCGATCCTGCGGTCCGAAGGTCTGGTCAGCGTGCAGCGACCACGCGGCACCTTCGTCCGGGAGGCAGGGTTCACCGACACCGTGACGCTTCGCAAGGGCGACACTGCCTATGCCCGCATGCCCAGCCCAACCGAGCGTCGCGACCTGGACCTGTCGGAAGGCGTACCCATCCTCGTGATCAGCCGTGCTGACAGCTCAACCGAGCTGTACGCCGCCGACCGCACCCGCGTCAGCCGATAGAGCGTCACGATGAAGAACCCGTTAGGCTGCGGCGGATCGTGGTGCCGATGTTCGCCAAAGGGGAGCCGGCCGGACATCGCCCGCCTGCTCACCGCCAGCAGGACTACGTGCGGGACGTGATCCACGCCTTAAACGCTGCCCTCATACGGTTAAGACGGGCAATCGGGACTCCAAGGAATCGCATTCAATACTAGGAGAATTTCTGTCCAGTATGGCGGGGGCCGTGTCCTGGTGGGGGCTTTAATGTTGATGTGTAATTGACGCCGTCGATGAACGGGGAGGTCGAACTGGTGCCGGCAGCGGTCATTCGATCGTACTCGGCGATAATGGCTTCTTTTGTGCGATAAGTCCCGTGCGCTCTTTCGTCAATCTTCTTCACTATTAAAAAAGAGTCCATGATATAATTGACTTCACTTCGCGTTGCGCCATAAAGAATAAAAAATAGGGCGTCAAGTTCTGCGCGAATGATTGTGCGGCGTTCGTCGATCCAGACGAATGGTGCCCCATTGTCGCCCAGGTCTCTGGCGAAAGGGTGGAGATCTTTGGTTATGTAGTTCAACTCCAGGACGCGCTTTGTGACAAATGATAGCAACTCGGGGATCGGGGAGATTACTGGTATTTGACTCATTATTGTGACATTGAAATGTTGGCCAGGAGTTTTTTGCTTGGCCATAAAGTCGTAGGCGAAGGAGTTGATTACGGCTAAGCACCATGCGTGGCTGCCGGCGGCGCCTGGTACTGAGAAGCCGTTTAGCGGTTGAATGGGGGCGCTGCGCGGTACGATGGCGCCGATTGCGGTCCTGGCGTCCGTTGCTCGGACGTAGTCCCGCGCGACTGCAGTCCACTCTGCGTGAACTCCTTTTCGATGCAGGAACTCGTCTACGATTGCCGATTTACAGTAATGGCGATAGGTGCTGGGGTGGTTCTTCTCTTCTGGTGATATCGCACCAATATTTCCTCGGGAGTAGTCTCCGAAGCGAGGGTCAAACTGATGAACCATCTTGCCCTCGACGAGCCCGGTTGTTCCGGCTTCGCTATGTTCGAGATAGTAATGAGAAAATGCGTCAGAAGTAAAGCCAACCCACGGCCGGATTGGTAGCTGGTCTTTTGCTGCCAATGTCATTGAAAGGAGTATGTCGAAGTCCTTCCGTGTCAAACAGATGGGCAGCTGCTTGGTGATTGGATTGAGCGTCGAGAGATGCCCCAATGGCAGTCGGTAAATCCGTTGCGGGTTAATTAACTCCTCGGTGGATCTTAGATATACGCCAATCAGTAGGTGATCGCGGTCTTCGGTAGATCTTTTCCGTTCGAGCGAGAGTAGCGTGAATTTCGTTGACCTATGAACTCCTGCAAAAATTCCGAGCGAATTCTCAAAATCGAGTACGCCTCGCAGGAAGCCTGAATCTCGTAGGAACTCCCAGAAGCTTTTCATGGGGACATCTGTAAGTACCCCTGTGGGTACTATAAGTCCGGATCGACCACCGTTTGAGTTTATGTCGAGTGCTCTTGAGGTGAAGAGGGCTTGCGTGTTGAGTCGGCCTCGTGCTGTCAGTGGATATTGGGCTGATGAGGTGTAGAATTGGGACAGCTCTGCTCGGTTGCGTACCTCGATCTTGTAGGATTTCGCCCAGTGTGCGCCTTTCGCTACTGCTGCCGCAATTGCCGACTTCCGTGCATCAGTGGTCCGGGTTTGAAGGATATCTGGATCTCTGTCAGTAAAGAACTCATCGTCATCGAAAGAAATTCTTTCCCACGGCGGGTTGCCTAGCACGCAGTCGAAGCCGCCGAGCCAGCCCGTCGCCGAATTGACGTCCACGCTGCCGTGCTCTGGGACGTCGAAGACCTCGGGGAACTCCAGGTGCCAGTGGAAGAAGCCATACTGCTCGCGTAGGCGGTTGATCTCATCGTGGGTCGGCTGGGGAGCTGCCGAGGCGGTCGGGTCATCCAACGCTCGGAAGACGCTATGGGTGATCGCGCGCGGGTATCCGGGTGCCTTTTTCCACATGAACGCCGCGCACCAGGCGTCGGCAACATGCTGAGCTCGCGCGTACTTGTCGGATGCCTGCCATTCTCGGTAGGCGGACTCCTGCTGGTGGACGTCCCTTAGCGTATTAGCGGGTACGCTAATGATGCGGCGCAGACTGTTTGCGAAGACGGTGTTTGCGACCTTCGTCTCGTCGCTCAGGTCGAAAAGGCTTTCCTGGCCCTCCCGTTCCTTCGCGTTCTGCCTTTCTAGCGCCTTGGCGTACTTCTTGTCATCGCCTTCGATCGACTTGAATGCTGCATCGGGGATACCGCGTCGCAGTAGCGCCGGGGTAGCGCCGATCAGTGCGTTGCCGTGCTTGATGTGCGCGTCGAGGAAGCTCAGTGGCTTGCCTGGCTCCAGAGCCTCCAGCCACAGCGAGACCTTGGCCAGCTCGACCGCCATCGGGTTGAGATCCACGCCAAAGATGCAGTTCGCGATCACCTCGTGCAGTGCACGGCGGACCGCATCGTTTGTCGGCTCCGGGTTGCGTTCCCGCACCGCCGCGACCCGCTTGGCGATCCGCCGGGCCGCTGCCACCAGGAAGTGTCCGGAGCCACACGCCGGGTCACAGACGGTCAGCGACAGCAGTTCGGAGACGATCGCGTCCGATGGGTCGGGCTGGCCGTCGGCGGTGGCCGCCTGCTCAGCACGCTTCACGGCGTCGTCGATCACCGGATCCAGCGCTGAGTCCAGCAGACAGGAGATGAGCGATGCCGGGGTGTAGTACGAGCCGGTGGTCTTGCGGGTGTTGCCGGCCAGCTCGACCAACTCGAAGGCGCGGTCCACCGCACTGTGCTTCGGCACCAGCTCCAGCAGCGACTCGTAGATGGAGCCCAGCTCCTCCGCATCAAGGTGCCGGTAGTCGATGGTGCGCCACCGGCGTGACCCGGTGTCACGGACCTGCGACAGATGCCGGACCGCCGCCAACAGGTGCTCGTTGGCCAGCTTCGCCTCCCGCAGCGGGGCGTCGGCCTGCCTGTCGTCGAAGATCCCACCCAGGCCTGGCAGGCCCAGCTCTGGCCGGCCCTGCTCGTCACCGAGCGCGTCGAGGACGATCCGTAGTGCCTGGTAGAGGTCGCTGTGCGTGGTGCCTCGGCGCCGCCGGGCGTGTCCACGTAGCCGCGCCGATGAGAAGTAGCGCGCGTACCGCTCGCGGGTCTGATCCGTCGTGCCCGGCGGGTGCAGTGCGTCGCGGTCCTCGGCGACGAAGAGGAACAGCAGCCGGTAGACCAGCCGGAGCAGGGCGTTGTGGAACGCCTGGGCGTCGAGATCTTCTCGTAGCCGGGCATTGTCGGGGTGGCGCAGGAATCCGGTGCCGAGAGTGGTGATCGCCTCTTGGACGCCCTTACGGAGCTGGTCCAACGCGCGGACGCCGGTGCTGATCGCGTCGGTGCGCCAACGTTCCAGCCAGCAGGTCGACGGGGCGGCACCTTCGGCGACGTCGAAGCGGGACACGTGCAGCAGCCGGTACAGCAGCACGAACTCGCTGAACAGTTCGCCGTCGAAGATCGCCTCCAGGTCGAACTCGACGTACGCGGCGGTGGCCAGGGCGCTGGAGTCGCGCAGCAGCCGCAGCTGCCGGCCGTTGCTGAGCACCCCCCACAGGTGCGCGTCGGAGCGGTTCAGGCACTCCTGAACCATCGACTGCGCCCGGACCCCGCCGGCCGCCGCCGGTTTGTCCAGGTCCGCGTTCCAGCCGATCAGATGCACCGGTACGTGCTGCCAGCGGTGCGACACCGGGAACGTCTTGCCGCCGTCGTCGGCGGTGATGCCGCTGGCCCCGATCGGGGTGAGCCGGCCGAAGCCCAGCTCGTCGAGGAGCGGCTCCAGCCACTGGCTCACCGCGTACCCGGTGGGGTCCGCCGGGGTGGCCGCCGGCGGTGCCACCGGAAGCCGACCGCGCAGCTCGGCCCAGACGGAGCGCAGATAGTCCCAGCGCCGTTCGGCGGCGTCGCGCACCGACCGGGAGCCGACCACCCGGTAGTCGGCGGGTTTGCCGCCGGACACGTCGCGGCCTTCGGAGATCCGGATGAGCATGTCGGCAGGAAGCAACCCGCCGATCGTGTGGACTGCGGAGAAGACCTGGTTGCGGGCGATCGCGGACACTGCAGCCTCCGGCGGGGGGGAACGAAGGGCGGACGGGCGAGGCGAGAGGGGAGTGGTCAGCCGAGCGGCAGATAGACGTACGTGCCGAGCACGTCGGCGCCGTCCTGGGCGGTGACGGTCAAGCCGCGCACGATCTCGCCGGCGGCGCTGCGCACCCGGCGGTGCGCGGCCAGCAGCTCGGCGGCCAGCTCCCGGCCGTACGCGTCCAGCCGGTCCTCGACCGCCGGCAGGTCGTCGATCACCCGCCGCATGGTGTTCTCGGCGAGCGTCGGGTCGGTGTTGGCGTCGGCCCCGGCGTCCAGCAGCCGCAGCGCCTCGTCGGCCGGCAGCCAGTCGGCGTTGCCCGGCGCGCCCCGGAACGCCAGCAGCCGGGCGTCCTCGGCGACCAGCTCCCGGGTGCCGGTCCGGGACGGCAACGTCAGGTGGAAGCGGTAGCGGACCAGCAGCAGCGTGGTCCGGGTCGACACCGACCGGCTACGGACCACCCCGCAGCGGCGGGCCGGACGCGGACCGGGCACGTCGGCGTCGAGCGCCGCGTTGAGCAGATACCCGGCGAGTGCGACGACCGCCGGGTCGGTGCGTACCAGCGCCACCTCGCCCCGGGCTACGGCGGCGGTGTCCCGCACCGGCACCTGCCGGGTGCCGTCGACGGCGTCGCCGCCCAGCACCGGGGCGAGCGCGTCCCGCAGCCCGGCCGGGGTGCCGCCCAGCTCGGCGGTGAAATCGCCAGGGCTGGTCGGGTCGTCGCGCAGCACCCCGTCGAGGGACCGCAGCGCGGAGCGGACGAAGCCACGGATCTCGTCGGCCCGGCCCAGGGTGTCGCGGATCGCGGTCACCTCCCGGGCCACCTCCTCGGGATGGATGGAGTGCTGGGCGAACCGAGACCGGGACGCCTTCTCCCGTTCGATCGCCGACTGCCACTGCTTGTCCAACTCAGCGGCCTGCTCGTCGAGCGGCTGGTAGTCGGTGACCTCGAACAGGCTGGCCTGCTCGGAGCGCCGGTCGCGCAGCACCAGCCACTCGATGATCGCGTTGGTGACGCCGGTCGACGCCTCATCCGGCACCGACACCGAGATGCCCAGGTCCTTGCGGATCTGCCGGTGCTTGCGGATCAGCACGTCGAGGACCTTGCCGTCGATGCCGTTGTCGCTGCCGTACAGGGTGATCACCCGGACCACGGACCGCTGCTGGCCGAAGCGGTCGACCCGGCCCTCCCGCTGGTCGTGCCGGGTCGGGTTCCAGGCGAGGTCATAGTGGACGACCGCGTCGAAGTGATGCTGCAAGTTCACGCCCTCGGACAGACAGTCTGTCGCGACCAGCACCCGGCGGGCGGCCGGGTCGTCTCCGGCTGCTGCGGCCAGCTCGTCGATGCGCTGCAGCCGCTGCTGCGGCGACAGCGTCCCGGTCACCGCCCGGATGATCGTCTTGCGGCCGAGTTTGCCGTCGAGCTGCTCGGCGACGTACTCGGCGGTCGGGATGTAGCGGCAGAACACGATCGGGTGGTAGCCCTCGGCGAGCAGCTTCTTCAGCTGCCGCACCAGCAGGGCGAGTTTGCGGTCGCCGTCGGAGCCTTCCAGCTGCTCGGCCCGCGCCGCCAGGTCGGCCAGCCGCCCGGCCGGATCACCCGACACGACCCGGTCGACGTCGTCGGCGGTCGCCCCCGGTGCCACGTCCAGCCCTTCCAGGGCGTCGTCCTCACCGGAATCCTGCAGCAGCGGGGCACCGAGCCGGTCGGCCTCGGCGGCCGTCGCGGCCACCGCCGTCGCCGACCGGGTCCGCAGCGTCTGCGCCGCCGCCCGTGGCGACGACACCAGCGACCGCAGCAGTGCGATCGCCGACCACCAGGCGATCCGGGTCTCCCGTTTGCCACGCTGGCTGGCCGCGTCGACCCGTTCGCTGGCGTAGTCGAGGGCGTCGTACAGCAGCGACCGGTACGCCGGGCTCAACGCGTACGTCTCGTCCTTGAACTCCCGGTCGGCGGGGAACGCGGTCTGCTCGACCATGCTGTCGTCGCGCAGACCGTCCTCCTTGGTGAGGTACTTGCGCACGTCGGCGCGTTTGCGCTGCACGAAGTACGGGGCCAGGGCCCGCCGGCCGGCGTCGGTGGTCAGGTCGAGGTTGGCCAGCTCCGGCTTCACCAGCCCCAGCAGGAGGTGGAACGCCGTCGGCTTGCCGCTGTGCGGCGTGGCGGTGACCAGCAGCAGATGCCGGTCGGCGTCGGCGGCGATGCGTTGCAGCAGCTCGAAGCGCAGCTGCGTCTGCGCCGACGTGGTGTCGTCGGCGACGACGCAGGCGTGCGCCTCGTCGCAGATCACCAGATCCGGGCAGTGCCGGACGAAGTCGTCGCGATGCCGGGGCGACTTGATGAAGTCGGTCGACACGATGACGTTCGGGTGCCGGTCGAACAGCGACTGGCCCAGATCCAGGTTGCGTTCCAGCCGCGACACCGTCGACGCCAGCACCAACTCGGCGTCGATGCCGAACTTGGTGCGCAGCTCGACCTGCCACTGCTCGGCCAGCGCCGGCGAGCACAGCACCGCCAGCCCGCGTGCGCTGCCCTGGGCCAGCAACTCCGACGCAATCAGTCCAGCTTCGACGGTCTTGCCGATGCCGACGTCGTCGCAGATCAGCATCCGTACGGTCGGCTGGCGCAACGCCATCATCAGCGGCACCAGCTGGTAGGCGCGCGGCTCCACGGCGATCCCGGCCAGCGACCGGAACGGCCCCGCCCCGGCCCGGAACCCGATCCGCAGCGCCGACCGCAGCAACCCGGCCGCCTGCGCGTTGCCCAGGTCCGCCGGGGTCGGCGCGGCGAACTCGGCGCCACGGACCGGCTCGAACGCGGGAAACACGGCGGCGATGTCGTCGTCGCTGCCGCCCAACGGGCGCAGCACCAGCATGTCCGGCGCGCTGTCCGGCAGCACGACCCAGTCACGACCACGGGCATGGACCAAAGAACCAGGGGCGTACGGGACGGCGGTGGCGGCGGTGGCGGTGGTCATCGGGGCGAGTCCTGTCGTCGGCGGGGAGGGGACGGGGTGGGACGGGACACGGCACGGGAGGCGTCAGCCGTCCATCGCGGACCCGAAGTAGCTGCGGTGCTTGTTGACGATGGCCGCCCAGTCGGCGTCGTGCGGGAAACGGACCACCTCCCAGCCGGCGTCGATCAGCCGACCCTCGGCGTCGCGGTCCCGGTCGGCGACCACCGGGTAGTCGTGCACCGGCCCGTCGACGAACACCGCCACGTTCGCCCCTGCCAGCCGGTAGACGAAGTCCGGCTTGGCCAACGCCTCGGTGAGGAACGCCTGTCCCTCGTCGGGCAGCCGCAACCCGCGTTCCTTCAGCCAGGTGACGAAGCGCTTCTCCAGGGTGGTGTCGGACTGGTCGGCCAGCTTGGTCAGCTGCTCCGACCGGGATACGCCCGCGCCGGTGGTCCGGGCTCGGCCGACGGCGAACCGCAGCAGCAGATCCCGGGCCGCGTGCCGGTCGATCCGGGCGTGGTAGCCCTGGTTGCCGTAGGTGAGCAGGCATTCGTAGCAGCCCCGGGCGCACGGCCGATCCGGGTGCGGGCCGCCCAGGTCGGTGCCGTCCGGCGCGAAATGGCAGATCTCCAGCGCCTTCCGTGCCGCCTTGGCCAGCGCATCCGGGTCAGACTGCAGCAGCCGCAGCACCCCGGCGCCGCCCTCGGCTGCCTCGATGAACAACATCCGGTCGCGGGTGGACTCCTCCGGCGGCAGCAGCTCGCTGGTCAGCTCCGCGTCCTCCAACTCGAACGCCGCCTCGACACCGCGCTCCAGGGCGTACATCAGCGTCACCGCAGCCGGCTCCGGCAGCGGCTCGTCGAGGGTGAGCACCGCGATGTTGCGCCGGTCCTCGGCGTACGGGATGACCCGCTTGCGGCGACCCCGTTCCTGGCCGTCCGCCTCGATCAGCGGCAGTTCGTGGGAGTCGCCGGTGGCTTTGGCGGCGTCCCGCTCGTTGAGCCACCGCCCGTCGGTCGGATCCAGCCAGAAGCCGTCCGAGTCGGTGATTTTCGACCGGGCCCGGCGCAGGTTGGTGATCCGGACCGTGGCGGAGTCGCCGTACGCGACCCGGCCCAGCCGCCCGCCGGGGTCGGCGACGATCGCGTCCTGCCGACCCTGCCGTGGCCCGTGGTCCTGGAACCGGTACGAGGTGACCAGCCGGAACCCAGCCCGACGCCGCTCCTCCTCGTCGGAGGAAATCCGTTCCCGCCGGATCGTGTACACCGTGCGCAGGTGCAGCAGGCCGACGAGTTTCGCGCTGTCGGTCAGCGGCGCGTCGCACATCTCGCACCGGTCGGCGTTGTGCCGCTCCTCATGGTGGTAGCCGCAGCGGGTACACCGGTACGCCGTGGCGGTGGCCACGTCCCCGGAGGCGTCCGGCGGCAGCTGGACCCGGTGCACCTGGTAGCGGGCGCCCTCGTGGTAGATCAGCGCGCCCGGACCGAACTCGTTGATCGCCAGGAACCGGGGCCGTTGCAGGTAGTCGCCGTCGTGGAACCGCCGACCCGACACCGGCACGTACGCGGCCAGCGGCAGCCGGGGGAACGAGTAGCCCGGTAGGAAACCCTCACTGGCCAGATACCGGTACGGGTTGAAGTCCGACAGGATCGACTTGCTGTCGACCGATTCGTTCTTCAACAGGTTGAGTTGGGTCTCCGCCTCCCGGCGGCGTCGAGACGCATGGTCGCGGTCCCGCTGGGTCAGTGCGTGGTCCAGGACCCGGCGGTTCTGCTCGGCCTGGTCCAGCAGCGCCGCCCGGAACAGGTCCCGCCACCGGTCGAAGCTGCGGTCGAACTGCTGGGGCGCGAGCCGAATCCGGTCCTCGATCCAGGTCTCGTACCACCAGGTGGTCTGCCGCAGGTCGGCGATCAGCCCGGCGAACACCTGGTGGGCGGCGGCCACCGCACGGCGCTGCGCGCCGGGGTCGTGCAGGGCGTCCGCGACGTGGTCGTACAGCGCGAGCCGGGGTGCCGGGTCGCGGGTGTCCTTCGGGTAGCTGATGTCAACGATCTCCGGTACGGCCTGCCCCAGCTTGATACCGACCTCGGCCAGCCAGATCGCCTGGGCGTGCGAGCAGACCAGGTCCTCGTTGGCCAGGTCCAGCCGGGGTGGACTGACCACCCCGGCAACCATCTGTTCCGAGCGACGGAAGTAGTACCGGTCGTGGCTGTTGCCGGTGGCGCAGTAGGTGGTGACCAGCGCCGGCTGCCCGGACCGGCCGGCCCGCCCGCTGCGCTGCGCGTAGTTCGCCGGCGTCGGCGGCACGTTGCGCATCATCACCGCGTTGAGCTCGGCGATGTCGACACCCAGCTCCAGCGTGGGGGAGCAGTAGAGCAGTTTCAGCTCCGCGGTGCGGAACGCCTCCTCCCGTCGTTCCCGCTCCTCCGGGGCGACCTGGGCGGTGTGCTCCCGGGCCACCAGGCCGCTCAGCGACGACGCCGTCGACCGGTAGAGGTCCCGGAAGAACGGGTTGACCCGGGGGCCGTCGCCGCTGGCGTAGGTGCGGGTCAGCGGGTCGTGGGCGCCGGTCTCGCCGGTGCCGGCCTGCCAGACCAGGCAGGCCGCCGCGACCTGGTATCCGGTGATCGTGGGGCCCGCCGGGCCCCGGAACCGGCCCGCCCGGTGCGGACGCGCCTCGATCCGGGTCACCAGCCCGGCACTGGTGAGCACCGTCAACAGGTGGGTGATGATCTGCTGTGCGTCGTCGACCGACACGGTCCGGAAGTGGACGCGGCGCAGGTACTTGCCGACCTTGCCACGCCCGGAGATGAACAGCGCCGACCGGTCCATGCCCGGCACGGAGCTCTGCGGGTACGCCGTACCGACCCGGGGTTTGTCGCCGGAGCTGAGCACCCACGGGTCGGCCAGCCGTTCCTCGCTGGCCCGCCGAAGCGAGTCGAAGCTGTCGTCGCGGAAGTGCTGCACGTCAATCGCCAGCGCCCGGCGCATCTCGTCGAGTAGCACCCGCATGATCTCCGCGCGCATGCCGGGGGTCGCCTCACGCAGCTCCTGGTGCGTGTCCGACCAGCGGTCCTGCTGGCCGGCTAGCCAGTCGAGGCCGTCGTAGCCGATGCGCAGCAGCCCGGTCTGTTCCAGGTTCGGCATGGTGACCCGCCAGCCGCGTTCCAGGTCGACGTACAACCGGAACGCCACCACGTCGCGTAGTGTCCGGGCGGCGCTGCGGGCCAGCGGCGGGGCGAGATCAGCGGACACCGCGTAGTCGGCCAGCTCCAGGTTCAGCGCGTCGGCGACCCGGGCGGCCAGCTCCTCGTGGCCGATGCCGTCGTCACCGGCGGCGACCACCGCCCGGTACAGCGCGCCGCGCAGCTGCACGACCTGGGCGAAATCGTTGAAGTGGCCGGCCTGCAGCGAGGCGTCCTGCCGGTTGTCTACAAAGGTCAGCAGCTTGCGGGCCCGGCGGTCCAGCGCGTCGGCCGGGATCTCCCGCAGCGAACGGACGATCGACGCGGAGACCAACGACGTGGCCGACGAGCGGCCTTCGTGGTCGAGAGTCGCCAACCGGGCGAAGTCGCGTGCCTTCTTCTGCTCGTAGGCGACGCCGCAATGCAGGCAGAACAGGAACGGCGCCGGGATGAACGCGGCCGACACACCGGTGTCGCCCTCCACCCCGTACACGTCGATGGTCACCGGTCGGGGCAGCCGGGGCCGGAAACTCTCCCGCACCACGTCCTGCCCGTGCTCGTCAACCAGCCACGACTCCGGCAGCCGGCGACTGTCGAGCAGCTCGGCGAGGGTCGCCGGCCACGGCCGGTCGGGGGCGATGTAGAGGTAGCCATCGGTGTCGGTGTCCGCCGACCCGTCGACGTCGCGGCGCTGGCCGTAGCGCACCCGCCCGGCGGAGTCCTCGGTACGCGACACCGTCAGATACTCCTGGCCGCATTCCCGGCAGAACGCCAACGGCAGCAGGATCTTGCCGTCCGTGCCGGGCTGGACGAGCTGGTAGTCGCGGGTCCGATGCCGCGTGTCCGGGTCCTCGATGGTGACGTAGACGGTGTCGCCCTTGGACAGGAACTGGTGCAGGCGGAAGGCGAACAACGGTCGGCCGGTCTTCGGGTGCCGCGCCTGCGAGCCGGCCTGCAGAGTGCGGCGGATGGCCCGCGCGCATTCGTCGTCGGGCCGGCCGCAGTCGCGGGCCAGCTCCCGGGCCGCGTCCTCGATCCGGGTCGGCGGACGCCGGACCAACCGCGTCTCGTCGTCGGAGGCCGGCTCCAGGCCGAACCGGGCCTCGATCCACCGGGCGAGCGGGTCCTGCACCAGGCCGGCGTAGTCGTGGGGCGGGTCGGCCGTGATGCGCCGGGCCGGCACCGTGGCCGGAGCCGGCCCGGAGGCCCGCTGCAGGGTCTCGCCGATCACGTCACCCGGTGCCACCTCGGCTCCGAACAGGGTGCTCGCCACCGAGGCGATCACCGACTGCCGATCAGATGCGCTGCCCTCGCTGGACATCGTCGCCGAGGTGCCGATGCACTGCAGCCGGTCGGCCTGGCAGGCCTGCCGTACCCGACGAATCAGCAGCGCCACGTCCGCGCCCTGCCGGCCCCGGTAGGTGTGCAGCTCGTCGAAGACGAGGAACTCCAACCCGGTCGCCATGCTGATCAGCGAGCTTCGGTCAGCTGGCCGGGTCAGCATCAACTCCAGCATCACGTAGTTGGTGAGCAGGATGTCCGGCGGGTTGCGGCGGATCTGCTGACGGCGTTCGTCGCTCTCCTGACCGGTGTAGCGGGCATACCGGACCGGCTCGCGACCCTCGCCGTACCCGTCCCGCAGGAACTTGTCGAGCTCCTTGATCTGGCTGTTGGCCAGCGCGTTCATCGGGTAGACGATGATCGCCCGGACCCGACGGCGGGCATTGGGCGGCTCGGCGGCGCGGGCCCGCAGGACCCGGTCGACGATCGGCACGATGTAGCCGAGTGACTTTCCCGAGCCCGTGCCGGTCGTGATCACGTAAGAGGCACCGGACCGGGCGACGTCGACCGCGTCTCGCTGATGCCGGTGCAGGACGAGCTCCTGACCGTCGCACGCGGTCCCGCCGGGGGTTTTGCCGACCTGGAAGATCCGTGCGCATTCGGGATGCAGCGTGCCGGCCTTGGCGAGCTCGCCGACCGACCCTCCGGAAGCGAACGACGGGTTCAGCGAGACCCAGGGAGCCGGCCACTGTGACTTGGCGTCCAGATCGGCGGCGACGAACTCGGCGATCCGTTCGTCCCGGATGACCGCGCCGCCCTCGGTGAACGCCCGGTAGTCGGCGATCAGCTGCTGGTGCACGGCGAAGACGTCCATCGCCGAACCCGGCTGCGGCGGATCGGCAGTCTGCTGCCCCGACTGGGTGGATCCGGTGGGTTGCCCTTCGGCCGAAGGCTCGGTCAGCCGGAGCGCCGGGTCGAAGCCGTCCCAGCCGGCGACGGCGACCGAGCCGCCGGCGAACTCCATCAGCTTGTTCCGGACGGTGACCGCGTCGACCGGCCGATCCGCCGGATCCTTGGCGAGCAGTCGCTCGACCAGATGCGCCAGGTCCGCGTCGACCTGCGGGCGGAGCAGCCGCAGCACCGGCGGCTGTTCGTTGCGGTGCTGCTCGCCCAGCTCGTAGGCGGAGGAACCGTCGAACGGAGGCACACCAGTGAGCAGCTCGAACAGCACACAGCCGAGGGCGTACAGGTCGGCGGCCCGGGTGACCGCGGCGGAGGTGAACTGCTCCGGCGCCATGTAGCGGGCAGTGCCGAGGGTGATGCCGCTGCTGGTCAGCTGGCTGACCTGAGGGTCGTCGACGATGCGGCTCATCCCGAAGTCGAGCACCTTTACCTGGCCGCCGCGGAGCAGCATCACGTTCGCCGGTTTGAGGTCCCGGTGTACGACGTTCACCGCGTGCGCGGCGGCGAGTCCGTCGGCGATCTGGGCGGCCACCGCGACGGCCCAGGCGATCGGCAGCTGCGGCACTTCCGCGATCAGATCCTGCACCGTCCGCCCGTCGAGCAGCTCCATGGCGAGGTACGGAACGCCCCGGTCGTCGAGGCCGCCGTCGATGATCCGGGGCAGGTTCGGGTGGTGGAGCCGGCGCATGATCGCGACCTCACGGACAAACCGGCCGGTTGCGTCGCGCGTCGCCGCCGAGTCGAGCGCCGCGCCGCCCCGGGTGCGCAACAGCAGCTTGACGGCGACGAGCCTGTTCGGGTCGGTCTCGGCTACCCGCAGGTCGTGCGCGCGGTGCACCTCTCCCATGCTGCCGGAGCCGATGCAGCCCGCCAGCCGGAAGCGACCGGCCACGCTATCGTGATCCACAGCGAGCTCCTCGCATCCGAACGGCGGTGGACGCTGACGCAAGGGGCGCAAGATCATGAAAGTCCATGATCGAACTCGGGTGGATCCCGCGAATCGCCCTTGTAGTCAAGCGAAACCGAATGTTCCTATATGCACGCTTCGCCGTCAATGATGAGTAGGAGTCGCCAAGCCGACAGCAAGCGTGTCGGTCGGTCGGCCCGAGGTGCCGCGTGAACCAGCGGTCCGGTGGATGCCGGTCCTGACACCCGGTCCGGTTACCGGGTGATCGGCTCACGGCGGGGTGTCGGTCTTCGCGCCCGTGCTTGGGTCGGTGGTAGCGGTGGCGCGGGCGTAGCGGGTGGCCAGCGTACGCAGTCGGGCGACCAGTTCCGGCGGTTCGGTGACGGTGAAGTCCAGGTCGAGCAGGGCCAAATGGACGGCGAGCAGGTCGATGCTGTCCGCGCCGGTGTGCAGTACGCAGAGGCGGTCGTCGACCGCCTCGACGACGCCGACGGCCGGGTTGATCCGCTCGGCGACCGTCGCGGCCGGGCCGTGCACCAGGATCCGGGCCCGGTGACGCCACGCCGCCGCAGAGACCCGGGCCGCGACATGCCCCACGACACCGCCTTCGGGCGGTGGCCGGTCGGCGAACCGGGGGCCGGTCGGGGTACGCGGCACTAATCGGTCGACCCGGAAGGTTCGCCACTCCTGCCGGTCGACGTCCCAGGCGACCAGGTACCAGCGTCGGCCCCAGCGCACCACCCGGTGCGGTTCGACCGCCCGTACGCTGCTCGTCCCGTCGTGTGCCCGGTAGTCGAACCGGAGCCGGTGCTGGTCGCGGCAGGCGGACGCGAGTACGGCGAGCGTCGCCGGGTCGACGGTCGGTCCGGGCTGGTCGGCGGGCACCTGCTCGGTGTACGCATGCACAGCGTTCACCTGGTACCGAAGCCGGCTCGGCAACACCTGTTCCAACTTGGCCAGTGCCCGTACGGAGGTTTCCTCAATGCCCGCGACGCTGCCGGCGGCGGTACGCAGCCCGACCGCGACGGCCACCGCCTCGTCGTCGTCGAGCAGCAGCGGTGGCATGGCGGTGCCCGCGCCGAGGCGGTAGCCGCCGTCGGTGCCCCGGGTGGAATGCACCGGGTACCCGAGGTCACGCAGCCGGTCGACATCGCGTCGTATGGTGCGTTCGCTGACGTCGAGCCGCTGGGCGAGCAGCGATCCGGGCCAGTCCCGCCGGGTCTGCAACAGCGACAGCAGGCGCAGCAGCCGCGTCGAGGTCTCCAGCATGCCGGCTAGTCTGGCAGCCGCTGCGGACAGAGACTGACCGGAAGGGCACCTAGCGTCGTTGCCATGAACGACGACATTGCGCCCTTCCGGATCGACGTACCGCAGGCCGACCTCGACGATCTGACCCTACGGCTCAGCCGCACCCGCTGGCCGGATCAGATCCCCGGCTCCGGCTGGGACTACGGCGTTCCCGTCGACTACGTGCGCCGACTGGTCGACCACTGGCAGACCGGCTACGACTGGCGGCGTTGGGAGGCGACGCTGAACGCGTACCCCCAGTTCATGACCGAGATCGACGGCCAGGACATTTATTTCCTGCATGTCCGATCGCCGCGCCCGGATGCCCTGGCGCTGATCTTGACCCACGGCTGGCCGGGCTCGGTGGTGGAGTACCTGAACGTCATTGGACCGCTGTCGCGCGACTTTCACTTGGTGATCCCGTCGCTGCCGGGGTTCGCCTTCTCCGGGCCGACCCGTGAGCGCGGTTGGAACCGGCATCGCACCGCGCGGGCCTGGGCAGAGTTGATGCGCCGGCTCGGCTACCAGCGGTACGGCGCAATCGGCAACGACGCCGGGTCGTTCGTCTCGCCCGAGCTGGGCCGGGTCGATTCGGACCGGGTCGTCGGGGTGCACGTCACACAGATCTTCTCGTTCCCGTCCGGTGATCCGGCCGAGTTCGCGTCGCTCACCCCGGCCGACCACGAGGCGTTGCGGGCGCTGCGGTGGTTCCACGAGAACAAGATGGCCTTCAACGTGCTGCACTCCCAGCAGCCGCAGACCCTGTCGTACGCGATCTGCGACTCGCCGGTGGGGCTGCTCGGCTGGCACGCGCAGCTGATGGGGGAGGAGCTTGACCCGGACTTCGTGCTGACCAATGTGATGCTCTACTGGTTGACCGGTACGGCCACGTCGGCGACCCGCTTCTACTACGAGGACGCGAAGGTCGACGCCGCCGAGGCCGCCGGACCGACGACCGTGCCGATCGGGTTGGCGATGTTCGCCGGTGACTTCGTCTCGATCCGGACGTTCGCCGAGCGCGACCATCAGCGGATCGTCCGGTGGACCGGGTACGGCGAGGGCGGCCACTACGCTGCGTACCTCGCTCCGGATGTGCTGAGCCACGACGTCCGGGAGTTTTTCGCCGCGTTGCCGCAGAGCTAACCCTGGGGGTCAAAGCTGCGCACCTCGGCGATGCTGTGCAACTACGAGCGATCTCTCACCGCGCATTGTTGGGTGCGCTTACCCCGTATCGGGAATTGCGGACCGAGCCTAGCCGTGAAATGCGATTCTGGTTAACCCCTATCTGCCCCTAGCTGCGTGCGTCGGGTCAGGTAGACGTGGATGCCTTCCAGGAGTTGTCGGAGACCGAACTCGAGGTTGGGAATGACGTCGCTGTCCGGGCCGGTGGGTGCGGCCGGGGTGGCGAACGTCCCGGCGGCGAGCAGGCGGGCGAGGGTCGGGAACCGCTCGGCGTCGACGACCGTCGCCAGGGCTTGTTCGTAGCCCAGCCCACCACTCGTGGGCTCGGCGCCGGCCGGGGCCATGTCGAGGGAGATCCGGGCCATACCCTGGGTGGCGCCGCTGAGGAACAGACTGACCGAGACCATCTCGTCGTAGCCGAGTCCGCTGTCGGCGATCGCGCCGAGCAGGCTCTCGAACCAGGCCAGCTGGTTGGGCCCGATCGGGTAGCTGACCCGGACCTGCAGCATCCACGGATGATGCTGGTACCGGCCCCAGATGGCCTTGACCCAGGTCTCGACCTTCGCCTGCCAACCGCCCGTTACCGCGTCGAGGTCCGGCGGATCACCGGAGGCGACGTCGGTCATCGCGTCGACCAGGTGTGACTTGCTGGGTACGTAGCGGTACAGCGACATCGCGGTGAAGTCCAGCCGCTTGGCGACCTGCTGCATCGAGACCGCGTCGAGCCCCTCCTCGTCGGCGATCTCGATCGCGGTCAGCACGATCTTGTCGACACTCAGCGCCGGCTTGGGGCCGGGGCCGGACCGGGGTGCCCGCGTGTCGCGCCAGAGGAACTCGAAGGAGGGGGCGGCCGCGCCGCCTCTGTTCTGCCCAGATGCCATGCCCACCGTCCGCTCGTTGACGTCCTGTCGAAAACCATGTATACCATAAACGAATCAGTTTTACCCCCATACTGTTAGCGTAGACACTGTTAGCGTCGACTTGATCAGGTCACGCTGCCGGTACCCGCCGCGGCGGGTGCGGTCGCGCCGGATTCGCCGTCCGGCCGACATCCGCTGTCGTCACGTTCATATTTCCGGTGCCGGCCCGGCGGGTTCCGGCGCCGATCAACCCGCCGGTGGTGCGCGTCCGTCGCGTCCTACCGGGCATTCAACCATTCCTGCCAGCCGTGCCTGACCAAGCAACAACAAGAGGAGTTCGATGAGCGAGTCAGGAATCCGGATACGTGATCTCCGGAAGAAGTACCAGAAGGTCGAGGTGCTCAAGGGGGTCGACCTCGACGTGCAGCGGGGCACCATGCTCGCGCTGCTCGGCCCGAACGGGGCAGGCAAGACCACCGTCGTCAAGGTGCTGAGCACGCTCAGCCGGCCCACCAGCGGTGAGGTCCTCGTCAACGGCTACGACGTGGTCAAGCAGCGCAACGGCGTACGCAGCTCCATCGGCCTGGTCAGCCAGTTCGTGTCACTGGACTGGATGCACACCGGGCGGGAAAACCTGATCATGATGGGCCGCCTGCACCGGCTGAGCACGGCCAACGCGACGCTCCGCACCCAGCAGTTGCTGGAGCAGTTCGACCTGGTCGACGCCGCGGACAACCGGGTGAAGACCTACTCCGGCGGGATGAAGCGGCGGCTCGACCTGGCGGCGAGTCTGATCGTCCCGCCGTCGGTGCTGTTCCTCGACGAGCCCACCACCGGCCTCGACCCGCGCAGCCGGGCGACGATGTGGGAGGCGATCAAGCAACTGCTCGCCGGTGGCATCACCATTCTCCTCACCACGCAGTACCTCGAGGAGGCCGACCAGTTGGCGGACCGGATCGCGGTCATCGACGACGGGCGGATCATCGCCGAGGGCACCGCGGCCGAGCTCAAGCAGGGAGTCGGCAAGGAACGGGTGGAACTGGTCCTGGCGAGCATCGATGACTACGCCCGGGCCGTGGAACTGATCGCCGGCGAGGGCATCCAGCGCGACGAGGTGACCCGGAGCATCAGCATCTTCATCGACGGTGCCGCGCACGTCAAACGGTTGCTCGACCTGCTGGAGCAGCACGGTTTGGAAATCGACTCGCTGTCGCTGACCAAGCCGACCCTCGACGACGTGTTCTTCGCGCTCACCCACCGCGAGGACGCCACCACCACCGACCGCGCAGGAGCGATGCAGTGACGACCGTACCGGCCACCGAAGGCGTGGTCCTGCCGGAAAAGCGAGCCAAGCTGTACTGGGCGGTAAGCGACACCCGCGTCCTGATCGGACGGCACGTGCACCACCTGACGCGCAGCCCGGACCAGATCTTCACCGCGATCATGTTGCCGGCGGTGATGCTGTTGATGTTCCGCTTCATGTTCGGCGGAGCCATCGACGTCGGCGCCACCACCTACATCAACTACCTGGTGCCGGGCATCCTCGTCATCGCCGTGACGATGATCTCCGTCTCCACGACGTTGGCCGTACAGTCCGACATGCAGGAAGGCGTGGTCGACCGGTTCCGGGCGATCGCGATGCTGGACTCAGCGGTCCTGACCGGGCACATCGTGGCCGCTGTCATCCGGGGCATGATCGCCCTGGTGGTCATGGTCGGTCTCGGCCTGCTGGTCGGCTTCCGGCCGTCCGCGTCGGTCATCGAGTGGCTGCTGGCGGCGGCCATGCTGCTACTGTTCGCCTTCTCGTTGGCGTGGGTGTCGGCGGTGCTGGGACTGGTCGCCAAGAGCGTCGACGGTGCCAGCGGACTCGGCCTCATCCTGATGTTCAGCCCGTACGCCAGCACGGCGTTCGTACCGGCCGAGACGCTGCCGGACGGGCTGCGCGCCTTCGTCGAACACCAGCCGGTGACGTTGGTCGTGGACACCGTACGCCAGCTGCTGCTAGGCCGCCCGGTCGGGGACACCGGCTGGCAGGCGGTCCTCTGGTGGGTGGCCATCCTCTGCGTCGCGGCGCCCCTGGCCACCCGGATCTACCGTAAGCGTTTCGCCAAGTGAGATCCTTGGCTGGTTCGACCGGCCGCAGGTGGTGCCCCGGCGCAGTGGGTCGCGGGTCCCACCGGGACCGGGTCGAGCCGCCGGCCCCCTTCGCCGGCGAGGGAGTGCCACACTGTCAAAGTCGGTGAGTGTGACGGGCACGGCTTTCGGTGGCAGCGGTTGGTCCGGACGAGTTCGGTGATCGACGGCCGGTGATGGCCGAGGTGGTTCGGTAGGAGGAGTTGGCATGGGTGTCGGTCGGGTGGTGCGGTTCGACGAGGGCCGTGGGTACGGTTTCATCGCACCGGACGACGGTGGCGACGACGTCTTCGTCCACGCCGGGGAGTTGACCCAACGGGGAATCCGGGTGGCTACCGGCACCCGCGTGTCGTTCAAGGTGATCGACGGCGGCCGGGGGCCGAAAGCATACGACGTCGAGATCATCGATGATACCGCCGGTCCCACCGGGGGCCCGGGCGGTCGTGCGGCGGGCGCTTCCGGCGAGGGCGGCGACGACGAGCTCTGCGAGATCTTCTCCGAGCCGGAGTACCTGCAGCGGATCACTGAGCTGTTGCTGTCCGACGCGCCGTACCTCACCGGTGCGCAGATCGTCGAGTTGCGTGGGCACCTGTTGCGGTTCTCCCGTAAGTGCGGCTGGGTCGACTGACCCCGGCCACCGTCCCTCGCCTGACGGCGTCCCGCCCCGGGCCGTGCCGCCCATCCGCCCGCATCCAGGGTTGACTATGGCGCCGGCCGATCACAGGTTCCTATCAACCTACGGAAGTATTCCGGGAACCATCGTCCTGGTTACGAGCGCTTTTGGACTCGTCCTCCCAGGTGCTTCCGCCGCACTGCCTGCGGGAGGATGCCATGAGGCGACTCGCACGCTCGCCGCCGGCGCGCTCTCCGTGGCCATGATGGTCACGGTCGGTGCCAGCGCTTCCGCGACCTCCCACTCTGGCCGCCCGCCCGGCGCCGGCCCGGCCGTCACCGAGCAGTCCCTGCACGGCCTGGCCAAGAGGGAGCAAACTGCAGATCGGCACCGTGGTCGACATGACCGCGCTGGCCGAGGACGAGGCCTACCGAGACCGAATCGCCACCGAGCTCTTCAGCGTCACCGCCGACGCTGCTGCAGGGTGCCTGCTGGCACACCGGTGCCACTCGTTCACCCCATCCTGGACGAGTAGTACGAGCCGAAGCCAGCCTACGACGCGGCCCGGGCGACCCTCGGCCTCGCCGTACCACCGCGCCGATGGCCGCAGTGGACGGTTTACTGGACAGCAACCTGGCAACACCCCGGCATTGATTGACCGTTGCACCATCCGGCCGTAGCCTGACGGACAGAACCGCCGAAAATACCGGACAGATCCCGGAAGTTTCATGGCTGTTTTAGCTGGTCCACTGTTCCCCAGTCCCGGATCAACGACCACCGGCCGTGGCCGCCCTGGCGAACTCCGACCCCAGCCAGGTCAGCCACGGTCGGTTTCGCCGCCACCGCTGAGCAGGGCGGTCAGCGGTGAGCAGGGCAGGTGACGTCGAGCGGGCCGGTGACGTGAAGCAGGGGCCGGGGAACAGGTTTGCCCAGCGCAGGCCGGGTAGACACCCCGGATGACCGGGTCCGAGCCTCCGGCGTACAGTTCCGCGGCGCGCCCGAGTGCCGCGCAACCGGCACTGCCCGTGCTGATGTACCACTCGATCTCCCCGGCCGTCCGGGGGCCGCTGCGGTCACTCGCCGTCGGACCGACCCGGTTCGCCGAACAGCTCGCCGCGCTCGCTGACGCCGGCTACCGGATGGTCGGCCTCAGTGAGGCCCTCGACCTGCTCGACGACGTGGCGATCGACCGCAACCGGCCGGCACCGTCGATGGTCGCCCTCACCTTCGACGACGGGTACGCCGACTTCCTCACCCGCGCGCTGCCGCTGCTCGACGCCGCGAACGCCCGGGCCACCCTCTACCCGTCGGTCGGCCACCTCGGGCAGTACCCCGACTGGTTGGGCCAGTGGGCCGACGAGTTCGGCCCCCTGCTCGACTGGACCCAGCTGGACGAGGTGGCCGGGTCGGGCCGGGTCGAGCTCGGCTCACATGGCCTGCTGCACCACCCCCTCGACGTCCTGCCGCCGCAGCGGGTGACGGACGAGATCGTTGCCGCCCGGGACCGTCTCGAACAACGGTTCGGCGCCCCGGTCCGGTCGTTCTGCTATCCGCACGGCTACCACGACTGGCGGGTCCGGGCTGCGGTCCGCCGGGCCGGGCACGACAACGCGTGCGAGGTGGGTCGGCGGCGGTACCGGCCGGGTGACCGGCGGCTCGCCGTACCCCGGCTGCTGCCCACCGGTGACCACGACGGCGCCGCCCTGCTCGACCTGGTCCGCACCGGCGGACCCCGGATGGTGCCGCAGGCCAAGCGACTGGCCCAGCCCGCCTGGCGACTGACCCGTAGGGTGGCCCGGCGGGCCGGCCGGCAGCTGACGTGACGGCCCGCCCCTGGTGGCGACGCGGCGGCCCGCTGGCGGTTACCGCCGGCCTCGCCGCGCTGGTGCTGACCCTCGGCGTGGTGGTCCCGCTGCTGCAGCACCGCGCCGACCAGCCGGACCAGCCGGACCAGCCGGGCCAGACCCGTCAGCCGGACCAGCCGGGCCAGACCCGTCAGCCGGATCCCGGTGGCGGACCCCCGCCGGCCGGACCGCCACCCACCACGGCCGGCGGCGACCGGACGACGAATCCGTCCGGGATCGCCCCGCCCATCGGCGATCTGCCCAGCTGGCGGCAGATCTTCGTCGACGACTTCGACGGCACCGGACTGAGTGACGACTGGTTCGCCTACTCGGGGCAGCCGGACGGGGATCCCGGCGGTTGGTTCGACCCCGGCCACGTGTCGGTCGGAGCCGGCATGCTGACCATCGGTGGCTGGCGCGAGGCCGGCCGGGACAACATCTACGTCACCGGTGGGGTGTCCAACCGGCGGGTGGTGACCCGCAGCTACGGCCGGTACGACATCCGGTTCCGGATGGATCAGGGCACCGGGATCGCGTATGCGCTGCTGCTCTGGCCGGGTGACAACGTCTACCCGCCGGAGATCGACATCGCCGAGGACAACGGCAAGGGCCGGGACCGGATGTACGGGGTGCTGCATCCGGTCACCGGCGACCCGATCGAGCACGACGTCGGTGGTGACTTCACCCGCTGGCACACCGCAGGTCTGGAGTGGACGCCCGACCGGCTGGTCTACACTTTGGATGGCGAGCCGTGGGCGACGATCACCGGCGACCAGGTGCCGGACGAGCCGATGGCGCTGGCCCTGCAGAGCCAGGCGTGGTACTGCGGGCACACCTGGGAGGCCTGCCCGGACGAGACCACGCCGGACGTGGTGAACCTGCAGGTCGACTGGGTCGCCATCTACGCTCCGGCCTGACGTCCGGCGTACCGGTAGACGGTGACGTCGGCGCTACGTTGGAAGACCGACCAGCCGTCCCGGCCGTCCAGCAACCGTTGCAGCCGGTCCAACGAGCCGGGCGGGAAGTAGCCGAAGTAGTCGGACTGCCGCCGCATCCCGTCGCTGATCACCAGGTACGCCGGGTCGCCGCTGAACGAGCGGAGGAACTCCTCGACCGCCGGCAGGTGCTCGCCGTCCAGCGCGGCACCGCGCAGCTGCGCCCCGACCACCAGGTCCGGCTCGCCGGCCGGCACGTCGGTGTTGAACCGCGGGTACGCCGCCGTCAGCCGGCTGGGGAAATTGGAGGTGGCGACCGCGATGGTGGCACCGGGCTCGGCGGTGGCGTACAGCTGGCGGGCGGCGGCCACCTCGTCGGCGGTCTGCCGGTCCACCGCCAGCTGTCCGTGCCGACCCTGCACCGTGCCGAGGGCGAAGCCGCCGAGCGCCACGGCCACGGCCACCGCCGCGACCGGCCCCAGCCACCGCCGCCGGCGGTCGCCGCGCCGCCACTCGTCCTGACGGCCGTCGACCCGGTCGAGGCGCCGGTCGGCCCGGTCGACCACCGCGCGGGCGATCAGGAAGGCGCACCACGGCGCGGAGAACAGGAACACCCGGTAGATCGCCTCGCCGCCGTAGCTCTGCGCCGCGAGCAGGACGAACGGCGTGGCGGCCAGCAGCGCCGGCACCAGCACGGTCCGCAGCCGGCGACGGTACGCCAGCACCGCCAGCACGGTCAGCGCCCAGACGGTCAGCGCGAGTGTACGGACCACGATTGCCGAGAACGCCTGCCCGGTCGAGCCCCAGCCCTCGGCGTTGCCGGCGGCGTTGGAGAAGATGTCGAACCCGTCGAAGACGCCGAACGCCTCCGACACGAACCCGAACCGGGGCAGCAGGTAGCCGAGCACGACCACGCCCATCGCCAGCGGCAGCCAGCGGGGCCGGACCAGCCGCGGCACGGCCAGCACGGCCACCTGCGCCACCACCAGGTACGGCGACAGTTGGTGGGCGGCGGTCAGCACGGCCAGCAGCGCCAACGCCGCCACCGTCGCACCGGCCCGGACGCGGCCCGTTCCGACCCGACGGCCCGTCGCGTCGGCTCCGGCCGGTGAACGCAGCCAGGTCAGCACGATCAGCAGCACCCCGAGGCTGAGCAGGAAGCCGAACGCCTGCGGGGAGAGGTAGTCCTCCTCCACCCAGTTGACCGCGAAGAAGCCGAACACGGTCAGGTACGCCACCCGTCGGTCGTCAACGAGGGTCCGCGCGATGGCGTACAGCACCGGGGCCGCAGCCAGGTTGAAGAAGACCGACGACCAGTCGGCCAGCGTCGCCGGGGCGATGCCACCGGCCGCGCCGAGCTGCGCGGCACCGGCGAACAGCGCCGGCCACTGCTGGTAGATGTCGGTCGCCGCGTCGACCGGGTTGCCGGCCGCGATGAACTCGATCACCCCGAGGTGCTTGTACGTCCAGGCGTACTGCGGTTGGTCGAGTAGCAGCGGGGTGGTGCCGTGCAGCAGCACGACCAGCAGCACCAGGTAGCCGGCGGCGGCCAGCCCGCGCCCGGTCGCCCGCCCGGCGGCTGGCCGCAGCCCGGCGAGCGCGGTGACGAAGCCGGCGACGGTGAGCGCCACGGCGGCCAGGAAGAACGGACTGACGGTGGCGAGCAGCCCGAAATCGCCCACCCGGGTCACATCGGTGCTGGACACCGCGACCCACCACAGCGCCAGCGCCACGCCGATCACCGCGGCGTGTGCCAGCAGCGGCCGCCCGGCACCCGGCAGCGTCAGCCTCCCGGCAACGACCGGCCGTCGGGCCGGGTCCGGGTGGGAGCCCTGGCGTGCCGCCGGCGCGGCCCGGAGCAGACCGGCGGCGCTGACGGCTGCCACCGCCACCGCCAGCGCGCCGACGGCCAGCCTGGGCTGCCACCAGCCGGCCCAGACCGACCCGGTGGCCACGGCCACGTACCCGGCCAGGCTGGCCAGTACGGTCGTCGCCCACCGGGTCGCCGTCGGCCGGACGGTCAGGTGGCTGAGCAGCGCGGCACCCGGACCCAGGGCGGCGAACGCGACCGCGGCCGGGGCCTGCCACGGGCCGCCCACGGCCAGGCCGGACAGGGCCAGGACCGCGACGACCAGGCCGGTGTACGCCTGAGCGGTGCGCCCGGCCCGGGTCGCCGCCCGCCCCACGGCCCGCGTCGGCGCGGCCGCTGGCTCGGGGAGTGGGCTAACGGGGAGCGGGCGGACGGGACGCAGGGCGAGATCGGTCATCCGGCACCTCCGGTGTCGGCGGTAACGGTCCCGGACTCGGCGGAACGTCGGGCCCAGGCCGGGGCGCTGGTCGCGTCGCCGGTCGCCCGGTAGCGGCGGATCAGCCCGGGAAGCAGCACGATCGCCACCGCGGCCTGTGCCATACACAGCGCGGCCGCCGGCGCGATGATTCCGACCCGGGGCAACCCGACCCAGCTGACCAGCAGGAACGCGGCGATGCCGACCGACTGCACGGTCACCACCGGCCACATCCGCTTCTCCATCATCGCGAACGCGCAGTAGAGCAGGATCACCCCGGTGAACGGCAGCGACAGCCCGATCAGCCGCAGTGTGTCGGCACCCTCGACGGCGTACTGCCCGCCGAGCAGCCGCAGCAGCGGCCCGGCCGCCCCGGCGAGCACCGCCGCACCCGGCAGCACCACTGCGGCGACCAGCAGGACCGCCCGGTCGACGTGTGCCCGGGCCGCCGCCGCGTCGCTGGACGCGGTGACCACGAACGAGGTGACGACGTTCCACAGCAGCGTGCTGCCGGCCACCCCGATCACCCACGGGATGTAGAAGTAGGCGCTGGCGGTGGCGCCCAGCACGCTGGCGACCAGCACCGGCGGCAGGTACGCGACGGCGTTGGTGAGCAGCCCGTTGACGTACTCGGCGGAGGCGAAGCCGAGCAGTTCCCGCCGGGCCGGGGCCGGCGCCGCCGGTGCGGTGCGGGCGTGCGCCGGGGCGAGCCGGGCCAGCACCCACCAGTTGACCCCGAGCATGGTCGCCAGCATCGGCACCGACCAGGCGACCAGCATGCCGTCGCCGGCGGCGGTGCCGGCCAGCAGCGGCAGCAGCGCCACCTTGGCGGTGGACGCGACCACGTTCTTCGCCGGTACGCTGCCGGCCCGCCGCAGCGCGGTCAGCACCCCGTCGGTGATGAAGAAGATCGCTGTGCCGACCACGGCGGCAACGAAGAACAGCCGCTGCGTCGGTGCCGGGCCGATGATGCCGGTGCCCATGCCGAGGGCCAGGAACCCGCCGCTGAGCAGCAGTGACATTGCCGCCGACGCGGCGTAGCCGGTGAGCACCAGTCGGCGGGTGTGCCGGCCGGCGCCGGGCAGGAACCGGGCGTACAGGTTGATCAGGTTGAGCTGGGCGAGCCCGGCCAGCAGCGTCATCGCCGACACCGCCGCCGACGCCCGGCCGACCGCCTCCGGCGCGAACCAGCGAGCGGCCACCACCCAGAACACGAACCCGAGCGCGGCGCTGGCGACCGTGGAGGTCATCAGCGCCGCCGCGCTGCGCAGCAGCGCCGGGCGGCGGACCACCACCACCGCCGGTGGCGGGACGGTCGTGCCGGCGGCGGTCACGGCCAGCCCCGCATCCGGCGGCTCAGCCGTCGGCCGGCCATCCGGCTGCGCAGGTACGCGACCGGCCCGGCGAGCAGCCCGCGCCGGTTGGCGCCGACCAGCTCGCGGGGGAAGTCGTCGCGCAGCCCGGCCAACCGCTGCCCGCCACCGCCGCCGAACGTGTCGCGCAGCGCGGTCGGGGCGAGCCGCAGCAGCGGTCCGAGCAGCCGAGGTTCGCGCAGCAGCAAACTGGTGTAGGCGGCGGTCAGCCCGGTGCCGTAGCCGACCAGCTGGTTGCGCAGCCCGGCCAGGTCGCGGCGGTGGTGGTGCCAGACCAGGGCGCTGGGCTGGTAGGCGACGGTGCCGTCGGCGACCAGCACCTGCATCAGGGCCAGAGTGTCCTCGGAGCCCATCGTGGGGGTGCCGGCGCCGAGCGCGGTGTCGAAGCCGCCGATGCGCTCCAGCACGCCGGGTCGGAAGGCCATGTTGCCGCCGGCGCCGAACGGCGGCAGCGGGTAGAGCGGGCTCTGCCGGTGCGCGGTGGCCGGCGAGAACACGTCCGGCGTGAAGCCACGGCCCTTGCTGTGCCCGCCGTACTGCTCGAACCACAGCTGCGCGTCAGTGGCGAGTTCGGCCGGCGCGATGGCTCCGGTGACCGCGTCGGCCTGCGGGTGGTCGGCCAGGGCGCGGGCGATCTCGGCGAGCCAGTGCGGGTCGGCCACCTCGTCGTCGTCGATCCAGGCGACGATCTCGCCGACGGTGGCACGCAGCGCCCGGTTGCGGGCGTGCGACAGCCCGGGCCGGGGTTCGCGGACGTAGTCGACCGGTGCCCCGTGGCCGTCGGCTGCCCCGCCGCCGCCGGCGGCGCGGGCGACCACCCGGACGGTGGCGTCGCTGACCGGCGCGTTGTCCACCACCAGCACCCGGAACCGGGGGTACTGCTGGGCCAGCACGCTGTCCAGGGTGCGGGCCAGCCCGGCGGGCCGTTCCCGGGTGCAGACGACCACGGTGATGTGCGGCGCGTCGTCGAGCACCTCGGCCCGCCGGGTCAGGTAACCGGGTTCGGGCCGGTCGGCCGGGGGGATCTCCCGGTCGACGGCGGCGGCGAGGTCCGCGCCGGTCAGCCCGTGCGGCGGTACGTCGAGCAGCAGCGCGCCGATCGGCTGGGTGAACTGGCGGACCAGCAGCCAGGCGCGTTCCACCCGGCGGCCGGCCGGGTCGGTCCCGGGGACGTCCGGGAGCCGGTCGGTGACTTCCAGGTCGATGACGGTGGCCGGGATCCGGTCCGCGGTGCCGGCCGGGAAGTGCACAGAGGTACGTGGGTTCATCGTGCGGCTCCGATCGGTGGGCGTGGGGACGGAGTCGGGCTGCCGGCGCCGGGCCCGCCGGTCGGCCGCCGGCTGGCCGGTACGGTCCCACCGGTCAGTGCGGTGCGGCCGGCGAGTTCGGTCAGCGCGCCCGTGGCCGCGGCGGCGGTGCCGGCGAGGATGGCGCCGGCTCGGGCGGCGTGCCGGTAGCCGCGCCCGCGTAGGGCGGCCCCGGTCTCCCGGCGCAGTGCGGCGGGCAGCGTACGGTGCAGGTAGTCCTGCTCGGCGCCGAGGCTGGGTGCGCCGTCGAGCAGCCCGGCCATCATGATCTTGCCGCGGCCTTCGGCGTAGCAGCGGCGCAGGAAGTAGCGGAAGGTGCTGTGCGTGGCGGGCACGCCGTGCGAGATGACCGCCTGGGGCACGTACCACCACTGCCCGCCGATGACTGCGGCCATCCGCAGGCAGAGTTCGGTGTCCTCGGGCCGTGCCCGGTTGCCGACCTTGCCGAAGCCGGTGCGGAAACCGCCGACGGCGAGGAACGCGTCGCGGCGTACCGCCATGCTGGCCGACCAGACATTGCGTACCGGTCCGGGCCGGACCGGCTGGCCGGCGTACGAGCCGCCGACCGCCCACCGGAACTCGGCGGGGAACCAGCTGGGCTGGTGCCGTTCCCAGGCGGGTTCGATGGCGCCGCCGGCCCCGATCACGTTGGGGTCGGCGAACGCGGCGACCAGCCCGGCCAGCCAGCCGGGGTGGGCGAAGACGTCGTCGTCGAGGAACACCACCAGGTCGGTGCGGGCGTGCCGGGCGCCGGTGTTGCGGTTGCCGGAGACACCCCGCTGGTACGCGTTGTCGAGCACGGTCACCGCGGGCAGTTCCCGGCGGATCCGGTCGGCGAGCGCCGGGTGATGATCGACCACCACGATGATCTCGGCCGGTTCGAGGTCCTGCCGGCGGACGGACTCGACGGCGGTACGCAGCCCGGCGAGCCGGTCCGGGTGGTGGGTCGGGACCACCACGCTGACGGTCGGTCGAGGCATCACTCAGCCCTCCTCGGCGGTCACCGGTACGGCGGCGGTCCGCTGCCGGCGGTGCTGCCGGCGGCGGGTCCGGCGCAGTCGGCGTTCGCGGCCGAACTCACTGAGGATGGTGCGCAGCACCCGGGTGCCGTCACGCACCGTGTCGAGGTTGCTCTCGCCGTGGATCCGCAGGTGCTCGATGCTGGGCACCTCGGTGATCCGCATCCCGTGGGCGGCGACCCGGACGTTGATCAACGTCTCGATCTCGAAGCCGTCGCCCCACAGCTTGCCGCCGTCGGCGGGTCCCGGGGTGGTCGGGTCGGGCAGGTCCAGCGCTGGGACCACCCGCCGCCAGAAGGCGTTGTAGCCGTAACACAGGTCGGTGAACCGGGTGCCGAACAGCAGGTTGACCATCCCGTTGAGACCTTCGTTGCCGAGCCGGCGCAGTGGGGTGATGTCGTGGCTGCCGCCACCGGCGCGGAAGCGGGAACCCTTGGCGAAGTCGGCTCCGGCGAGCAGCGCGGCGACGAAGCGCGGGATCTCGGCCGGGTCGGTCGACCCGTCGGCATCGATCATCACCACGATGTCGCTGGTTGCGGCGGCGAAGCCGCAGGCGAGGGCGTTGCCCTTGCCGGTACGGGTCTGCCGAACGATCCGCACCGTCGGCCAGAGTTCCCGGGCGACCTGCACCGTACGGTCGACCGAGCCGCCGTCGACGACGACGACCTCGTCGACGTCACGGGGGAGCCGGGCGAAGACGTGCGGCAGGTTCCGTTCCTCGTTGATGGTGGGGATGACGACGGTCACCGACGGCAGGTGCGGGCCGTGCCGGGTCGGCGGTGGGGTCGGGTGCGGCGCTGCCGGCGTCGGGCGCAGGCGAGGGTTGGTGTAGACGGACATGCCGGTGTCCTCCGGGGGGTGGGGGAGGGTGCGGGACACAGGCGACGCGGGGCCGTTCGCGAGCCGCCCGGACTGACTAGCGGTCCATCACCGGGGGTCAACAACCTGATATGCCGGTTATTTCGGACCCCGCGTGGCTCAGTGGGCTGGGTCACATCCGCCGTTGCGTGGCGGGTCCGATCAGGGCCGGCATGAAGTGGTGCCGGGCGTGCCCGCAGAGCCGTGCCGGGTGGGAAATCGTCACCAGCAGGTTCCGGACGGTTGCGGTGGGAGCGTTCCCATGGCATGATGATGATCGATTGGCGCTGCGGAGCCAGCCAAGCGCACCTGTTTCGCCGAGGGCAACCGGTTCTTCCGGTCGGCGATTCGACCGCCGAGTCGTCCATTCCGACGACAGGTGGTGCACCGACCTCACCAAGGTCCCGGCCGTCGTGCCGGCGACCAGTTATGTCGCGAGGAGACAACTCCGCATGAACCTCAATCCACTACGCGGCGCTGGGCGCTCGCGGATGCGTCGCGGCCTGTCCGCGGCCGCCGCGGTCGTACTCGGCTCCGGTGTGCTCGTGGTCGCGGCCACTCAGGCCAGCGCCGCCGCCGGGTGTCGGGTCGACTACTCGGTCAACCAGTGGAACACCGGATTCACCGCCAACCTGACCATCACCAACCTAGGTGACCCGCTGAGCAGTTGGGCCCTGGAGTGGGACTACTCCGGCAACCAGCAAATCACCCAGGCGTGGAACAGTGAATTCACCCAGAGTGGCAGTCGGGTGACTCTGCGCAATGCGCCGTGGAATGGCTCGCTGGGTACGAACGCCAGCGTCAACCCCGGCTTCAACGCGAGCTACTCCGGCACCAACACCGCGCCCACGGTGTTCCGCCTCAACGGTGTGGCGTGCAACGGCGGCACCACGCCGACGACCGCCCCGCCGACGACGGCGCCGCCGCCGACGACCGCCCCCCCGACGACGGCGCCGCCGACGACCGCCCCGCCGCCGACGTCCCCGCCGCCGAGCGGGCCGCGGGTGGACAACCCGTACGTGGGTGCCGACGTGTACGTGAACCCGATCTGGAGTGCGAACGCGGCGGCTGAGTCGGGTGGTAGCCGGATCGCTGATCAGCCGACGGGTGTGTGGCTGGACCGCACGAGTGCGATCTACGGCAACAACAGCCCGACCACCGGTGACATGGGTCTGGCGGACCATCTGGACGAGGCGGTGCGGCAGGACGCGGCGAACGGTAGCCGCCCGCTGGTCTTCCAGGTCGTGATCTACAACCTGCCGGGTCGGGACTGTGCGGCGTTGGCGTCCAACGGTGAGCTGGGTCCGGACGAGATCGACGCGTACCGGGACGATTACATCGATCCGATCGCGGAGATCGTGGGTCGGGCGGAGTACCGGAATCTGCGGATCGTGGCGGTGGTCGAGATCGATTCACTGCCGAACCTGGTGACGAATGTGGGTTCCCGGGTCACGGCGACGCCCGAGTGTGACGTAATGCTGGCGAACGGCAACTACGTGACGGGTGTCGGCTACGCGATCTCGCAGTTGGCGGATGTGCCGAACGTGTACAACTACATCGACGCCGGGCACCACGGCTGGATCGGCTGGGAGGACAACTTCGGGCCGACGGCGCAGATCATCGCGCAGGCGGCGAACGCGTCCGGTGCGTCGCCGTCGGACGTCCACGGGTTCATCACGAACACGGCGAACTACTCGGCGTTGCAGGAGCCGTACATCACGGTGGACAGCAACACCCGTCAGTCGTCGTGGATTGACTGGAACAACTACAACGACGAGTTGACGTTCGCGCAGGCGTTCCGGCAGCGGCTGGTGCAGGCCGGATTCCCGTCGAGCGTCGGCATGCTGATCGACACGTCGCGGAACGGTTGGGGCGGTCCGGACCGTCCGACCGGTCCGAGCAACGCTGGCGATGTGGACACCCGCGTAGACGAGTCGCGGATCGACCGACGGTTCCAGAAGGGCAACTGGTGCAACCAGTCGGGTGCCGGTCTGGGCGAGCGTCCGACCGCGGCGCCGGCGAGTGGGATCGACGCGTACGTGTGGATCAAGCCGCCGGGTGAGTCGGACGGTTCGAGTTCGGAGATCCCGAACGACGAGGGTAAGGGTTTCGACCGGATGTGTGACCCGACATACACGGGTAACCCGCGGAACAACAACAACATGAGTGGTGCCCTGCCGGGCGCGCCGGTTTCCGGGCACTGGTTCTCGGCCCAGTTCCAGGAGCTGATGGCGAACGCGTACCCGCCGTTGTGACAAGGCTGGACGCTCGACACTGAGCGGGGCCCGGCGCCGGACACGGCACCGGGCCCCGCCCCATTCTGGTCACCGAGCGCCCTCCGGATCACCCCGGTCGGCGCACGGCACCGCTCAGGTCAGGGCACGGTGCGTTCAATCGCTGCGGCACCGTCGCGTTCCAGTTCCTGACGCGCCCGATCCACCTGCCCCGGGCTGCCGTCGCCACCCTTGGCCACTGCGAGATCCGCTGCGTCCCACGGCTGCTCGGCGCCGGTCCGTACCCGTGCCGAGCCGGACCGGCCGTCCGGCGGCTGAAAATCCGGACCGTCCTGCTCCGTGTCCGGATCGGTGACCAGCAGCGGCACCGTGGTGTCGTCCTCGACAGCGGCCGCCACTGCCGGTTCCTCCTCCAGCGGCACCCGGCCGATCGCATTGTCCCGGTCCGTCATGGCTGCCCCCTCCCGTCGGAGCCGTCGAGGACAGGGGTACCCGGGGCAGGGGCGGATATGCGCGGGCGCCGGCCGGCGGATATGCGCGACCTCCGGCGCCAGCTGCGCCGGAGGTCGCAAGATTGGGAAGGTCGGTTTCTGGCGAGGCTCAGAGCGACAGCACCCGGTCCAGCAGGTCCCGGTAGCGGCGGACCGCCATCCGCAGTTGCTCGGTGTCCTCCGGGCCGGCGTCGGTCCACCCGCCGAGTTCGTCGCGCTGCGCGGTCAACGCCGCGGTGAGCGCCTCGACGGCCTCCGTCACCAGGCTCTGTGCCTCGCCCGCCGCGGCGTGCGGGTCGTCGACAAAGCGCAGTTGCACGTCCCGCCACCGGTCCCGGAACGCGTCGGCCTGCTCCGCCGCGAAGACTCCCGCTGGCGCCGGCTGCCGGGTCTGCTGTGGTTCGCTGCCGTCGCCCGCTCGTACGGTGTCGTCCTCGCTGGGATCGCGCGGCTCGTGCAGCCGCTCCGGGCCGGCCATCGCCGAGGCCGCGACCGCACCGCCGACGGTGGCGGCGCCGAACGCGGTCGGCTGTTCGACCGGTTCGTGGTGGACCGGCTCGTTCCGCTCGGGCGTCGCCACGCCGGAGACGATTTCGGTACGGTCCGGGTCAACGTATCCGTCGTGTTCGTGACCGGCGTCAGGTCGGCCCGGTCCGCTGTTCGGGGTGATGACCTCGGTACGTTCGTCGTGCCACTGATCGGTGCGGGCCATGGTGTCTCTCCTCAGCGGGTCGAAGCTTCCGTCGGGGTCGAGGCTTGCTGGGTCGGTGCCGCGGTGGGCACGGGGTCCTCGCCGAGCAGCTCTGCGAAGAGCGCCCGGTAGTGCACCACGGCCTGACGCAACTGCTCGGTGCTCGCCTCCCCGCGCTCGTTGGCCAGATGGACCTCGTGCGCCTCGCGGTACCTGCCGAGCGTACGGGCGTGCTCCACGGAGAGCTGAGCCACCTGCTCGTCGTAGTCGCCGGTCGGGTAGCCGAGCTCGGCGATCAGCCGGGTGAGCAGTTCGTCGGCGTCGCCGACCGCGGCGCCGGGTGCGTCGACGAACCGGGTCTGCACCTCGGCCCAGGCGGCGGCGTAGCGGGCGCGGGACGTTTCGGACAGCGGGGTCAGGGTCAACTCGGCGTGCCGGTGTTCTCGCTGCCGGAGCTCGCGCTCGGCGGCGCTGCGGCTGTCCTGCTCGGCGACGACCCGGTCGTACTCCGGACCGAAGGTGCTACGCAGGTCGTGGCGCCGCCGCCACCGGATCCAGAGCAGGGCGAGCGCCGCGAGCGCGACGAGAAGTACGGCGGCGATGAGGACGATCTCGATGAGCGACATGGTTGTTCCTCCTTCTCGCCCCGGTATTCCCGCTCGACCCGGTTCCTCAATCCGGGTTTGTCACATTTCCTTGACGACCTCGCCGGCATCTGATCCGGATCGCTCGCCGGGATGGTTCGCTGCAGGTCGGGACAACGACCGTGGATGCCGCCAGGTGCGGCCGCTTTCGGGACGCTCCGTGCCCACAATCGACCGCTGGGTGCCTCTGGTAGTGCCTGAGCCGTTAATTACGTATCCTTCCGGAGGCGCCGGACGCGACTGACCATCCACTCACCCGGACCGGTCGGTTCCGCATCCGCCGCGCCAGCTCAGCCACCACCGCGCCGGCGAGGTCTGATGAATACCCGCAACTGGTCGATCCGCTCGAAGATCGTTGCGCTGGTCGCTGTCCCGATCGCCGCGCTGCTGGCGCTGTGGATCTTCGCGACGTCGTTGACCATCGGCCCGGCGCTGAGCCTGCTGGGTGCCCAGGCACTGCTCGACGACGTCGGCCGCCCCGGCGAGGCGGTGGTGGCCGAGCTGCAGCGGGAACGCCGGCTCTCCGTGGTGTATCTGTCCCGCGCCGAGGGGCAGAACGCGCTGCGCGCCGGTGACCTGCGGCAGTTGCGCGACCAGTGGAAGGCCACCGACGCGGCGATCGACGAGTTCCGGCGCTCCGCTCGCGGCGACGAACCGCCGGCGGACCCGGCTGTGCTGGACGAGCGGATCGCGGCGACCCTGTCCGAGCTGGAGCTGCTGCCGTCCGGCCGAGGGTTCGTCGAACGTCGGGAGATGGACGCAGCCGGCGCGCTCGGCCTGTACAGCGGCATCGTCGACACCGCGTTCCAGATGTTCGCAGCGTTGGCCGGGCTGCCGGACAACGAGATCAACCGGCAGGCGCGGGCGCTGACCGACATCGGCCTGGGCCGTGACCTGCTCGGCCGGACCGACGCTCTGCTCGCCGGGGCCTTCGCCGCTGGCGAGCTGACCCCCGCCGGCCACCTGCAGTTGGTGCAAATCGTCGCCAACCAGCGGTTGCTGTTCGACCGGGCGGTGGCCGAGCTGCCCGACCCGGACAGCCGGACCTACCACCAGCTTGCCGCCGGTGACGACTACACCGGGCTGCGGCAGATGCAGGACACGCTGATCGCCGGTGGGCCGGCCGAGGACGGGCTGCCAGTATCCGAGTCCCGCTGGCGGGCCAGCTACCAGTCGGTTCAGGAGCAGCTGCGGGACTTCGAGCTGCTCGCCGCTGACGCGCTGGCCGAACGCAGCATGCCGACCGCGATCGCCATCCTGGCCCGGCTCGCCGCAGCCGGACTGGTCGGCCTGGCCGCGGTGATCGTCTCCGTGGTCATCTCGCTGCGGGTCGGCCGGTCGTTGATCCACCGGTTGACCGGGTTGCGCGCCGCCGCCCTGGAGCTGGCCGGCGAGCGGCTGCCCGGGGTGGTCGCCCGGCTACGCCGCGGCGAGGACGTCGACGTCGTCACCGAAGCCCCGCCGCTGGAGTACGGCGCCGACGAGATCGGCCAGGTCGGGCACGCGTTCAGTGAGGTGCAGCGGACCGCCGTACGGTCGGCCGTCGAGGAGGCGGCGCTGCGTCGTGGGCTGAACGAGACGTTCCTCAACATCGCCCGACGCAGCCAGACGCTGCTGCACCGGCAGCTGGCCGTACTGGACCGGATGGAACGGCGCAGCACCGATCCGACGGAGCTGGAGGACCTGTTCCGGGTCGACCACATGGCCACCCGGATGCGCCGGCACGCCGAGGACCTGGTGATCCTCGCAGGAGCTGCGCCGGGCCGGGGATGGCGCAACCCGGTACCGGTGGTCGACGTGATCCGGGGGGCCGTCTCCGAGGTCGAGGACTACGCCCGGGTGCACGTCACGACCGTGGAGGCCGCAGCCGTCGCCGGCCGGGCCGTGGGTGACGTCATCCACCTGCTGGCCGAGCTGATCGAGAACGCCACGTCCTTCTCCCCGCCGCAGACCCGGGTCACCGTGATCGGCCAGAGCCTGCCCAAGGGGTACGCGGTCGAGGTTGAGGACCGGGGCCTCGGCATGGAACCGGACGCGGTCGAGGATGCCAATCAGCGCCTCGCCGAGTCGCCGAACTTCGACCCCCACAACAGCGCCCGGCTCGGTCTGTTCGTCGTCGCCCAGTTGGCGGCCAAGCACGGCGTACGGGTCCGACTCCGGCCGTCACCGTTCGGCGGGATCACCGCCGTCACGCTGATCCCGGCTGAGCTGGTGGTGCCCGAGTCCGAGGTGCTGGCGCTACCGTCCGGCCGGCCACCCACAGCACTGACCACGGTGCGGTCGAGCCCGGCACCGGACCCGCCCGCCCGCCCGACCTCCGCGCCGCCGGCGGAGCCAACCGGGGCGCAGCCGCCGGCCCGCCGCCGTCCCACCACCCTGCCGACCCGGCGGTCCAGCGGTGCCGGCGCGACCACCGAGGACGGCCTGCCGCGCCGGGTACGCCAGTCCAGCCTGGCGCCCCAACTGCGCCAGGCACCCGATCCGTCCGCAGCCGACGGTCAGCTGCGGGAAGCCCCGCAACGGTCCCCGCAGGAGGTGCGGTCCCTGATGTCCGCGTTGCAGGCGGGAACCGCCCGGGGCCGGCAGGCGGCCGGCCTGCCAGCGGCCGGGCAGCCGGGTGGTGCCGGCGACACGACGCCGATCGTCGACGGCGGCTCGGTGCTGCCGGTCGGCGACGGCAGCACCGGTTCCGGCGACGAGCCGGCTTCCGTGGCATTGGAACCGTCCCCGACCGGGTCGACCGGCCCGGTCCGGGGCACCGCGACTCCGCCTCCGGGCGCGGTGCTGCCGCCCCCGGCGACGGAAGAGTCGGAGAGGGAGCTGTAGCTGTGCACACCATGCGGCATGCGATGAACCTCGACTGGCTGCTCGACGATCTCGTCGACCGGGTCCCGACCGCGCAGCAGGCCGTCGTGCTGTCCGCCGACGGCCTGCTGATGGGCGCGTCGCGGGGGCTGACCCGGGAGGGTGCCGAGCACATGGCGGCGATGGCCGCCGGCTTCCAGAGCCTCGCCAAGGGTGCCAGCCGGCACTTCGGGTCGGGTCCGGTACGGCAGACCGTGATCGAGATGGAGTCGGCGTACCTGTTCGTCACTGCGGCCGGGCACGGGGCCTGCCTGGCGGTGCTCAGCGCGGCCGACGCGGACATCGGTCTGATCGCGTACGAGATGGCGATGCTGGTCACCCGGGTCGGGCAGACTCTCAGCACGCCGAGCCGGCCACCTGCGGCGCAATCAGATGCGGGGTGACCCGGCCGGACCCCACGACTGGCTGGACTCCGACGCCGGCCCGGTGGTCCGTCCGTACGCGGTGACCGGTGGTCGGGTGCAGCCGACCGGTGCCACCTTCGACCTGCTGGCCTTCGTGGTGGCGAAGGCCCCGGAGGGCGCCGGCGTCGAAGTTCCGCTGCAGCCGGAACATCGGCGCATCGTCGGGCTGGCCCAGCAGCCGGTCTCGGTCGCCGACCTGGCGGCCGACCTCGATCTCGCGCTCGGTGTGGTCCGGGTCCTGCTCGGGGACCTGCTCGCCGCCGGACTGATCGCCCTCTACGAACCCCCGGCTTCGGCCGCTCACCCCCACGACGACATACTCAAGGCGGTGGTCAATGGACTCCGTGCGCTCTGACCGGCACAAGCCCTCCCGGCGGGTCCCACTCGCGCTGAAGATTCTCATCGCGGGCGGTTTCGGCGTCGGGAAGACCACCCTGGTCGGCGCGGTCAGTGAGATCCGTCCGCTGCAGACCGAGGAGGTGCTGACCAGCGCCAGCCTGGGCACCGACGATACGTCCTGGGTGGAGGGCAAGAACACCACGACCGTCGCGATGGACTTCGGCCGGATCACCATCAACGAAGATCTGCAGGTCTATCTGTTCGGTACGCCGGGCCAGGACCGGTTCTGGTTCCTCTGGGACGAGTTGGCGTTCGGCGCGCTCGGTGCGGTGGTGCTGGCCGACACCCGTCGGCTCGCCGACTGTTTCCCGTCGGTCGACTACTTCGAGCAACGGGGCACGCCGTTCGTGGTCGGGGTCAACTGCTTCGAGGGGGCGCAGCAGTTCAGTCAGGACTCGGTGCGCCGTGCGCTCGACCTCGACCCGGCGGTGCCGATCGTGCTGTGCGACGCCCGCAACCGTGGCTCGGGCAAGACGGTGCTGATCGCGTTGGTCGAGCATGTCGCCTATCTGCGCGGTCAGCCGGTGCCGGCGGGCTAACCTGCGGCCGGGTGCCGGCCGGTGTCGACCAGCACGACGTCCAGCCGGCGCGGCCCGTGTACCCCTTCGATTCGGTTCAGCTCGATGTCACTGGTGGCGGACGGCCCGGAGATCAGCGTGATCGGTCGGGTCGGGTCGGCCAGCCGGGCCAGTGCCGCCGGCACCCCGGCTACCACCTGGTTGGTTCGGACCACGCAGACGTGGAGGTCGGGCACCAGGGTGAGCCGGCGCGGGCCCTGCGCCGGCCCGGTGTCCAGCAGCACCGTCCCGGTCCGGCCGATCGCCACCGCGCACCCGGTCAGTGCGGTCAGGCCCGGCCGGTCCAGGTCGGTGACGGTCAGCGGCCGGGCCGGGTGGTCGCGCAGTACCTCCCCGGAGAAGTCGCGTAGCCAGTCGCCCGGCAGGTCCTGCGGCACCGCGACCCGGCGCACCCCGGTGAGCACCTCGGCGATCCGGTCGGCCAACTGGTCCGGAAAGCACCGGTGCACCGTCGCCCGGTAGTCGATCAGCCGGTCCATCAGGAGAGCGGCAGGGTCGGCATCGGCAGGGTCGGCGTCGGCTGTTCGGTAGTCGCGTGGCACCCGTACCGCAACCGCCGCCGGCCGGTGGTCCCGCGCCGCCCGCAACCGGGCCAGAATCTCGGTACGGGCGTCAGTCACCGCGCGGCCTCCCGTCCTCGTGCGGTCCGGTCCTGTCGTCCTGCGGTCCGGTCCTGTCGTCGGAGCGGGCCAGCCACCAGTCACGGAAACTCTGCCGGGGTGGCACCGGTGCGTCCCGGCTGGCCGTCCAACCGGCCAACGGCCACGGCAGTCGGCGGACCGTGCCGCGCCGTCCGGCGGCCAGCCGCACCGGGGCGGCGACCCGCCGGGTGGCGCGTAGCGCGGCGGCGTACCGTCGGCGGTCGCGCATCACCCAGGACATCGCGCCCATCGCGGTGCGCTCGGCGGACGGGCGCCGGCGGGCCTCGTCGACCCCACGCTGGCGCAGGTGCACCAGCACCTGCGGGATGTCGATGCGTACCGGGCAGGCGTCGAAGCAGGCACCGCAGAGGGTCGAGGCGTACGGCAGGGTCCGGTTGGCTCCGGCCCGGGGGCCGGTGAGCTGCGGGGAGAGGATCGCCCCGATCGGCCCCGGATACACCGAGCCGTACGCGTGGCCACCGACCCGCTCGTAGACCGGGCAGACGTTCAGACAGGCGGAGCAGCGGATGCAGCGCAGCGCCTGGCGGCCGACCGGGTCGGCGAGGGTGTCGGCCCGGCCGTTGTCGAGCAGCACGATGTGCAACTCCTGCGGCCCATCGCCGGGGGTCACCCCGGTCCACATCGAGGTGTACGGGTTCATCCGTTCGCCGGTCGACGAACGCGGCAGCAACTGCAGGAAGATCTCCAGGTCCCGGAAGGTCGGGACGATCTTCTCCACCCCGACCACCGAGATCATCGTCTGCGGCAGAGTCAGGCACATCCGTCCGTTGCCCTCGGACTCGACCACCACCAGGGTGCCGGTGCGTGCCACGGCGAAGTTCGCCCCGGAGATCGCCACTCGCGCGGTAAGGAACCGTTCCCGCAGGTGGCGGCGGGCCGCCTCGGCCAGCGCCGGCGGGTCGTCGGTGAGGGTGGTCAGGTCGACACCGGGCATCCGGCGGGCGAAGATCTCCCGGATCTGCGTCCGGTTGTAGTGGATCGCCGGGACCAGGATGTGCGACGGCGTGTCGCCGGCCAGCTGGACGATGAGCTCGGCGAGGTCGGTCTCGATCGCTTCGATGCCGGCCGCCGCGAGGGTCTCGTTGAGCCCGATCTCCTGGGTGACCATTGATTTGATCTTGACGACCTGGTCGGCGCCGGTTCGCCGGACCAGGTCGGTCACCACCCGGCCCGCTTCGGCCCCGTCCCGCGCCCAGTGCACCTGGGCCCCGGCGGCGGTGGCCGCCGCCTCGAACTCGGCGAGCAGCTCGGGCAGGCGGGCCAGCACGTCGTCCTTGACCGCCGCCCCGGCGACCCGCAGCGCCTCCCAGTCCGGCAGCTCGGCGACCATCCGTTCCCGCTTGTCGCGGATGGTGCGGGTGGCCCGGTGCAGGTTGGCCCGCAGCTGGGCGTTGCCCAGCTCGCGGGCCGCCGCGGTGGGAAACGGCAGCCGGGCGGTCACGTTGCCGGTGCCGCTGTCGTTGCTGGTGCTGGTGCTGGTGCTGGTCAATTCGGCTCCTCCGCCGTGCCGGCCAGGATCTGCGCGTAGTGCACCGCTCGCACCGGGCTGCGGAACCGGGTCAGCCCGCCGCCGATCTGGGCCAGGCACGAGTTGTCGGCCGCCGCCAGGTAGCGGGCGCCGGTGCCGCGTACCGCCCGGCACTTGTCGGCCAGCATGGTGCTGGAGACGGCGGCGTTGCGCATCGCGAAGGTGCCGCCGAAACCGCAGCACTCCTCGGCGTCCGGCAGGTCGCGCAGGTCGATCCCGCGGACCGCACGCAGCAGCCGCAGCGGCCGGTCGCCCAGCCGCAGCATTCGCAGCCCATGGCAGGTCGGGTGGTAGGTGACCGAGTGCGGGAAGGCGGCTCCGACATCGGTGACGCCGAGCACGTTGACCAGCAGTTCGGACAATTCGTACACCCGGGGTCGCAGTTCGTCGACCGCGGCGGCGAGCGCCGGGTCGTCGGCGGCCAGTCGCGGGTACGCGTCGCGGACCATCGCCACGCACGAACCGGACGGCGCGACCACCACCGCGTGGTCACGGAACGTCTCGACGAACCGGCGGACCAGGGGTATCGCCTCGGCCCGGTACCCACTGTTGCCGTGCAGTTGCCCGCAGCAGCTCTGGTCGAGCGGAAAGTCGACGGTGTGCCCGAGCCGCTCCAGCAACTGCACGACGGCCCGCCCGGTGCCCGGGTAGAGCACGTCGTTGACGCAGGTGACGAAGAGTGCGACGCGCATCGGGTCAGCCCTGCCGGAAGTAGGGGAGGTGGCGTTGCCGGGCGGCGAGCAGATGCTCGCGTACCGCTGTCTCGGCCCGGTCCGGATCGCCGGACGCCACCGCGTCGACGATCCGGTGGTGTTCGGCCCCGCTGGTGCGGTAGTGGGTCGGCGGGAAGTGCAGCCGGAACAGGTGCAGGTGCGGCCGGAGGCGGACGACCGCGTCGTGCAGCATCCGGTTGCCGGACTGCTCGGCGAGCAGGTTGTGGAACCGGGCGTCCTGGGCGGTGAAGGCGGCGATGCTCGCGTAGCCCTGCGCGCCGGGTACCGGACCGGGCAGGTCGGCGGCCTCGCGGAGCAGGTCGATGGCGGCCGGCTCGGCCCTCGCCGACCGAGCGGCGACCCGCCGGGCGGCGGCGGTCTCCAGGATCAGCCGCATCTCGACGAGTTCGTCGAACTCGTCGCGGGTAAGCAGTGGCGTGGCGGTGTATCCGACCAGCGGGCGCTTGCGGACCAGCCCGTCGGCTTCCAGCCGGGCGAGCGCCTCGCGTACCGGGGTGGGGGAAACCCGCAGGTCGCGGGCCAGGGCGTCGATGTTGATCCGGGCGCCCGGGGCGACCACGTGGTCCATCACCTGGGCGCGGACGGTCTCGTACACGTCGTCGGTGAGGGTGAGACGACGCGCTGGCCGCACGGGGCCCTCCTCGGTGCTCGACCCGCAGGCACCGGCCGTGGATCGGCCGGCCCGGCAGCGGGTAGATCAAAGATCCTATAGGATCGCTCGAATTGAATCGAGTGTCCGACGTCGGTGGGCCCGGGTTGCGGTCAGGCCCGGCCGACGCGGACGGCGGAAGGGAGTCCGGTGCGCGCAGCGGAGCCGAATCCGGCGGCAGAGACGATCTACCTCGGCTGCTACACAGCCGAGGGCGGTGGGAACGGGACCGGGGTGATGGTCGCCCGACGGGATCCGGCGACCGGCCAGCTCAGCGAGCCTACGCTGGGCGCCGAGTGCGCCTCGCCGTCGTTCCTCGCCCGGCACCCGCGCCGTCCGGTGCTGTACGCGGTCAACGAGGTCGGCGAGGGCACCGTAAGCGCCTGGTTGGTCAGCGGAGACCGGCTTCGTCCGCTGGGTAGCCAGCCCACGGGTGGGTCGAGCCCGTGCCACCTGGCGTTCGTCGCGACGGGTGGGCATCTGATCAGCGCGAACTATGTCAGCGGCAGCGTCGCGGTGCATCCGATCGACGACGACGGGACGCTACTGCCGCGTACCGATCTGCTGACGCATTCGGGCGCTGGGCCGCGACCCGACCGGCAGGAGGGCCCGCATGCCCACATGGTCTCCCCGGACCCGGATGACGCCGGACTGTACGTCGTCGACCTGGGCACCGACGCCGTGCATCGCTATCTACTCGACCCGGCGACCGGCACGCTGACCGAGCCGGACCCGGCGATGGCGGCGACGCAGGGCAGCGGTCCTCGGCATCTCGCCCGACACCCCGACGGCCGGTGGGCGTACCTGGTGGGGGAGCTGGATGCCAGCGTGACGGCGTACGAGATCGACGGGGGCGGTGGGCTGACCGAGCGGGCCCGGGTGCCGGCGAGTGAGTCGTCCGCCGGTGCGGCCGGAGGGGCGCAGCCCGCCGAGATCGCGGTCGGGCGGGGCGGCCGGTTCCTGTACGTCGCCAACCGCGGCCCGGACACCATCACGGTCTTCTCACTGACCGTTCCCGACCAGCCGAGGTACGTCGCCGAGGTGCCTTCCGGCGGCCACTGGCCGCGCCACTTCGCGATCGTCGGCGATCATCTGTACGTCGCCAACGAGCGGTCGGGCTCGGTGGGCGTGTACCTGATCGATTCTTCAGACGGCGTGCCGACCCCGGTCGGTGATCCGGTCCCGGCGCCGACGCCGACCTGCGTACTGCCTGGTTTCTGAGCCTCTGCGGCGGATATCCGTCCGCTGACGGCGTGAGCTGTTTGTCGAGGCCGGCACGGCCCTGTCGGTATTCTCGAAACGTACGGAAGTGGCGCGGCTACCCGAAGTCACCAATCTCCATAAAGTGTTTCTCCTCCGTAACTTTCATCCGAACGTACCTGGCACGATGGCCTGCTCATCCGGAGTATGGGACCGTGCCAGGCCGTCACCGGATGCGACGTGGGGTTCGCGGAGCAAGCGCCATCGCAGCAGCGATGGCGCTAATCGTCGTCACCGCCGGGGTCTGGTTTGGCTACCAACGCCTCACCGGCCCGTCCTGCTCCGGGACGCTGCCCCTGGTCGTCTCCGCCGCACCGGAGATCGCGCCCGCCGTGCAGTCGGCAGCGGACCGGTGGCGGGCCGACGGCGGTGCGGTCGGTGACGCCTGCGTCGCGGTCGAGGTCGCCGCGTCCGACCCGGTTAACGTTGCCGCTGTGGTGGCCGGGCAGCACGGTGTAGCGCTGGCCGGGGTAGGTCAGGCCAGCGGTACGGCGATCGCGCCGGACGTGTGGGTGCCGGATTCGTCCACCTGGCTGCTCCGGCTGAGTTCGCTGGCCCCCGGGTTCACCCCGGCCAACAACGAGTCGGTGGCCAGCAGCCCGGTGGTGGTCGCGATGCCCGAACCGGTGGCGACCAACCTGGGCTGGCCCGACCAGCAGCTGACCTGGACCGACCTGCTGCAGCAGATCACCACCGGCACCGAGCTGCGGACCGGCATCGTCGAACCGACCCGCGACGCGGCAGGGCTGTCCGGCTTGCTCGCCCTCGGTGAAGCGGCCGGCGAGGTCGGAGCGAACGCCCAGCAGGCGACGACGGCGGCGTTGCGCGCCCTGGCTACCGGCCGGTCCGCGCTGCGGGAGGACCTGATCGCCCGATTTCCCCGCTCGGCCGATCCCGCGTCAGTCGCCTCCGCACTCGGCGCCGCCGCCCTGTCCGAGGAGGACGTGATCCAGTACAACGCCGCGCAGCCGCCGATCGCGCTCGCGGCGCTGTACCTGGAACCGGCACCCATGTCGCTCGACTACCCGTACGCGGTGCTGCCCGGCGCCGACCCGGCCAAGGCTGCGGCAGCGGACGCCTTCTACTCCGTGCTGACCGGGGCGGGGTTCCGTAACCAACTCGGTGATCAGGGGCTGCGGGCGGCGGACGGCACCTGGGGCGCCGGCTTCAGTGCGCCCCAGGGAGCGCCCAGCCCGGCAGGTACTGCACCGGCGACCGCCATCCCGGACTCCGGCGGTACGGCGGCCGGTGGCCTGGACCCGGTAGTGATCGACCGGGCTCTCGCCACCTGGACATCGGTCACCCTGCCTGCCCAGATGCTCGCGGTGATCGACGTCTCGGGTTCGATGCTGGAGCCGGTGCCCACTGCGGACAACGTTACCCGCGCCGATCTCACTCGGGAGGCGGCCCGCCGAGGGCTCGGCCTGTTCGACGATTCGTGGGCTCTCGGACTGTGGATCTTCTCCACCGAACTGGACGGCGAGCAGGACTGGCGAGAACTCGTACCGATCAGTCCGTTGAGTAGCCGTCGGGTGGAGCTGGAGGCGTCGCTGTCGGAGGTCGTGCCGAAGCAGAACGGAAATACCGGTTTGTACGACACGACGCTCGCCGCTTATCTGGCAATGCAGGACGAATGGGCAGCTGGGCGTGTCAACTCGGTGGTCATCTTCACTGATGGTAGGAACGAGGACGACAACGGGTTGACCCAGGATGAGCTGTTGGCCGAGTTGGCCGAGGCGGCTGATCCACAGCGGCCCATCCAGGTGATCTACGTTGGCATCGGCGACGGGGTGAGTCAGGAGGAACTGGAGTCGATCACCAATACCACCGGTGGCGGGGTGTTCGTAACCGAGGACCCGGCCAACATCGGTGACATTCTGCTCAAGGCGATCGCTCTCCGCCCGACAACCGTGCGCTGAGTCGGTGATGTGGGGGTTCGAGAGGTTTTTGTCGAGCCGCCGAGTGACTGAGGGTTGTGAGATGGCTCCATATTGTACCTCTATTGTGGAAGCCCTCTGGTCAACTGACGGTAATCTGTCGCAAGCTTCGGCCACACCGGAAGGTGGGCCAAGATATCGGGGTGCCGTGGCACCACCGGTACCAACGACGGGCCAGCGAGGTGCCCGGGGTCTGCGTCGACTCGAGCAAGCTGGGAGGGCTAGTGACGTCGGCGACTTTGGTCAACGCTACGGTGGTGCAACCGGACTCCACACCGGGAGCGCCCACCGCAGTGCTGCACGCGCGACAGCGTGCCTACATTCGGGCGATCGCCGCCCTTGACATCGGCGTGCTCTGCGCCGCCGTGCTGGCCGGCTACCTGGTGCGTTTCGGTGCCGAGGAAGCCACCGGAGCGGATCTACCGTACGTCCTGACGACCCCCTGCCTGATGATCGCGTGGCTGGCCTCGCTGAAGTTGCTGCGCTGCTACGACGACCGGGTGCTCGGCTACGGCGCCGACGAGTACCGGCGGGTGATCACTGCCAGCCTGCGGCTGGCCGGCACCGTGGCGATCATCGGCTACGTCGCCAACGTCGGGATCAGCCGAGGCTTCCTGGCGGTGGCCTTCGCGGTTGGCACCGTCGGTCTGGTCGCCGGCCGGTTCGGCGCCCGCAAGTACCTGCACCGCCAGCGGGCCACCGGGACGGGGTGGTTCCGCAAGGTGCTGGTGGTCGGGGACACCCCGCACGTGCTGGAGCTGGTGCACACGCTGCGGCGGGAGCCGTACGCGGGCTACCGGGTGGTCGGTGCCTGCATCCCGGACGCGCTGCTGGCCCCGGTGCCGCAACGGCTCGGTGACGTGCCGGTCGCCGGTTCGTTCCGCAACATCCCGGACGCCGCCGCCGCCACCGGTGCCGACACCGTCGCGGTCACCGCGTCCGGGGAGCTGACCGCCACCCGGCTGCGCCGGCTCGGCTGGCAGCTGGAGGGCACCGGCATCGACCTGGTGCTGGCCCCGGCGCTGACCGACGTGGCCGGGCCGCGGATCCACACCCGGCCGGTCGCCGGGCTGCCGCTGATCCACGTCGAGGCGCCCGAGTTCCGGGGCACCCGCAAGCTGGTCAAGGGCTTCGTCGACCGGTCGGTGTCGCTGCTGGCGGTGACCCTGCTGCTGCCGGTGCTGACCCTGCTCGCCCTGGCGATCAAGCTCGACAGCCGAGGACCGGTCATCTTCAAGCAGGTCCGGGTCGGCCAGGGCGGGCGGGAGTTCCACGTCTACAAGTTCCGCACGATGGTGGTCGACGCCGACAAACTGCTCGCCGAGCTGGCGGCCAAGAACGAGACCGACGGGCTGATGTTCAAGATGCGCGACGACCCGCGCATCACCCGGGTCGGCAGGTTCCTGCGCAAGTACTCCTTCGACGAGCTGCCGCAGCTGGCCAACGTGCTGTTCGGCCACATGAGCCTGGTCGGCCCGCGTCCGCCGCTGCCGTCGGAGGTTGCCCGCTACGACGGCGACGTCGCCCGCCGGCTGCTGGTCAAGCCCGGAATGACCGGCCTGTGGCAGGTCAGCGGCCGGTCCGACCTGTCCTGGGAGGACGGCATCCGGCTCGACCTCTACTACGTGGAGAACTGGTCACTGGCCAGCGACCTGACCATTCTGTGGAAGACCTTCGGCGCGGTCGTCAACGGCCGCGGCGCGTACTGACCTGGGCCGCGCGGTACCTACTCACCTCGGCTACGGGCGGGCTCTGGTGGCCGTTGGCGTCAGCCGGCGGCCAGCCAGGGGGCCGGGTGGTCGCGTACCGCCCGGACCACCGCGCCGGCCGCGCCGGTCGCCGCCGCCTCGGCACCCAGCAGCGAAGCCCGGACGGTCACCGGCGACCAGCCGACGGTCAGCACCCGTCGACCGATCTCCGCCTCGACGACCGGCGACAGCCACGGTGCCAGCGGCGCGTAGATGCCACCGAGCACGATGGTCTGCACATCCAGCAGGTTGACCACCCCGGCGAGCACCACACCGAGCGCGCCGGCCGCCGCCGTCAACGCCCGGCGGACCTGCGGTTCGGAGCGTGCCGCCCGATCGGCGACCTGCCGCAGCGCCTCGGAGGCGGTCAGCCCCTGCCCGGCCAGGCCGGCCGAGCGTAGGATCGCCTCCTGACCGGCGTACTGCTCAAGACAGCCGCGTGCCCCGCACCGGCAGCTCGGCCCGTCCGGCCGGACCGCGAGGTGGCCGAGCTCGCCGCTCCACCCCCGGGTGCCCCGGAACAGGCGACCGTCCAGCACGATCCCGGCCCCGATGCCGATCTCACCGGAGACGTAGACGAAGTCGGCCGGCTCGCCGTGGCGGGCGTGCAGTTCGCCCAGGGCGGCGAGGTTCGCCTCGTTGTCCACGGTCAGCGGTACGCCGGCGAGAGGGCCGCCGGTGGCGGAAAGCACGGCCGAGACGTCCACGTCGTGCCAGCCGAGGTTCGGCGCGAGCCGGACCAGCCCGTCCCCGGTCACCAGCCCGGGTACGGCCAGCGCGGCGCCGGCGAGCGGGAGATCGCGCGCCTGCGGCGCGGTGAGCACCTCGCCGGCCAGCGCGGCGAGCCGGGCCAGCACCAGCTCCGGCGGGTGCGGCCGTTGATCCGCCGGTAGCACCGCCCGATGGCGTACCGTTCCGGACAGATCCACCAGGCAGGCGGCCAGGTAGTCGACGTTGATCTCCAGGCCGAGACCGGCCGGGCCGTCGGCGGCGAGCGCCAGCCCGGTCGCCGGCCGGCCGGCACCGGTCCGGGGCACCGGCGCGACCTCGGTGAGCAGGTTGCCACCGATCAGCTCGTCGACGAGCGCCGAGACGGTGGCCCGGGTCAGTCCGGTCGTCGCGGCGATCTCGGCGCGGGACGGTGGGCGACCGGCGGCGGCGACCTGGCGGACCACCAGGCCGAGATGGTGCTCGCGCAGACCAGCCTGGCGGAGCGGGGATTCTGGCGTGCGCATGGCCTTGACAATGCCACACGCCGGGAAAATAATTCAATCACTAAACAAATCTGTCGTGTTTCGCGGAGGTCACCATGACAGTCCAGCCCACGCCGGCCGACAAATTCTCCTTCGGGCTCTGGACCGTTGGATGGCAGGCCCGCGACCAGTTCGGCGACGCCAGCCGAGGCCCGCTCGACGCCGTCGAGGCGGTGCACCAGCTCGCCAACCTCGGCGCGTACGGCATCACCTTCCACGACGACGACCTGATCCCGTTCGGCTCCGACTCGGCCAGCCGCGACCAGCACATCGCCCGGTTCCGCAAGGCGCTCGACGAGACCGGACTGGTCGTGCCGATGGTCACCACCAACCTCTTCGGCCACCCGATCTTCAAGGACGGCGGCTTCACCAGCAACGACCGCTCAATCCGGCGGTTCGCGCTGCGCAAGGTGCTGCGCAACATCGACCTCGCCGCCGAGCTCGGCGCGAAGACCTTCGTCATGTGGGGCGGCCGGGAAGGCTCCGAGTACGACCACGCCAAGGACATCCGGGCCGCGCTCGACCGCTACCGCGAGGCCGTCGACCTGCTCGGCCAGTACGTCGTCGACCGCGGCTACGACCTGCGCTTCGCCATCGAGCCCAAGCCCAACGAGCCGCGCGGCGACATCCTGCTGCCGACCGTCGGCCACGCGATCGCCTTCATCTCCAGCCTGGCCCGCCCGGAGCTGGTCGGCCTCAACCCCGAGGTCGGCCACGAGCAGATGGCCGGGCTCAACTTCACCCACGGCATCGCCCAGGCCCTGTGGCACGGCAAACTGTTCCACATCGACCTCAACGGCCAGCGTGGCGTCAAGTTCGACCAGGACCTGGTCTTCGGCCACGGCGACCTGCTCAACGCGTTCTCCCTGGTCGACCTGCTGGAGAACGGTGGCCCCGACGGCACCCCCGCCTACGACGGCCCCCGGCACTTCGACTACAAGCCGTCGCGCACCGAGGACTACACCGGTGTCTGGGCGTCCGCTGCCGCCAACATGCGCACGTACCTGCTGCTCAAGGAGCGGGCCGCCGCGTTCCGGGCCGACCCCGAGGTGCAGGAGGCGCTCGCCGCCAGCAAGGTCCCGGACCTGGCCGTGCCCACCCTCAACCCCGGCGAGACCTACACCGATCTGCTCGCCGACCGGTCCAGCTTCGAGGACTTCGACCCGGAGGCCGTCGCCGAGCAGGGCTTCCACTTCGTCCGCCTCAACCAGCTCGCGGTCGAGCACCTGCTCGGCGCCCGCTGACCCGTACCGTCCACCGCGAACCCGCCCGACCCCCTCATGGAGGACCAGCCGTGACCCTCGTCGCCGGCGTCGACTCGTCGACCCAGTCGTGCAAGGTGGTGATCCGCGACGCGGACACCGGCAAACTGGTCCGTGAGGGCCGGGCGGCGCATCCGGACGGCACCGAGGTGCACCCGGACGCCTGGTGGGCGGCGCTGCAACAGGCCATCGACGCGGCCGGCGGGCTGGACGACGTGTCCGCCGCCGCCGTCGCCGGCCAACAGCACGGCATGGTCTGCCTGGACGAGACCGGCGACGTGGTCCGCCCCGCCCTGCTGTGGAACGACACCCGCTCGGCCGGTGCCGCCGCCGAACTGATCGACGAGTTCGGCGGCGGCACCGCCGGCCGGCAGGCCTGGGCCGACGCCGTCGGCCTGGTGCCGGTGGCCAGCTTCACCATCACCAAACTGCGCTGGCTGGCCCGCACCGAGCCGGCGTCGGCCGACCGTACGGCTGCGGTCTGCCTGCCGCACGACTGGCTGACCTGGCGGTTGGCCGGCACCGGCGACCTGGCCGCGCTGCGCACCGACCGCAGCGACGCCAGCGGCACCGGCTACTGGTCGGCAGCGACCGGCCAGTACCGCCCCGACCTGCTGGAGCATGCCTTCGGCCGGACGCCGCTGGTGCCGACGGTGCTCGGCCCCACCGACCCGGCCGGCGCGCTGCGCTCCGGCGCACCGCTCGGCCCCGGCGCCGGGGACAACGCCGCCGCCGCGCTCGGCGTCGGCGCCCGCCCCGGCGACGTGATCGTCTCCATCGGCACCTCCGGCACCGTGTTCAGCGTCGCCGACACCCCGGCCGCCGACCCCAGCGGCACCGTCGCCGGTTTCGCCGACACCACCGGCCGCTTCCTGCCGCTGGTCGCCACCCTCAACGCCGCCCGGGTGCTCGACGCCGCCGCGAAGCTGCTCGGCGTCGACCACGAACGGCTCGCCGAGCTGGCGCTGAGCGCACCGGCCGGCGCCGACGGGCTGGTGCTGGTGCCGTACCTGGAAGGGGAACGCACCCCGGACCGGCCGACGGCCAGCGGCTCGCTGCACGGGCTCACCCTGGCCAGCAGCACCCCCGCGCACCTGGCGCGGGCCGCCGTCGAGGGCATGCTCTGCGCGCTCGCCGACGGCCTGGACGCCCTGGTCGCGCAGGGCGCGACCGTCAACCGGGTCATTCTGGTCGGCGGCGGGGCCCGCTCCTTGGCGGTACGCCGGATCGCGCCCGAGGTGTTCGGCTGCCCGGTGCTGGTGCCCCCGCCGGGGGAGTACGTCGCCGACGGTGCCGCCCGGCAGGCCGCCTGGCTGGCGCTGGGCACCCCGGATGCGCCGGACTGGACCCCGGCCGACACCGAGGAGTACGCCGCCGACGCGGTGCCCGCCATCCGCGCCCGGTACGCCGACGCCCGCGACCACGTCCTGAACCGGGTCACCGCCGGCTGAATCGGTATTACCGTATGAGGGGATTCTGAAACTGCCGTGCGATCGACGTCGGGGCCCTGGGGGTTGCTGGTTCTCTGCGGTGGTGGACAATTTTCAACTGGCAATCGTGATTACATGCGAACAGCTGCGGGCGACGATGTCATCGTGGGTCGCGAGGACGACTGTCTTACCTGCCTTGTTGATTCGGCGCAGCAGGCCCAGCACGAAATCTCGGTTGTCGGCGTCGAGGGATCCGGTCGGTTCGTCGGCCAAAACGATGTCACACGGCTTGAGCAGAAGACGCGCCACCGCGACTCGCTGCTGTTCGCCCCCGGACAGCGAATAGATCTTGCGATGCTCTGATTCGGGCAAGTCGACCTGCATGAGCGCATCGGCGATGCGCTGCCGCTTGGAAATACCGCCGTCCGAATAAGTAAGAGCGAGGTCGAGATTGTGCCCGACGGATTCGTTGTCGATGAGCGCGAAGTTCTGGAACAGATAGCCAAGATGACGACGGCGCAGTCGGTTCGCGGCGCGGGTACTGGGTCTCGGGGCCTTGCCGCCGAGGATGCGGACCTCGCCAGAGTCCGGAACATCCAGCAGACCGAACATATTGAGGACCGTGGACTTTCCGGTTCCGCTTGGACCCGTGATCGCTATCATCTCGCCGGCCTTGATCTGTAGGTCGAAGCTGACCAAGATGTCTCGGCCGCCGTACTGCTTGGAAACGCCAAGAAGTTCGCACGAGAACGCCATCGCTAAAGCTCCTTCAACCGTTGTACCGTGTTGCGCCGCTCGGCAACGGTAGCGATCGCGAGCACGAACAAGGCCTCAACCGCCAAAGATGTCGCCATGATGACCAGCAACCTCCAGGCCGATTCCGGAGGGCTCGCGGCCACCCCCGAGCCGACGAGTTCATCCCTACCAGTGCAGTTATGCCAACGATGAGGCGCATATCGATGCCGGCGCCAGAACCCGAGTAACTCGGGCTCGACGCCGGCTCGTAGCAATGTAGCAATGTAGCAATCGGGCCGAGGCTCTTGCTATTGGACCGCTAGCGGATTCCGAACTACAATCACGGAGTGTTGTTCCAGTAGGTGTAGCAGGTGTAGGCCAGGGCTATTGCAAAGTCGGGTGACCCCTGGTCACGGCAGGGTTTCCCGTGGTTACGGCGTCGATGAGGTCGTGCGGGCGGTGGCTGGCACGTCGGGTGGCTTCGGCGATGTTGGTAGCACCATCAACGTGGTGGTATCCGATCGCGGTGTTGCGGAGCGTGGCGAACACGGCGGGCCCGCTACCCGTTCGGGCGCTATGGGCATCCTCACGGAACGTGACATCCCGTACGTGATGGAGCCGATTCTCGATATGCCATTCCGACCGCGCCCAGGTGCCCAGATCAGCGGGCTGGGCCTGGTCGGCGGGCAGCGAGACGGTCAGGTACGCCGTCTCACGGGTGGTCCTGCCCTTGATCGTGCGGGTCCGGGTGATCCGGACGGCCTGCCGCGCGTAGGGGAAGCCCAGGCCTCCCGGGGTGGACACGGTGAGGACCTTGACGGTGCGGGTCTCCTTGCGTCCGTGACCGGTCTCGCGGGTCTGGGACCCGACCGGGACCTCAGCCCAGGGAAGGGCCTTGAGCTGGGCGAACAAGGTGGGCTGGTTGGCCTTGACCGCGGTCATCAGATGTCCGCCGTCGGCGGCGAGCAACTCGGCGTGCCCGGTCTGTGCGTGCAACGCGTCCGCGACCACGAGGACGTCCCTCAACGATCCCAGCACGGCCGCGACCAGGCGTAGCAGCGGGGTGAACGCCGGGATCTGACCGGAAAAACAACCGTGAGTGGGCAGGCGGCAGCGTCGGGGCGCAGCCCCGACGA
>NZ_JBHMIQ010000041.1:0-62104 GCF_048060315.1 Micromonospora sp. LOL_013
CGGTCACCGCAACCCTGAAAACCAGCTAACCAACTCTCCATCAAACCCGGGGCTTGACACAACGTTGAAAGGGCACGATAACCGTTCAACGCAGAGCGAAGCCACCGTGACCGGCCGGTGAGTAGACGAGTGGATGGGCGCCGGGTAGACCGCACGGACTCGGGACTTGGGGGTATCGCATGCGTGGATTCCGGGAGGCCGCCGGCCGGAGGTTGTCGAGGATTCGTGTCGAGGGTGTTCGACATCGCCGTTCAGGCGTTGAGTGGATGCGACCAACCGTTGATCCAGCGCCTTGTCTGCGTCTGGGGATTGTGGCGCACGATCACCGCGACCTGCTGGGAACGGTGGGGCTTCAGATGGTGGTCGCGAAGATGTGTTCAGGACCGGGCAGCGATCCGACCGAGCGGGTCGTCCGGATGGGCGGCCGTGACAGGTGGGGAGTGGCGTAGCGGATGAGTGTCGACATGGTGACCAGCGATGGTCTGCGGGCGGCGATGGTGGATGGGTTGGTCGCTGATCATGTGGCGAAGGGTCTGACGATGCGGCCGGAGGTGGAGGCGGCGTTGCGGGCGGTGCCGCGTGAGTTGTACACGCCGGGTGTGCCGTTGGAGGAGGCGTATCGGGGTGACAACGCGGTCATCACGAAGCGGCGGGGTGCGGAGACCGTGAGTTCGGTGTCGGCGCCGTGGCTGATCGCGGAGATGCTGGGGCAGGCGGCTGACGCCTTCGACGGCGGCCTGCTCGGTCGGCATGTGTTGGAGGTCGGTTCGGGTGGCTACAACGCGTCGCTGCTGCGGGAGCTGGTGGGTCCGTCGGGTTCGGTGACGACTGTGGACATCGATCCGGATGTGACGGAGCGGGCGGTGGCCTGTTTGGCGGCGGCGGGCTACGGCGATGTGACGGTGGTGTGCGCCGACGCCGAGCAGCTGATTGAGCCGCGTCGCCGGTTCGACCTGATCATCGTGACGGCGGGGGCGTGGGATGTCCCGGAGTCGTGGATCGCGCAGCTCGCCGAGGACGGCGTGTTGGTGGTGCCGCTGCGGACGTTCGGGATGACCCGGTCGTGGGTGTTGCGTCGGGTCGGTGAGCGGCTGGTGAGCCACAGTCAGCGGCTGTGTGGGTTCGTGGCGATGCAGGGTGCCGGGGCGCACGAGATGCGCTACGTCGACATCGCCGACGGGGTACATCTGCGGTTGGATGAGGGCGAGCAGATCACGGTGGAGTCGGTCGCGGGGTTGTTGTCGCAGCCGCATGAGCAGGTGTGGGCCGGGATGAGTCTGCCGCCCCGTACCGTGCTGGCGGATCTGGATCTGTGGCTGGCGGTGCGTCTGTCCGCTGAGGTGGATCAGTTCGTGGTGCTGTCGGCGCAGCAGGAAGCGGTCGACGCGGGCGTGGTGGCGCCCGCGTGGCGGTTCGGCACGCCGGCCGCGCTGCACGAGGGCACCTTCTCCTACCGGTCGGCGCTCGCCTGGACCGGTGACCGGTTCGATGTGGGTGCGTGCGCGCACGGGTCGGACGCCGCCGCGGCGGCGGAGCGGATGGTGGCGCACATGCGCGACTGGGTGGACGGCGGCGAGCCGTCCCCGGCGTTGCAGGTGCTGCCCGCGGCTACTCCCGACGGTGACCTGCCGGCCGGGACGGTGCTGGACAAGCGGCACAGCCGTGTCGTCCTCACCTTCAACCCCGCATGAGAAGGGAAACGCGCATGGAGACCACGGAAATCGAGGAGTTCGACCTGGACATCACCCTGGTCGACGCCGGCCCCGCAGCGGGCGGGTACGCGACCAACACCGACGACAACTGCGGCTCGGGTAACACCGGGTCGAACGCCTGCTCCGGCGGCGGCAAGTAGTTCGGATTCGACGCCGTTCGGGCCCGGCGTCCACGCGGACGCCGGGCCCCCTTCCCTCCCGGTGGTGTGTCATGGTTCCTGCGGCGGGTGCGGCCCTGGTCAGAGCCGCCGCCTACCCGGACGGACTGACAGTGCCGAGCTGGCCCGACCTGACTTCAGAGCAGCCGGAGCTGTGGCAGGGGTGGCTGACGCAGGTGTGGGCGTTGCCGGGGTTCGCGGCGGCGGTCGCCTGCGCCGCGCCGGAGCTCGCCGAACGGGTCGGCCGTGCGGTGGCCGGCGAGCCGATGTCGGATCGCCGGTGGCGTCGCCTGGTCGAGACGGTCGTGCGGTATCTGCTGCGATGGACGACGCGGGCGACGCCGTTCGGTGTCTTCGCCGGGGTGGCGCCGGTCGAGTTCGGCGCCCACGCCGCTGTGCGGTGGGGTGGGGAGCATCGGGTGGTCGTGCGCCCGGACGGGGAGTTCGTCGCTGAGGTCACCGCCCGCGCGGAGCAGGACGTGGCCGTCCTGCGGGGTGTCACGGTGGTGACGAACACGGTGGGGTACCGGCGTGGCGGGGTGTGGGTGGTGCCATGCGCGCACGCCGACGGTGACCGCAGGCGGGACGTCGAGATCGGGTTGACCGGGCCGGTGCGGGCGGCGATCGACGCCGCCGCCCGCCCGATCGCGTTCACGGTGTTGGCGGAGCGGATCGGCGGTCCGTCGCCGGCCGGGGTGGGCGCGGCCGAGCGGATGCTGGCCACACTTGTCCGGTCGGGGGTGCTGCTGTCGGAGCTGCGGCCGGCGATGACGGTCACCGACCCGGTGGCCCACCTGGCCCGCCACGTCGCGGTACCCGACCCCGGCGGACGGGTCTCGGCCGATGTGCGTCTGGACGTGCCGGTGACGCTGCCCGAGGCGGTCCTGCGGGAGGCGGGTGAGGCGGCGGCGACGTTGGCGGCGGTGGCGCCGCCCGCGTCCGGGTGGGTGGAGTACCACGGCGCGTTCATCCAGCGGTGGGGTCCGGGCGCGGCGGTGCCGCTGCGGGACGTGGTGACCGTGCTGGGTTTCCCTGCCGGCTACCGGGGGTCGACCCGCCGGGCGCCGGCGGGGTTCTCGGCCCGTGACCGGCTGCTCGCGCACCTGGCGCAGCAGTCGGCGGTCGGCGGGCGGGCGGAGGTCGTCCTCGACGACGACCTGGTCGGCCGGCTACGGGGAGACGACGACCGGCCGCCGACGCCGCACACGGAGCTGCGGTTCACGCTCGCGGCCGCGACTTTACGGGACCTGGACCAGGGCAGGTTCACGTTGACGGTGGCCAGCGGCGCCCGCCACGCCGGGGTGTCCGCCGGCCGGTTCCTGCACCTGCTCACCCCCGGCGAGCTGGCGTCGTTCCAGCAGGTCTACCGGAGTCTGCCGACCCTGCTGCCCGACGCGGACGCGGTGCAGCTGTCCGGTCCGCCGCTGGACCCGCGTCTGACCCCGCTCGCCCGGACACCGGAGCTGCTGCCCGTCCTGCCCGTCGGGGACTTCCACCCCGACCCGCCGTACACGGTCGCGGATCTCGCCGTTGCCGGCGACGGCCGCCGGCTGTGGCTGGAATCTGCCAGCACCGGCCGGCCGGTCGAGCCGCTGCTGTTCAACAGCGTGCTGCTGCCCGATCTGCAGCAGCCGTTGACGCGGTTCCTGACCGAGATCTCGACGGCGTGGACGGCACCCTGCGGCAGGTTCGACTGGGGACAGTCACACGATCTGCCGTTCCTGCCCCGGATGCGACGCGGCCGCAGTGTGCTGCACCCCGCCCGCTGGATCATCGACCGGCACGCCCTCCCACCCAGTGGATCCTGGCAGGTGTGGCGCGACGCCTGGCAGCGGCACCGCGACCACCACCAGCTCCCGGCCGAGATCCTGCTCGGCTGCGGCGATGACGTGCGGCTGCGCCTGAACCTCGACGACGACACCCACCTCGTCGTGCTGCGCCGCCACCTCGACCGACATCCCCGTACCGTCGTCACCGAAGCGCCCGGCCCGGCCGGCTGGATCGACGACCGGCCCGCCGAAATCCTGCTCACCCTCACCGACACCCCACCAGCCACCCGCCCTACCCGGCGCGCCCGGCAGGTCCGGGCCGTGACCTCCGTGTCGCACCGGCCCGGACCGTCGTCGCCGTGGCTGGAAACCCGGCTGTACGGGCGGCTCGACGACATCCTCACCGACCTCACCCGACAGACCGCACCCGTCCTGCCGGTGGGCTGGTGGTTCCTGCGCTACCCCGACCCCGAACCCCACCTGCGGCTACGCATCCCACTACCCGACTCCGCGAGCTTCGCCGACGTCGCCGGGCGCCTCGCCGAGTGGACACACCGGCTGGAACACGACCGTGTCATGCACGACCACAGCCTGCACACCTACCGGCCCGAGACCCGCCACGGCACCGGACCCACGCTCGCCGCCGCCGAGGCGGTGTTCGCCGCTGACTCCCGCACCGCGCTACGGCAGTTGACTGGCGACCGTCGGGCCGCCACCGCCGCCGGCATGACCGCCATCGCCGACGCGTTCACCGGCGACGGACCACGCTGGCTCACCGACCACGTCCCGCACCGCAGCGGTCCGCGACTCGACCCCACCCAACTCGACCTCGCCCGCACTCCACACCACGACGATGACCGCGCGGCCGCCCTGGTCGCCTACCGGGACCTCGCCCATACCGACGGCCTCGACCTCGACCAGGTACTGGCTGACCTGCTGCACCTGCACCACGCCCGCATGATCGGCGTCGACACCGCCTCCGAACGGCACTGCCTGCGGCTGGCCCGCGCCGTCGCCCGCACCCACCAGGCGACCTCATGAGCGCCGGGCAGTCCCTCGCCGACGGCGCGGCCGGGGCAGCCCTGCTGCACCAGGAAACCGGCGACTGGCCGGCCGCGTACGCCGCCCTACGGGAAGCCACCGCCGACGGCGTCAGCATCGCCGACGGCGCCAGCCTCTTCCACGGCGCACCCGCCCTCGCCTTCGTCCTCGCCACCACCGACCACCCCCGGCTCGCGCGAGCCCGAACCATCGCCGCGACCGGCACCGCCACCGTCACCCGCCGACGCCTCGACACCGCCCACCGCCGCATCGACTCCCGCCGCCGGCCGCATTACGCCGAGTACGACCTCATCCGTGGCCTGACCGGCCTCGGCGTCGCCCTGCGCCGCCTCGGCGACCACGAACGGCTCCGACACGTCCTCGACTACCTGGTCCGCCTCACCGAACCCGTCGACGACCTCCCCGGCTGGTGGTGCCACAACGGACCCGACCGCCACCAGCCGCCACCACCCGGCGGTCACGCGAACCACGGCCTCGCCCACGGCATCACTGGACCCCTCGCCCTACTCGCCCTCACCCACCGCGACGGCATCAGCGTCAACGGACACACCACCGCGATCACCCGAATCTGCCGGTGGCTGGACCGGTGGCAGCAACACACCGACAGCGCCACCTGGTGGCCGCAAACCCTCACCCTCGACGACCTGCACCGAGGCACACCAGCCCAGCGACAACCGTTGCGACCCTCCTGGTGCTACGGCACCCCCGGCATCGCCCGCGCCCAGCAACTCGCCGGCATCGCCCTGCACGACACCACCCGACGGCACCTCGCCGACACCGCCTTCACCACCTGCGTGACCGACCCCGCGCAGACCCGCCGACTCACCGACCGCAGCCTCTGCCACGGCACCGGCGGCCTCCTCGCCACCGGCCGGCGCATCGCCGCCGACGCACTCACCCCGACACCCGTCACGCCGCTGACCCGCCTGCACCAGCACACCACCAGCTCCACCACCGCCGACGAACCCGCCGGACTTCTCGACGGCACCACCGGCACCCAGCTCGCCACCGCAACCACCACCACGACCGGGTGGGACGCCTGCCTCCTCCTGAACTGATGAAAGGCCCGCCATGGACACAGCCTGGAAACAGGTGACCATCGACTACCCCGGCCGCAGCCGCCACGAACGCGAACACAACGCCGTACCCCACCTCCGCAGCGTGCTGCCCGCCGCCGAAACCGCCGGCCTCATCACCGCATGGTGGTTCATCCGCAAAGGACCCTGGCGTATCCGCTACCTGCCCACCACACCCACCGACCACCCCGACCCCCTACACCGTCTCCTCACCCAGAACGTCCCCTGGATCCACGACATCTACGAACCCGAAACCCACACCTTCGGCGGCCCCGCAGCGATGGACACCGCCCACACCCTGTTCCACCACGACAGCCACCACCTCCTCACCTACCTCCACGACCGGCCCACCAACCGACGCGAACACTCACTCATCCTCACCACCGCACTGATGCGCGCCGCCGGACTCGACCTCAACGAACAAGCCGACGTCTGGGCCAGCGCCGCCCAACACCGCCCCGACCACCCCCACCCCGCCACCCGCACCAACCCCGTCACCTGGACGTCGTTCACCGACAAGATCCGCCACCTACTACTCGGCAACCCCCACCACCCGTGCGACTGGCACACCGCCTTCGCAGACGCCGGCACCACCCTCGGCGGCCTACGCGCCACCGGCACACTCACCCGCGGGCTACGCGCGGTCATCACCGAACACGTGATCTTCCACTGGAATCGGATCGGACTACCCGCCACCACCCAGGCCACCCTCGCCCACGCCGCAACCGAAGCAATCCTCGGCAGCACTCTGCCACCACCGACCTACGGGCAGACGGCGAGCCGAACACGGCATTCCGCCCACGGTTGGCCACGGTCAGCTCAGCAGACATGAACCACGGCTGACGGACGTTATGCAATGAATGGGACCGACCGCCGGATAGTCGATCGTCCTGCCGAGCCGAGGTCAGCTCCGTGACTGGGCCGGCACTACCGGCGGCAGCGCGGCGGCGGTGAGCAGCGCGACCGCCTCGTGCACGTCGTCGGTGAGCCGGACCAGCGGGGACAGGTCGCCGGCCGGGGACAGCGCCAGCAGCGGCGCCAGCAGCGCCTCGACCGGCAGGGTCTGGCTCCAGAAGGCGCGGTCCAGGAAGACGTACGGGCCGCTGGCCCCGTCGGTGCCGTAGAACGTCTTCGTGGCCGCCTGGAACACCTCCTGCACGGTGCCGGCCCGGCCCGGCGCGAACACGATGCCGCCCCGGGTCAGCCGCAGGATGGTGTCCTCCCGGACGGCGTTGCAGAAGTACTTGGCGATCCGGCCGGCGAACAGGTTGGCCGGTTCGTGCCCGTACAGCCAGGTGGGGATGGCGAGCCCGCCAACCCGCGCCCAGCCGGAGTCGCTGTCGTTGGACACCGCCGCGTCGACCGGGTACCGGTCGCGGACCGCCAGCGCCGCGGCGGTGTACGGCTGCTGGTCGGCGTAGTCCGGCGCGCCGGCCAGCAGGTCGATGGCGTCGGTCAGCTCCTCGGCGTCGCGGCTGCTCAGGTACGCGCCGAGGTTCGCCGCCTCCATCACGCCCGGCCCGCCGCCGGTGACCACCAGCCGGCCGGCCCGGGCCAGCTCCCAGCCGAGCGTGGCGGCCAGCCGGTACGCGGAGGTGCCACGCGGCACCGCGTGCCCGCCCATCACCCCGATCACCGAGGCCGGCCCGTACCGGTCGATCCAGGTCCGGGTGGCGTCGGCGAGCGCGTTGTCGATGCCGTGGTCGTGCAGCCGCTGGGCCAGCGCCTCGCGGATCTGCGGCTGGGCGCCGCCGTGCCGGCGGAAATGCCGGTAGACCAGGTTGTCGTACATTCCGTCGGCGCCGTGCTCGGCGAACCCGGCGGCCAGGTCGGCCGGGGTGTACAGCCGGGGCGGGTGACTCGGGTACGGTCGCCCGGCGAGCGGCGGGACCACATGTGCGCCCCGGCGCACCAGCTCCGCTTCTGCCGCCGCCGACGGGAACGAACAGCCCAGGAACAACGTGTCGGTGAGGTCGATGTCGGTCAGGTCGGGCACCGGCGGCACGTCGAACTGCAGTCCCTGTACGGTCAGCCCGGCCAGGCTGCCGGCGCGCAGATGATGGTCGAGCTCGGCGCGGGACTCCACCTCGTGCGGGGTGGAGTCGTAGTCGCCGGACAGCGCTGCGGGAGGTGGCGTGGGCATCCGGCCATTTTTCCGTACCGCCGCAACCGGCGTGGCGTGGCGCAGCGAAGCCCGGTCGTACGACGGCTCGGTCGTACAGCGAAGCCCGGTGGCACGAGGCCACCGGGCTTCCCAAACCGGTTCCTGGGGAGGCTCCGGACCTCTATTTCTAGTCGAGTACCGGCATCGGCACACCCGCCGCACGCGTGACGAAGGACTCATCCGTTCAGACACCATGTCGCTGCGAATCCAGGTTGAATGGGCAAAATGCAGAACCTGTTGCCCGAACCGCCGGCCACCACGCTGCCCGGCGACGAGCAGGCCGAGGCGGCACTCGCCGAGGCTGCCCAGGTGGACACCGAGGAGGCGTACGCCGCTGCCGCCGGACGCCACCCCACCTACAGTCGGGCCTGGGCGGTGCTCGCCCAGCGTGCGTTCACCAAGGGGGAGGTCGTCGCCGCGTACGCCTACGCTCGCACCGGCTACCACCGGGGCCTGGACCAGCTGCGCCGCAGCGGCTGGAAGGGGCACGGCCCGGTGCCCTGGTCGCACCGGCCGAACCGGGGTTTCCTGGCCTGCCTGCATCTGCTGTCCCGGGCGGCCGGGGAGATCGGGGAGAGCGACGAGGCCGCCCGGTGCGCGCAGTTCCTGCGGGACTGCGACCCGGCCGCCGGGGACGCTCTCGCCAGCAGTTGACGGCTCAGAGCCCTTCGGCCACCGCCGAGGCGATCTTCAGCCACGCCTGCCGGAACGTCGCGGACAACTGCCCGTACCGGATCGGTTCCCCGCTGTCGATGATCCGCTCGTAAGGTGCCAGCAGCACCGTACGGGTGCGGGCGGCGAAGTGCCGGTGGATCGGTGCCAGGTCGATCTCCCGGCGGGACGGCGGCATGGAGATGACGGTGACCGCTTGGCGGACCAGCCGCTGCCGGCCGGTCTGCTCCAGGTGGTCGAGCATCCGGGCGGCCGGCTCGGCGGAGTCGTTGCGCGCCGACATGGTCACCACGAGCTGGTCGGTGGCGTCGATCGCCGCCTGCCAGTTCTGTGCCCGTACGTTGTTCCCGGTGTCCACAAAGATCAACTTGTAGAACCGGCTGACCACCTCACGGATCTCGGCGAACGCGGCGGCGGTCAGCATCTCGCCGGCGGTGGCCGACTCGTCCGACGCGAGCACGTCGAACATGCCCTCGCCCTGCGCCCGCACGTACTGCGACAGGTCGCCGACCCGGCCGTGTGACCCTTGGAACAGGCGCAGGTCGCGCAGCATGTCCCGGACCGTACGGGAGTGGAAGTCCTGCTGGGCGCGCATGCCGAGGGTGCCCTGGGTCTCGTTGTTGTCCCAGGCCAGCACGTAGCCGCCGCGCTTCTGCCCGAACGTCATGGCCAGCATCAGGATGGCGACGGTCTTGCCGGCACCGCCCTTCGGATTGACCACGGTGACCTGGCGCAGCCCACCGAAGTTGCGGCGCACCATCTCGACGTCCCGCCGGATCTCCTGCTCGTGCTGCCCCGGCGGCAGCTTGACCAGGCCCAGCGTGGTCCGGTTGAGCGCGGCCCGGACCCCCATCGTGGCGACCGGGTCGGCCGGTTTCGCCGCCCGACGCAGGGCGAACTCCTCGGCGGTCGGCACGAACGACTCGGGTGTCCAGCCCGCCGGCAGCTGGCTGCCGCTGGCCGGCATGCTCGCCTGCTGGTGCGCCGGCACGGCCGGCTGCTGCCCGGGATCCTGGTACGCGGGGCCCTGTTGAGTGGGACCCTGCTGCACCGCGCCGAGCACCGCGGGCGGCACCGGGTAGCCCGAGTCGAACATTGCCGACCGTGGCGGCGGCCCCGGAGCGTCCGGCCCCGGCGAGCCCGGCCCCGGCGAGCCCGGCCCCGGCGAGCCCGGCCCGGGAGACGATGGCATCCGGTGCACCCCGGGCGCTTCCTGGTACGGCTGTCGGGGCAGTTCGGTCACGCCCGGACTCACCTGCTGGTACGCCGGTGCCGCCGGCGGTGGCGGTGACCAGGCCCCGCCGTCCGTCGGAGTCCAGTCGTCCCAGCCGGGCGTCTCGTCCCAGCCGGGCGTCGCCGTGGGCGCCGACACAGCAGGCGATGTCGCCATCGGGCCGGCGGCCGGCGGGGCCCACGGGTCGGCGGGCTGGCCCGGCATGGGTTCCGTCGCCTCTTCCTGAGGCTCGCCCGGTCGGCCGGGACCGGTCGGCGGCAGCGGGGGCGGCGTCGGCGTCTGACCGGGTGGTGGGGCGGGCCGGCTGGGACCGGGATGTGGCTGGCGGGGGTGGGTCGGGCCGGGCCGAGGCGGCGTCGGGTGCGGCCGGCCGGCAGCCTCCGACGTGGGCGTGGCCGCGTCCGCCGGCGGTACGGGCTGCTCCGTGAGCGGTAGCGGTACGGGCGCCTCCGCCAGCGGTACGGGCTGCTCCGGTGACCGCCGGGGAGCCGGCGGCACAGCGCCGGGCGGACCAGCATCGCCGCTGGTGCCAGCGGCACCCGTCGAGCGGCTGGTCAATCTGCTGGGGGGCTGCGCCCACGGCGACGCGGGCGAATGCGGCAGTTCCGGATCACGGTCGGCGGGTAACCGACCGTTGCCGGCCGTCCTGCCGTTGCCGGGCCGGACCTCGGCTCCGGACGTCACCGTCGGAATGACCGGTACGGCGATGGTCTGATCGCTGCGGGGAGTTGCCACTACTTCGTCCGGCGGCCAGAACGGCTCCTCCACCTGACCTCCGTCGGTGCCGGTCGACCGCCCCGGATCGGTGTTGTCGTGCACTGCGTACCTCCCCCTCGCCCCCCGTGGACAACCCGAGGATGTGCAGGTCAGTCGCTACTTAGCGTCGCATACCAGGTCAGTATGTGTACACGGCCCAGCCGCCCGGTTCCACCCACCAGGAGCGTTTCCGGGTCAAGCCGCCCACCACGCCGTCGTCCAGAAACGGCAGTTCGCCGTCGCGCGGGGTGACCGCCGTCGCGCGACCACGGGCCCGGCGGATCTCGATGCGTACCCGCTCGCCGCGCCACCACGACCTGGTCTTCACCGGTACCGCCACCGCCACCTCCAGCACCCCGTCCGCCGGGTCCGCCCGGGTCACCAGCTCCACCTCCGCCAGCCGGGCGTACCCGTCGGCGTTCGCCACCACGCAGGCCAACAGCGGGTCGTCGCCCGCGCTCAGCACGGCGTCATCGACCTCGATCCGTCCGCGCCAGGGTAGCGGGTGATCGTGCTCGTCGGCGGCGCCCAGCAGCGCGCCGTCCAGGGTCACCGAACCACTGTCGGTCCGCAGCAGGTCCAGCCGGCGCTGCCGACCGCCGAGGACCGCGGCGGCGACCGCGGCCGGCTCCCGGGGCAGGCCGAGCCGGCCGGCCAGGTCGGCTGGCGGGGCGTCGTCGGCCGGGGTACCGGTTGCCGTCGACCGCCGGGAGTCGGCAGAACCGCCGGGGTCGAGTGGCAGCACCCCGATCGCCGGCAGGTCCGGCAGGGTCCGGGAGTCGGCCAGGTCGGCGGGTCGCCGGCTCGGCGGCGGCGCGTAGCGGCGTACCATCCGGCGCAGCACCGCCCGCAGCTGCCCGTCGGCGGCCGTGGCGACGATCAGCCGGGTCTTGCCGTCGTCGTCGGGCCAGGTCAGACCGTCCGGCCGGGCCGGGCCGTCCAGCCGGGCGAGGACGTCGTCGATCTCCCGGTCCGACCGCGCCGTCACCGTCTCGACCCGGGCGCCGGCGGCGACCAGCGCGTCCCGGCAGGTCAGCACCGGCACCCGGACCGGTTCGGCGCAGTCGGGCTTCGCCCGGGTGAGTGCCGTGCCACAGCTGACACCGCAGCCGCCGTCGCAGCCCGCGTCCGGCTGGCTGCCGAGTGTCAGCAGCACCACGTCGTACACCGTCGCCGCCTTCCGCCGATCTCTGCGGCCACGTCCACCAGGTTCGTGACCCTTGTTAGCCTGACTCCTCGGGCTTGCCACGCGGTCGCCACCTGGCACCCGAGCCCCATGGAGGCGGGTTACACAAGATGCCAGCGATCGTGCTGCTCGGCGCGCAATGGGGTGACGAGGGCAAGGGCAAGGTTACCGACCTGCTTGGCGAGCGGGTCCACTACGTGGTGCGGTTCTCCGGCGGCAACAACGCCGGGCACACCGTGATCACGCCGGACGGGCAGAAGTACGCCCTGCACCTGATGCCGTCCGGTGCGCTCTCCCCGAACGCGATGATCATCATCGGCAACGGGGTGGTGGTCGACCCGAAGGTCCTGCTGACCGAGATCGACGGCCTCGCCGAACGCGGCGTGGACGTCTCCCGGCTGCGGATCTCCGGTGACGCGCACCTGATCATGCCGCACCACCGGGCGCTGGACCGGGTGGTTGAGCGCTACCTCGGATCGTCGCGGATCGGCACCACCGGGCGCGGCATCGGGCCGGCGTACGGCGACAAGGTGGCCCGGATGGGCATCCGGGTGCAGGATCTGCTCGACCCCGGCATCCTGCGCAAGAAGCTGGAGCTGGCGCTGCGGGAGAAGAACCAGATTCTGTTCAAGGTCTACAACCGCAAGGCGCTGGACCTGGACGCGGTGGTCGAGGAGTACCTGGCGTACGCGCAGCGGCTGCGTCCGCACATCGCCGAGACCCGGGCGATCCTCTGGGACGCCCTTGACCGGGGCGACACGGTGCTGCTGGAGGGCGCGCAGGCCACCATGCTCGACATGGACCACGGCACCTACCCGTTCGTGACCTCGTCCAACCCCACGTCGGGCGGGGCCTGTGTGGGCACCGGCATCCCGCCGACCGCGATCACCAAGGTGATCGGGGTGACCAAGGCGTACACCACCCGGGTCGGCTCCGGGCCGTTCCCGACCGAGCTGTTCGACGCCGCCGGTGACCATCTGCGCAAGATCGGAGCCGAGTACGGCACCACCACCGGTCGGGAGCGCCGCTGTGGCTGGTTCGACGCGGTCGTCGGCCGGTACGCCGTACGGCTCAACGGCATCACCGACCTGGTCGTCACCAAGCTCGACGTGCTGACCGGGCTGGCGAAGGTGCCGATCTGCGTCGGCTACGAGATCGACGGCGAGCGGTTCGACGACATGCCGATGACCCAGACCGGCTTCCACCACGCCACGCCGATCTACGAGGAGCACGACGGCTGGTGGGAGGACATCACCGCGGCCCGCACCGAGGCGGAGCTGCCGGTCAACGCCCGGCGCTACATCGCCCGGATCGAGGAGCTGTGCCGGGCCCGGGTCAGTGTGGTCGGCGTCGGTCCCGGCCGGGAGGAGAACGTGGTACGCCACGAGCTGCTCTGAGCCGTACCCGTCGGCTCTGAGTGGTGCCCGTGCCCCCGGCACGCGGATCCTCAGAAAATCCTCAGATCTCCGCCAAGCGTGGCGGGGCATGCCTGCTTCATGATCGAACCGGACCCGAACGTCCGCCGGTTGCCACCAGCGCCGGCGGCGGGGCACCCTTCCCAGAATTCGATCGAAATAACTGATAGCAGGGAGCAAGGCAGTGAGCCGGCTGTACGGCGATCCCAATCGCGTGCGAGACGCGATGGAGGCCACCCCCACCCCGACCCCTCCGAGCGGCATCCCCCCGATGACCCTGGCCCGCTGGACCCTGTGGGGTGTGCTGGCGGCCAACCTGTTGATCCTCGAAGTGGCGTTCTTCGCGTACGGCCAGGGCAAGCACCCGGTGCTGACCGTCGCGAAGTTCTTCGGCCTGCACGCCGCCATGATCATGATGCTGCAGCTGACCCTGGTGGCCCGGATTCCCTGGCTGGACCGGCGGCTCGGGATGGACCGGCTCACCGCCTGGCACCGGTGGATCGGGTTCGGTCTGTTCTGGACCGTGATGCTGCACGCCGTGTTCGTGATCGCCGGCTACGCCACCCTGTACGACATGGGCTTCGGCGAGACGTTCCTGAGTCTGGCCGGGGTGACCGCCTCGCTGCTCGGGATGATCGCCGCCGGCATCATGATCGTCGTGGTCGGGGCCTCCATCCGGTACGCCCGACGCCGCCTGCCGTACGAGGCCTGGCACAGCCTGCACGTGCTGATCTACCTCGCACTGCTGGCCGGCCTGGTGCACCAGTTCATGGAGACGACCACCTTTGACTCGGCCCCGGCCAACATCTACTGGTGGACGCTGTGGGCGCTGGTGATCGGGTCGCTGATCGTCAACCGGGTCGCCGTGCCGCTGTGGCGCAACGCGTACCACCAGTTCCGGGTCGCCGCCGTGGTGCCCGAGGCCGACAATGTGACGTCGGTGTACGTCACCGGCCGCCATCTGGACCGGCTGCCGTCGCGCGCCGGGCAGTTCTGCATCTGGCGGTTCCCCGGTCACAACCGCTGGTGGCAGGCGAACCCGTTCTCGCTGTCGGCGGCACCCGACGGGCGTTCCCTGCGGCTGACCGCGAAGGCCGCCGGCAAGACCAGCGCCGGGCTGCGGCACCTGAAGGTCGGCAACCGGGTCTTCATCGAGGGACCGTACGGCGCGTTCACCAACCTGCACCGCAAACTGGACAAGACCCTGCTGATCGCCGGTGGCGTCGGGGTCACCCCGATCCGGGCGCTGCTGGAGGAGTCGGGCGGTTCGACGGTGGTCCTCTACCGGGCGGCCAGGGAAACCGACGCGGTGCTCCTCGGCGAGCTGCAGGGGCTGGCCGCCGCGCAGGGTGCGCAGCTGCACGTGCTGACCGGGCGCACCGGGTCCGGGTCGCCGCCGAACCGGCCGTTCGACCCGGAGAACCTGCTCGCCCGGGTGCCGGACATCACCGAACGCGAGGTGTTCGTCTGCGGGCCGCCGGCGATGACCACCGCTGTGGTCGACAGCGTCCGGGCCATCGGCGTGCCGAACGCTCAGATCCACGCCGAACGTTTCGGGTTGGGCTGACCCCTGAGGCTCAGTCCTTCCTCAGGGTCCTCAGATCTCCATCACGCGCCGGGTCCGGTCGCGGCCCGATGGTCGTAGGACCCGTCGGCGGGTCGGCGGGTTCGACCCGGAAGGGCGAAACAAGGGTGAGCGACAGCGACGGCACCAGCGCGATCGTGATCGGGGCGGGGATCGCGGGCCTGGTCACCGCCCGGGTGCTGAGCGACCACGTCGATCGGGTGACGGTCCTGGAACGGGACCGGCTGCCCGACGACGCGGTGCCACGCCGGGGCGTCCCGCAGGGCCGCCACTGCCACCTGCTGCTGGCGGCCGGTCGGCGGCTCCTTGACGGCTGGTTCCCCGGGCTGACCGGGGAACTGGTCGCCGCCGGTGCCGTCCCACTGCACGGCGCCGACCTGGTGTGGCATCAGGGCGGCGGCTACCGTGTCCGTCCCGACCTCGGCTTCCTCGCCGTGTCGGCGAGTCGGCCGCTGCTGGAGGATGCGGTCCGTCGGTGCCTGCTGCGGCAGCGGCGCAACGTCACCGTCGTCGACCAGACCGCAGTCGACGGCTTGGTGGGCGCGACCGACCAGATCGTCGGGGTCCGGGTGGACGGCGTCGAGCACCGGGCCAACCTGGTCGCCGCCTGCACCGGGCGCAACACCCACTTCCTGGATCAGTTGGCCGAGCTGGGCTTCCCGGCACCCGAGGTCGCGGCGGTACGGGTCGACGCGGCGTATGCGTCGCAGCTGGTCCGGCGGGGTCCGGACGACCTCGACGGTGCCATCGCGGTGGTGGTCGACGACCGGGCCGGCGGCCACCGGACCGGCACCATGGTGCCGGTGGAAGGCGACCGCTGGCTGATCACCATAGGCTCCCGGCACGGGGAGGTGCCGCCCAGTGACCCGGCCGAGTTTGAGGCCTTCGCCCGGGAGCTCCCGTCGCCCACCATCGCCGATGTGCTGACCAAGGCCGAAGCGCTCAGCCCGGTGCTGACCCACCGGATCGCCACCGATCAACGCCGGCAGGTGGAACGGCTGCGCCGTACCCCGGCCGGATTCCTGGTCCTGGGCGACGCGATCTGCAGCCTCAACCCGATCCACGGGCAAGGCATGACGTCCGCCGCGCTGCAGGCCCGGGCATTGGACCGGGCGCTGCGGCGGTACGGGCCGACCTCGCCACGGCTGGCCGGTGCCTTCTACCGTCGGGCCGGCCGGGCGGTCGACGCACTGTGGCGTACCGCGGTCGGAGCCGACTTCGCCGACCCCCGGACCACCGGCCACCGGCCGGTCGGGACCGGCCTGGTCAACCGGTACCGGAACCTGGTGTCGCGGGCCTGCCACACGTCGCCGGTGGTGGCCCGGCAGGCGCTGCTGGTGCGACATCTGCTGGCCCGGCCGGCGTCGTTGGCGACTCCGGCGATGATGCTGCGGGTGCTGCTGGCCAGCCGACGTCGGCCGGGCCGGGCCGATCAGTAGATCGTCACGTCGTACTCGTTGACCGCCTCACGCACCGGCTGGTAGAAGGTCGTGCCGCCGGTCCGGCAGTTGCCGCTGCCGCCCGAGGTGAGGCCCAGCGCGGTCGACCCGGAGTAGAGCGGGCCGCCGGAGTCGCCCGGCTCGGCGCAGACGTTGGTCCGGATCAGACCCCGGACGACCCCGCTGCCCAGGTAGCGGACTCGGGCGTTGAGCGCGGTGACCGTACCGCTGTGGGTGCCGGTGGTGGAACCGGTGCGGGTCACCGACTGCCCGACGAAGGCGTCGCCGACGCTGAACCCACCCGGGTGGCTCTGCGCCGGGTTGTCGTAGCGGACCAGCGCGTAGTCGTCACCGGGGAAGCTGTAGTCGATGGTCGGGCCGATCAGGTTGGTCTGCGCGGAGTTGCTGTACCAGGTGCTGACCACCTCACCGCAGTGCCCGGCGGTGAGGAAGTAGTAGGTGCTGCCGCGCACGGCGTTGAACCCGAGCGAGCACCGGCCGCCGCTGCCGTAGATCGGGTCGCCGGACGAGACCAGCCGGGTGAAGACACCGGACGTACGCTCCACCCGGATCGCGCCGGCCTTCCCGCGCGCGGTCCGCCGGATCTTGGCGATCTCGGCGCGGGAGACGCTGGTGTCGGCGGTCACCACGACGCGGCCGGAGGCGCTGTCGACGTGCCAGGCGATCCCTTCGACGCCGGAGGCTTCCACCAGGTCGCTGACCTGGGCTAGTTCGCTGGCGGTGTAGACGACCGGGGCGGCTGCACCGGCGGATGGCAGGGCGAGCGCGCCGGCGGTGAGTACGCCGACGGCGACGGCGAGCAGCCGGGTTGCCCGGCTGGTCGTGTGGCTGATCCGCACTGTTCCCTCCTGAATGGGACTGGGGATCTCAGGCTTACTGGATATTGACAGTTTTGTTGTGTGTCGATGTTTATGCAAGTGCTAACATGTCAAAGTTACTTAGACAATAGCCAATATGAAAAACGATTCTGGCAGTTGTCTGACTTGGCGCGGTCCCGCCCCGGTCAGAAGGTGGTCCGGTCGAGGTCGCCATGCGCTGCCCGGAGCATCCGGAGCTGGCCGATTTCCGAAGCGTTCTTCATCAGCTCCGCATTGACCCAGCTGGCCAGGTGGGCGAGGCTGAGCCCGGCTTCGGCGGGCCACGGATAGGCCGTCGGGCGGTCGAGGTCGGCGTCGGCGAGTCGGTCCAGCACCGTGGTCCAGGTGGCACGCAACTCCCGCAGCCAGCCGATGGATGCCGCACCGCTGCCCGGCCAGCGGATATCCGCGCGATCGTGGGGCGTACGACTCTCGACGTGGTCGATGGCGACGGTCCACCACCAGCCGATGTGCCAGGCGAGCCAGGCGATCGTCGGCACCGGAGTCGGATCCGGTTCGCCGTCTGCCCAGTCCGGCACCCAGTCGCCGTCGTCGGACGGCCGCAGTGTCCAGCACACCGGTGCCGGTTCGGCGAGGAAATCGTCGGGCTGTAGTCGCTCCAGGTGGTACTCGAACAGCGACCAGGTCAGATCGAACTGCCACCGCAGCAGCTCGGCACGGGAGGACGACATCGGGTGATCATGTCACCCGCTGGTCTGGTGTCCAATGAATTACTGACACTGACCGTCTCCTGCTTGAACTTGCGACCAGTCCACAACTGTGGATCCTGGTAACGTTTCAAGCAGCACAGATCAATCTACTTCGATCTTTGTGTTCATTGTGTCGATCCAGTTCTCGTTGAGAGGATCACGGATGTCCCGTCCTGCCCGCCTCACCCGGCGCGCCCTCGCCGCAGCGGTCACCGGCGCCCTCGTCGCCACCCTCACGCCCGGCACCCCGGTCTCGGCCGCCGACCGACCCTTCACCTACCAGGTGACCCCCGGCACCGCGCAGTGGCGCGCGTTCAGCAGCCATCAGGAGATGGTCGACGCCGTACAGATGCCGGACAAGACCGCCGCCGCCCTGCGGACCCCGCTGCTCGTCGACGCCGTCCTGGCGTACCCGCTGCTGCCCGACGCCCTGGCCTTCAACAGCGTCCAACAAGGCTTCGAGACCGTCACCGCCCGCTTCACCGGACTGCAGGAACTGCTGCGCCGCCCCGACGCCGGCCAGGAACTGCTCAAGCGCTACCGGACCCTGAACCTTGCGGCCCGCCACGGTGAGACGCTCGATGAGGCAGGCGACCGAGTGATGACCGCGTGGAAACTGGAAACCGTCCTCGCCCAGCCGCAGGTGCTGGCCACCCTGACCCCGGCGCAGTCCGACGAACTGCTGCGGGTCGGCCTCGCCGTGCACCGGGCCAAGCAGGCTGACGCCGCGACGTACGGCCAGGCCAGCCTGGAACCGACAGCGGTGCTGCTGGGTCGCACGCTCGCGATCCGGGAGAACTGGGACTGGACCCGATCGGAGCTGCTGCGCGAAGGCCTGCAACTGCGGCCGGGCGCGGTGGCGACCACCGTCGCGGCGGTACGGGCACACCTGGCCGACCCCAGCGTCGCCCACCCGGTCCGCGACGACGTCGGGACGCTGGACTACTACAGCACCGTCTACACCCCCAACGGCACCCCGGTCTCGGTGATCACCATGACGTCCGAACTGACCAGTGCCGAGATCACCAGAGCCAACAATTTCGTGGCCGACGCCTATCCGTCGGCCACCCGGGAACGCAACGCCTCGCGCAAGTACAACTGCCACTCGTACGCCTGGTACAGCACCTCGAGCGCGAACAACCGGTGGATGAACAGCCCCGGTGACGACCAGTACTGGCTGGACGGCAGCTACACCCGCTGGCACCCGCCGTACATCTGGTTCTCCAACATGAAGCTGTCGTACGCCAGTGACGACCACTCCGGCATCTGGGTCGGCACCGGCAGCTACGTACGGTCCAAGTGGGGCCAGCTTCCCCTGATGTACCACTACTGGAACTACTCGCCGTACGTCAGCACGACCACCAACTCGTACTTCCCGTCCTGATCGATCGTCGGCCTGACCGACTCCATCTGCACGGCGACGTGCCTGGCGGGAACGGATCCCGCCAGGCACGTGGTGCATGCCGGCCGCTGCCTACTCGTAGCGCAGCGACTCGACCGGGTCGGCCCGGGCCGCCCGCGACGCAGGCAGGGTGCCGGCCAGGAACGCGATCGCCATCACCAGCAGAATGATCACCGCGATCGAGACCGGTTCGAAGGCGATCAACGTCAGGCCGGGCAGATCCGACAGGAAGCCGCCAGACAGTGCACTGCTGATCGCCGTACCGGCCGCGATCGCCAGCACCGCACCGATCGCGCTGCCGAGGAAGCCGATGAAGGTGGCTTCCAGACTGAACAGGCCGAACACCTTGCCGGAGCCCATGCCCATCGCCTTCATCAGGCCGATCTCGCGGGTGCGTTCCTGCACCGACATGAACAGGGTGTTGACGATCCCGAAGCTCGCCGCCAGCAGCGCGATGACCGCGAAGGCGTTGAGCACCAGCACGATGCCGTCGATCACGGTCCGGAACGCGCCGAGCTGGTCGGCGACCGTGCTCCCGGCGTAGCCGGCGTCGGCCAGCCGGTCCTTCAGCGCGCTGATCTGCTCGTCGGTCGCGGCCGGGTCGAACCAGATGCTCGCCTGGGCGTACCGCTGCGCCTCGGCGGCGGGCAGGCCGGTGTTCTGCGCGTCGAACAGCGCGTCGGTCAGCGCGTCGTTGGGCACGATGCTGGCCCCGTCCGGGGTCGCCAGGGTCTCCTCGGCCACCCCGACGATCGTCGCCTCGATGACCTGCTCTGTGCGCTCGGCGTCGGTGACCGCGATCGAGACGGTCTGCCCGACCGCCGCCGCGCCGTCGGCGAAGCCGAGCGGTTCGACGTACGACGTCGGGAGCGCGAGCTGCAGCTGCGATGACGAGTTGTCCGGCTCGGCCCCGGCCGCCAGCGGCGTCTGCTGCCCGGCGACCAGCCCACCGACGTTGACGACGTAGCGCGTGCCGTCGCCGACCTGGATGTAGTCGGCGCTGATCGACCTGGTGGCCTGGACGTCGAGCACACCCTCGATGTCGGCCAGCATGTCGATGTCGGCCGGGGTGAGCGCGACGACGGTCTGACCGGGCGGACCGGGCTGCCCGCTCGACACGGCGTCCGGGTCGTACTCGGCAGGTCCGGCGTCGGCGTCACCGAAGCCGTTGTCCGTGTCCGTGTCCGAGGACTTCATGACCGTCATGACGTCGGAGGCGCCGATCGCCGTCACCGTGTCGTCGATGTAGGCGTTGATGCCGGTGCCCAGCCCGCTGGTCAGGGTCAGGGTGAAGGCGCCGATGAAGATCGCCAGGATCGTCAGCAGCGTACGGGTCTTGGACCGGAAGGTGTTCGCGGTGGCCGAACCGATCAGATCGGAGATCTTCATGCCGGCACCGCCAGCGAGTCGCCGACCAGGTGGCCGTCCCGGACGAGGATGCGGCGGTCACAGCGCGACGCGAGCTCCTCGTCGTGGGTGACGACGATGAGGGTGATGCCGTTGTGCCGGTTGAGGTCGAAGAGAATGTCCTCCACCACCGCGCCGGTGGTGGAGTCGAGGTTGCCGGTCGGCTCGTCGGCGAAGATGATGCGCGGGTTGTTCACCAGTGCCCGGGCGATCACGACGCGTTGTTTCTGCCCGCCGGAGAGATTCGCGGCCTTGTTCTTCGCCTTGTCGGCGAGTTCCAGCTGTTCCAGTGCGGCCATGCCGCGCTGTTTGCGCTCGTTGCGACCCACCCCGGCGATCTTCATCGGGAGCATGACGTTGTCGAGCACGGAGATGTTCGGGGTGAGGAAGAACTGCTGGAAGACGAACCCGAACGTCTTGTTCCGGGTCTGGTTGAGGCGGCTGCCCCGCAGCGTACGGGTATCGACCCCGCCCAGCGTGATCGTGCCTGACGTCGGGGCGTCCAGCAGCGCGAGAATATGCATCAGGGTCGACTTGCCCGATCCGCTCTTGCCGAGGATCGCGACGCTCTCTCCGTCATGTATGTCGAAGTTGACTCCCTTCAGCGCGTCGAAGCTGTTCGCGCCGCGACCGTACGTCTTCCGTACGTCGACAGCCGAGATGACAGGGCTTTCCATCGGACTCCTCGTATTCGCCGACCAGGCCGCTTTCCGGCTGGTGTCTCCATCGTCGTCGGCGGCCCGGCCCGCCGCGTCACTCTGCGGCGGGCATCCGCGTACCACGTTCGCGGTAGCGGGGATTACCACGCCAGGTGGACCTGCGTGGTCACGACGGCCGGCAGACTGGGACCATGACGACCACTGCGGCCGGGCCGGCGGACCCGAGGTACCGCCGTCCGCGCGTACCGCCGTGGGTCGGTGACCTCGTCGCAGCGGTGATCATCGTCGCGATGGCGCTCATCCAGTTCAAGATCCCCGAGCACGAGCCGGCCGGGACCGTCGCCGTCGCCCTCGCGGTCGTCCCCGCCGGGCTGTTGCCGCTGCGGCGGCGCTGGCCGCTGCCCGTGCTCGCCGGCTGTATCGCCATATACGGTCTCGTCGCGGCCACCGGGGCGCTGGAGCCGGGCGTGGTGCTCGCCGTGTCGATCGCCATGTTCGGCGCGGCGAACCGCACGGACCGGCGGACCACGCTCACCGCCGCCTGCACCGCCGTCGTCGTGACGGCCCTGCTCAACCTTCTGACGGCGATCGGGAGCGTGTTCGATCCCCGCGCGTTCCAGGTCACCGTCGTGGTCGCCTTCGCCGCCGCCGCCGGCGACGCCACCCGCTCCCGGCGGGAGTATCTGCGCGCCATCATCGAACGCGCAGAACGAGCGGAACAGACCCGCGAATCCGAGGCCCGCCGACGGGTGACCGAGGAGCGGCTGCGGATCGCCCGTGACCTGCACGACGTCGTCGCCCACCAGATCTCGGTGATCAGCCTCAACGCCGGGGTGGCCTCGTCTGCGCTGCAGACCCGTCCCGAGCGGGCACAGCAGGCCCTCGGGGTCATCCGGGGCGCGGCCCGGACCGTGTTGACCGAGATCGGCGACCTGCTGCGGGTGCTGCGTACCGAGGACGACGACGCTGGCGGGGCGGCGGCCCCGCAACCTGGCCTCGACCAGCTCGACCGGCTGGTCAGCGGGTTCGCCGACGCGGGCCTGAGCGTCTCGGTGCGGACCGAAGGGGACCTGGCGGCGGTCAGCGGCGCGGTCGACGTGGTCGCGTACCGGGTCGTCCAGGAAGGTCTCACCAACGCGCACAAACACGGTGCCGAGCACCGCGCCCGCGTCCTGATCGAGGTCGACGCCAATCAAGTTCTGGTGGTGGTCACGAACCCGGTGTCCGGCCGATCGTCCGACGACCGGCCCGAGGTACCCAGTGGCGGACACGGCCTGGTCGGTCTGCGGGAACGGGTCGCCTCGGTCCGTGGCGTCGTCGAAACCGGCCTGTCCCCGGGTGGCTACCGGCTCGCCGCCACCCTGCCACTGCCCAAGGAGGATCCCCGGTGACCAGCGTGCTCGTCGTGGACGACCAGCCACTGATCCGCCAGGCCGTCACGGACATCCTGACCGACGACGGCCGGATCAGCGTCGTCGGCGAAGCCGTCAACGGTACGCAGGCCGTCGCGCTCGCCGCCTCGCTGCGCCCCGACGTCGTACTGATGGACATCCGGATGCCGGAACTGGACGGCATCGGCGCGACGGCGGCGATCTGCGCGGACCCGGCGCTCGCCGAGACCCGGGTGCTGATCCTCACCACGTTCGAGGAGGACGAATACCTGGTGGCGGCGTTGCGGGCCGGCGCGAGCGGGTTCATCGGCAAAGGGGCGGAGCCGGAGGAGATCGTCCGCGCGGTCCGTGCGGTGTACGCCGGTGAGGCGTTGCTGTCGCCGGCCGCGACCCGCAGCCTCATCGAGCGGTACGTGCTACCCAATGCCGCACCGGTCACAGTGAGCCGGCCGAATCCGGCCAGCGAGGCGATCGACCAGTTGACCGACCGGGAACGCGAGGTGCTGCTGCTGGTCGCGCGCGGCCGGTCGAACCAGCAGATCGCCGAGGACCTGGTGATCTCGCCACACACGGCGAAGACCCACGTCAACCGGATCATGACCAAGCTGTACGCGCACGACCGCGCCCAGTTGGTCATCCTCGCGTACGAAAGCGGCCTGCTGACCCCCGGCCTGACCTGAGGTCGAGGTGACTGTCGGAGATCTTGCACCGGGCTGGCCGGGTCTGCCTTGTGATCCATGGACCGACCTGCATACCGTATTGATATGTCCCGATCATTATCGTTGGTGGGGCGGGGGCGCCTGCCGAGCGGGGCGCGGGCCGCCGTGGTCGTGGCGGCCGGCACGGCGCTGTCGTTGCTCGCGGTCGCTCCGGTGCGGGCCGTCGACATGGTCCCCCAGGCCTGTCCGATCGAGGAGACCTACGAGGTCTGGACGCCGCAGAAGGTCTGGATCTCCACCGACACCGCGAGCGACTGGCAGACCGGCCCCGGGTCGATCGACTTCACCGGTAGCGGCACGATCGACATCTCGGTCACCACGTCGGCGAGTTTCTCGGTCTCGGCCGGTGCGCTCGTCGCGTCGGCTGAGACCACCTTCGGCGTCGACCTCACCGTCGGGTCGAGCCACACGACCAGCTGGAGCCATTCGATCCCGCTGTCGTCCGGGGTGACGTCCCGACTGGTACGGACGAAAGAAGGCCGGCTGTTCGGCTTCAGGAAGCACCGGCTCAACACCAACTGCACGGTGACCACGTCGGTTGACGCGGTGGCGTACGCCCCACTCGCGTCACACAGTTCGAACTACTACTGCTGGAAGCGGGACGACTACCCGGCGACGGCCTGGTGGTATCCGAACCCGCAGGGCGGGTGTTAACAAAGGGTGACGTGGGGAGACATGGGGAAGCTGCCTGCCGTCCTGGGCCTCGCCGCGGTCCTGGCGTTCGGCATCGCAGGGTGCACCGACGGCCCGGATGGCGGGGCGCCGACGCAGTCGTCGTCCGCAGGCCTGGCCGACGACGACCATCGGGGTGTCGCCCTAGAGTGGGCCGGGCGCGGCAGCCAGCACAGCTCACAGCTTGAGGTCAGCCAGAGTCGCTACGACGGCCTGGTCGTCTTCCGGAACGTGACAGGCTCTCCGGTCCAGCTGATCTCCGTCGAGATGGCGACGGACGACTCGACCGTCGTCAGCGTGGACCGGGTCGGCCTGGTGGCGCTGGCGCCGGACCAGGCCGACGGCGTCGGCTTCACCGACCGGTTCCCACCCGTGTTCGCACCTGATCTGACCGCCGTCGACCCGGCTTCGGCCGAGCTGCTGCCGAGCGACGCCAGCCGGGAACGCTACTCGGCCGTATTCAAGATCACGGCCGTCCGGCCCGGCCTGTGGGAGGCCCCACCCGTCACGGTGACCTACCGGTCGACCGGGGGCGTTCGCTCGATCGACTTCCCGCACCGGCTCTCCGTCTGCGTCGATCCCGCCTCGACGGCCGAGTGTTGAGGCGGGCCCGACGGGCGGTCCCCGCCGTGAGTCCGTTGAGCAGGGCTGTGTGGCGGAGGGTTCAAGGGGTTGGTCAGTGGGTGGGCCGGGCGTCGAGGAACGGGCTGGGTGCGCCGGCGTAGGAGACATAGAGCGAGTCCCGGGCGCGGGTGCAGGCGACGAAGAGCAGGCAGCGTTCCCGTTGCAGGTCGTGCCGGTGCGCGGCGGGGTCGTCGTCGGCTGCGGTGATCGTCGAGCGGGCCGGCATGGTGTCGGCGTCGACGCCGATCGCCGCGACGCAGCGGAACTCGAGCCCTTTCATCGCGTGCATGGTGCCGACCCGTACCGCGTTGGTCTTGCTGGCAGTGGGGGTGCTGACCGGGATGCCGGCGGTGCCGAGCCGGTCGCGGGCGGCGCGGGCCAGGTGGCCGTTGCGGGCGGCGACGGCGATCGCGTGCGGTTCGACTCCGTCGTCGATCCAGCGGCGTACCTGGTTGACGAGCTGGTCGTGCTCGGCGTCGCGGTCGGGGTGCCCGGCGATCCGGGGCCGCCGGCCGTGCATCGGCGAGCGGTAGCCGGTCAAGTTGTCCGGCTGGTCGTCGAGTCCGGTCGGGTCGACTCCGGTGAGCAGCCGTACCGACCAGGCGAGGATTTCCTGGGTGGTGCGGTAGTTGATGGTCAGTTTCCGGCTGCGCCCCCGGATCCCGACGCCGAGGCTGCCCAGCGACACGTGGTTGTCGTAGATGCGTTGGTGCGGGTCGGCGACGATGAACAGGTCGTCGGGGCCGGCGGCGACGGCGGCCCGCAGCAGCCGCCACTGCGCCGGGTGCAGGTCCTGGCCTTCGTCGACGATGACGTGCCGGTACGGGCGGTCCGGCCGTTCGGCGAGGATCTTCGCCGCCTGGTCGGCCAGCTGCAGGTGGGTGTGCTGGTCCTGTTGCCGCAGCGCGTCGGTGACCTGCCGGATCGCTTCCCAGACGGCGAGCCGCTGGTCGGCGCGCAGCGGTGCGCCGCGGCCGTGCCGGCGGGCGGCGAGGTAGCCGGCCGGCTCGGTGATGCCCTGGGCGAGGATCACCTGCTCCCATTCACGTTGCAGGAAGGCAGCGCTGTGCTGCCCGCCGGTGGCGGCGGCGGCCTGTTCCCACAGCGGTCGGGTGACGGTCCTGGCGTCGGCGATGGCCGGTTGGCGGCCGAGGGTTTCGGCGACGATCCGGTAGGCGAGCCGGTCGACGTTCAGCACGTCGATCCGGTCCCGTACCGACGCATCGTCGGTGAGCAGGCCGAGTTGCCGGTCGAGGGCGTCGGCGAGGTTGCGGGTGAAGGTGGTCAGCAGCAACCGGTCCGGGCCGTCGGTCGTCCGGGCGGCGAGGAACACCGCCCGGTGCAGGGCGGTCACCGTCTTGCCGGTGCCGGCACTGCCGGTGACCAGCGCCGGTCCGGCGTACGACGGCCGGTGGGCGATCTCGCGTTGGGTCGGGTGCAGGAAGACCCGCCAGGCGTCGAACGGGTGGGCGAGGATGCTGGCCAGTTCGGCGGGTCCGGAGACCAGATGGAAGCGGTCCGGGGTGCGGGCGGCGGCGGCGGTCAGGTCGTCCGGGTCGACCGGCTCGGCGGGGGCGCTGGTCGGCAGGTGTGCGCTGACCTCGTCCCAGACCTGTTCCGGGGTGTATCCGGCGGCGAGGCCGGTGAGTGCGTCGTACTGGGCGGTGGGTAGCAGGTTCGCCAGGGCTTCCAGGTGCGCGTCGGTGGTGAGCAGCCGGACCAGGGGGAGGATGTCGGCGTCGACGCCGAGCCGGATCAGGTCGGCGTCGTTGACCCGGCTGAACAGCAGGCTCGGGTTGGCCTTGGCGGCCTGTTGCAGGGCTGGCTCGATGCTGTCGAGGGCCTGTTGGTTGCGGACCTCGAGGACGCCGAGGGCCTGGTTGACGGTGAACCGCCGGCTGCTGGCGTACTCGATGGCGTCGTCGTGGGGCAGGACGGTGAGCAGCAAGAATTCGTCGCCGCTGGTCGGGGCGAGTACGACGCCCCGGTAGAACTGGGTGATCCGGATGGTGCGGATGCGGGAGTCCTTGGCGTTGGCGAGTTTCTCCAGGTGGATGCCGGCGTGGGTGTGTGCCGCGAACTTGTCGATCACGGCGGAAACCGATTTCTGGACGGGTTTCTGCAGCTTGGCATAGTCGGCCAGGAAGTCCTTGGCGATTCCGAGCTTGGCCACTGTCGTAACCCCTGTCGACTGTGTAGACAAATTGCACTAACCTGCACGCCTGCGTTCGCGGAGAGCCCATGTTACGCAGTGGTCCCGGGCTCAGGAAACGACGAAAGGTGCAGAGTGGAGGCACGTACGTATGGAATGGGCCGTTCGGACACTTCGCACCAAACTATCGACGATGCTCAGCGTGCCGGATCGGCTGTCCCAACCCTGACGGAGCAGTCGGCGGCGCCCGCCGAAGGCCAACTGGTAACGGTACGAAACCGCAGGTGGGTGGCGGCGCAGGTGCATCGCGGCGAGGTCGCCAGCGCCGATCCGCACGTGTTCACCGGGCCGGCGCCGCACCTGGTGCAGCTGATCAGCGTCGAGGACGATGCCCGCGACGAGGAGTTGCGGGTGGTCTGGGAGTTGGAGCCCGGTCGGGCGGTGCACGACTCCACCGTCCTGCCCGGTCCGGGTGACGGGTTCGACGACCCGGCCCAACTGGACGCATTCCTCGACGCGGTCCGTTGGGGTGCGATTGCCTCGGCCGACCGTACGGCGTTGCAGGCCCCGTTCCGTTCCGGCGTGGAGATCGAGGATTACCAGCTCGACCCGGTGGTGCGGGCGCTGTCCATGCCGCGGACCAATCTATTGATTGCCGATGATGTCGGACTGGGTAAGACAATTGAATCCGGCCTGGTCATGCAGGAGTTGATGTTGCGGCACCGGGCCCGGACGATGGTGATCGTCTGCCCGGCCGGGCTGACCCGGCAGTGGCGCGACGAAATGCGCGACAAGTTCGGCCTCGAATTCCGCATCGTCGACAGCGCACTGCTGCGTGACCTGCGACGCAGCCGAGGCCTGTACGCGAACCCGTGGACCCACTACCCCCGGTTGATCGTCAGCGTCGACTGGCTCAAACGCGACCGCCCGCTGCGGCTGCTCCGCGAGGTGCTGCCGACCGCCCCCCGCTACCCGCGCGCCATCGACCTGCTCGTGGTCGACGAGATCCACACCTGCGCGCCGGCCGGCCGGGGCCGCTACGCCACCGACTCCCAGCGGACGAAGGCGATCCGGACCCTCGCCCCGCACTGCGAGCACCGGCTGTTCCTGTCGGCGACCCCGCACAACGGCTACCTGGAGTCGTTCACCGCGCTGCTGGAGCTGCTCGACGACCAGCGCTTCGCCCGAGGGGTGAAACCGACCGACGAGCAACTGGCCCGGGTGATGGTCCGCCGGCTCAAAAATGAACTGCCACGGAGGTGGGACGGCACCCCACGGTTCCCGGTGCGCCGCCTCGACTACCTTGAAGTCGACTACCCGGCCGCCGAACGGCACGCCCACGAGCTGCTGTCGCGCTACGCCGCCAGCCGCCGCGACGCCGCCGCCGACCGGGCCGGGCAGCTCGCCGCCGACTTCGTCACCACGCTGCTCAAACGCCGGCTCTTCTCGTCACCGAAGGCGTTCGCCGAAACCGTCGACACCCACCTGGCCACGATGTCCGCCCGCACCGACGGCCACCCCGCCGACACCGCACCGGTACGCGACAAGGCCGACAAGGTGCTGCGGCCGGCGATCGACCGGCTCGACGAGACCGCCGAGGACGACGAGGCGTACGGCGAGGTCGAAACCGACGCCCTGACCGCCGTACGCCGCTGGGCGCCGCCGCTGTCCACCCAGGAAAAGGCGCTGCTCACCGGGCTGCAGACCTGGGCCCGGTCGGCGCAGCACCAGCCGGACGCCAAGTTCACCGCGCTGCGCGCCTGGCTGGACCCGATCGTGCGGCCGGGCGGCGACTGGTCCGGCGAACGGGTCATCATCTTCACCGAGTACCGCGACACCCAGCGCTGGCTGCACGAACGGCTGATCACCGCCGGCTACCCGGCGGAACGGATCGCGTTGCTGTTCGGCGGCCAGGACCCGCAGGACCGCGAACAGGTCAAGAACGTGTTCACCGAGGACCCGGCCCTGGACCCGGTACGGGTGCTGCTGGCCACCGACGCCGCCAGCGAAGGCATCAACCTGCAGCGCCACTGCCACCGGCTGCTGCACTGGGAGATCCCGTGGAACCCCAACCGGCTGGAGCAGCGCAACGGCCGCATCGACCGGCACGGTCAACGGGCCGCCGAGGTGCAGGTGCTGCACTTCGTCCCGGCCGGCTGGCAGCACGCCGACTACACCGACGGGTCCCTTGAGGACGAGCTGGCGTTCCTGCGGCTGGCTGTGGAGAAGGTCGAGGCGATCCGCACCGACCTGGGCAGCGCCGGTGAGGTCATCGCCACCCAGGTCGAGCAGAAGATGACCGGCAAGCGTACGGACTGGCGGGCAACCGACGCCGAGATCGGCCAGCGGGCCAGCCGTGCCCGGCTACGGTACGAGCGGGACCTGGCCCGTGAACTGCAGCGGCTCACCGAGAAGCTGCATGCCAGCCGTACCCAGCTGAACCTGACCCCGGCCACGGTGGAGCGGGTGGTCCGCACGGCGCTGCGGCTGGCGCACCGCCGCGACCTGATCGTGGCCCCGACCCCGGCGGACGCCACCGGCACCTGGTTCCGGCTGCCGGAGCTGCCGGGCGCGTGGGCGACGGCCCGCACCGACGGTCTGCTGCATCCGGTCACCGGCCGGGAAAGGCCGGTCACGTTCGACCCGGACGCCGCGAAGGGCCGTACCGACGTGGTGCTGCTGCACCTCGGGCATCGGCTGGTCGGCATGTGCCTGCGGCTGCTGCGCGCCGAACTGTGGTCGCGGACCGGCGGCAGCACCGGGAAGCGGCTGCACCGGGTCACCGCCCGGATCGTCCCCGGTGACCTGCTGCGCAGCCCGGCGCTGATCGCCCACGGCCGGGTGGTGATCACCGGCACGGAAGGCACCCGACTGCACGAGGAGATCATCACCGCGGGCGGGCCGATCGTCGCCGGCAAACTGACCCGCGCCCGCCAGCAGGAGCTGGACGCGCTACTCGCCGCCGCCACCGACGAGACACCGGCGGAGCCGATGCTGGGCCAGCTCGTCGAGCTGTGGCCGACGCTGTCCGAGCCGCTCAGCCGGGCCCTCGCCGTCCGCGCCGACCAGCGCAAACGCAGCCTGTACAGCCTGCTGGAGCAGCGCTGCGCCGAGGAGGTCACCGCGATCGAGGCGGTGCTCGACGAGCTGGCGGCCAACATCCGGGCCCGCCTCGACGACACGCCGTCCTGGGAACAGCCGTCGCTGTTCGAGCTGGAACGCGAACAACTGCACGCCGACCGGGACGCCCTGCGGGCCCGGCTACGCGACATCCCGGCGCAGCGGCAGCGGGAAACCGACGCGCTGCGCCGCCGCTACGCCGACCCGACCGCCCGCTGGTTCCCCGCCGCCGTCACCTGCCTGGTGCCCGCCTGGATCGCCCGAGGTGCCCGCTGATGCCGTCCACCCGAAGCACCGCCACCGCAGTCAGTGCCGGCCGTCGCCCGTACCGGCCGGCTCCGCAACGTGCCGACGAGCAGCACGCCGAATGGCTCGGCCTGCTCGGCCCGGACGGGCCGTTCCTGACCGTGCCGGTGCTGACCGTCGCCCTGCCCGACGGCCTGGACACCGTGCCCGACGAGGTCCGCCAGCGGATCCGCCAAGGCTGGGGTGAGATCCTCGACGCCCCGCCGGACCTGCTCGCCCCGGCCTGGGTGGAGCTGATCCTGACCGAGCTGCTGCGCTACCCGGCCAGCGCCCGTGGCGACGGCACCGCGCTGCCGTCGGAGATCCTCGCCGGCGCCGACCGGCGTCGCCGTCGACCCGACTGGATCATGTACGGGCCGGAGCCCGGCGGCGGCCGGGCCGCCCGGCTGCACGTCTACCACCTGCCGGCTGACACCCCGCTGACCAGGCCGGACGGCGACCGGCCGGCACCCACCGAGCAGGCCGCACAGCTGTGCCGCGACACCCGCACCCCGGTGGCGCTGCTCACCAACGGCCAGCACTGGGCGCTGGTGCACGCCCGCCCCGGCACCGCCACCGGAGTCGCCGTCTTCGACGCCGACCTGTGGTTGGAGGAGCCGCTGCTGCTGCGGGCGTTCGCCACCCTGCTGGCGGCGACCCGGGTGCTGCCGCCGGCCGCCAACCCGGACGGCACCGCGTCGACCAGCCTCGCCGGGTTGTTCGTCCGCAGCGCCGACGCCCTCACCCAGGTCACCACCACCCTCGGTGACCAGGTCCGCCGGGCGGTGGAGCTGTTCGTCGGCGAACTGGCCCGGCTGGACCGCGAATCCGGCGGGGAGCTGCTGCGCGACGTCGCCGACCGGGAGATCTACCGGGGCGCGTTGACGGTGCTGATGCGGCTGGTCTTCCTGCTGTACGCCGAGGAGCAGCGGCTGCTGCCGCTCGGTGACCCGCTCTACCAGGAGGCGTACGCGGCGACCACGCTGCACGCCCAGCTGAGCCTGGCGCGGGACCTGTACAGCGAGGAGGTGACCGACCGGCGGGCGGCGGCCTGGCCCCGGCTACTGGCCCTGTTCGCGGCGGTGCACGGCGGCTGCACCCACCCGGACCTGATGATCCCGGCGCACGGCGGGTCGCTGTTCGACCCGGCCCGGTTCGGCTGGCTGCACCGGGCGGCGGTCACCGACCGGGTGATCCTGGAGATCCTGGACGCGCTGCTGGTGCTGCGCCACCGGGGCAAGGCCGCCGAGCAGCTCAGCTACTCCAGCCTCGGGGTGGAGCAGATCGGCCACGTCTACGAAGGACTGCTCGACTTCTCCTGCCTGCGGGTGGATCAGCCGCACGTCGGGTTGATCGGCAAACTGGAGCCGGAGCTGCCGCTGACCGAGCTGGTCGAGCAGGCCGCGCTCGGTGAGCCGGAGTTCCGCGACTGGCTGGTCAAACGCTGTGGGCTGACCGCCGGCCAGGTGACGAAGGCGTTGGCCCGCACACCCCGGCCGGACGAGGTGGCGGCGCTGCACGCCGCCTGCGACAACAACGCCGACCTGGCCGAGCGGGCCCGCCCGTACTGGGGGCTGCTCCGCACCGACCTGCGCGGCCTGCCGACGATCTTCCCGGCCGGGTCGGTGCTGTTCACCCAGGTCGGCGACCGACGGGCCACCGGCACCCACTACACGCCGAAGGAGCTGGCCGAGGAGGTCGTCCGGCACACCCTGGCGCCGTTGTGTTTCGCGCCCGGCCCGGCGCAGGGCGTCGCCGAGGAAGGCGTGTGGCGGGCGAAGAGCGCGGATGAGCTGCTGCGCCTGAAGGTGCTGGACCCGGCGATGGGTTCCGGCGCGTTCCTGGTGGCTGCCTGCCGCTACCTGGCCGAGGTGGTGGTGCGAGCCTGGCAGCGCGACAAGCTGCCGGCCGAGCTGGCCGACCTGCCCGCCGACGGCCGCACCGAGGAGGATCTGCGGCTGGCGGCCCGTCGGATGGTCGCCGCCCGCTGCCTGTACGGGGTGGACCGCGACGACATGGCCGTCGAGTTGGCGAAGCTGTCGCTGTGGCTGGTCACCCTGGCCAAGGGGCGACCGTTCGGCTTCCTCGACCACGCGCTGCGCTGCGGTGACTCGCTGGTCGGCATCACCTCGCTGGACCAGCTGACCGCCTTCCACCTGGACCCGGAGCAGGGCCGTTCGTTGCACGCCCGGCTCTACGGCTCGGTCACCGACCGGCTGCACGAGCTGGTCGCCGAGATGACCGAGCTGCGGGAGCAGATCGAGGCGAGCGTGGTGCAGGACACCCGCGACGCCGCCGACAAGGCGGCGAAGCTGGGCCTGATCGAGCAGATGGGGGACGGGCTGCGGCTGGCCGCCGACGCCGTCGTGGGCGCGGCGCTGTCCACCGCCGTACGGGCACAGCGCCGCCCGTGGGATCCGGCCGACGACCCCGACGACGACCCGGAGTACAAGTACGACGACCGGCTGTCGGCGATCAGCGACCAGGTGTACGCGGTGCTGCACGACCAGGCGTCGGCGGAGCAGACCCGGCAGTTGACCGACACGATCAGCGGCTGGCTGCGCGGCAGCCGCCCCGCCCCGATCCGCCCACTGCACTGGCCGCTGGAGTTCCCGGAGGTCATCAACCGCGCCGGCTTCGACGCCGTCATCGCCAACCCACCGTTCATCGGCGGGAAGAAGGTCTCCGGGGCGATCGGCGTCGACCTGCGCGAGTATCTGAAGCAGCGGATCGCCCGCGACAAGCCCGGCAACGCCGACCTGTGCTCGTACTTCCTGCTGCGCAAACTGGCCGTGACCAGGCAGGGCCGGGTCGGCATCATCGCCACGAACACGATCGCCCAGGGTGATACTCGCGAGGTCGGCCTGGACCAGGCGATCGACATGGGCTGGACGATCTACCGGGCGAACAAGTCGCAGCCGTGGCCGGGCACCGCCTCGTTGGAGGTGTCACTGCTCTGGGTGGGGCACGCCGGCAGCGGCGAGGAGCGCATCCTCGACGGCCGCAAGGTGCGGGGCATCACTCCGTCGCTCGACGCCGAGTCCCGAGTGACCGGCAACCCATACCGCCTCACCGCCAACGCCGGCCAGTCGTTTCAGGGGGCGATCGTTCTTGGTATGGGCTTCATCCTTGAGCCGGAGCAGGCGCAGGCGCTGATCACCAAGGACCCGCGCAACAAGGACGTCCTCTTCCCCTACCTCAATGGTGAAGACCTGAACACCAGTCCGGACTGCTCAGCCACCCGCTGGGTCATCGACTTCTTTGATCGATCCGAAGATGAGGCCCGCGCCTACCCAGATGTCTACGCGATCATTGAGGATCGAGTCAAACCGGAACGACAGCGCACGAAACCAGACGGCACCTATGTGCTGCGCAAGCCTCTGCCGCAGCGCTGGTGGCAATACGCCGACAAGCGACCCGCGATGCGGAAGGCCATCGAAGGACTCGACCGCGTCCTCGCCATCGCCCTCGTTAGCAGACTCGTCATGCCAACCTTTGTTGCCGCGCGCCAAGTGCTGTCGCACAAGCTTGGCGTATTCGCGACAGATCAAGCTGGGCGCCTAACGCTGCTGAGTAGTTCCTTTCACACTGCATGGTCTTGGCGAACCTCATCGACAATGAAAGCGGATCTTAACTACTCGCCTTCTGACGTGTACGAGACGTTCCCGCAGCCGGAGTTGACGGGCCGGATGGATTGGGTTGGCGAGGAGTTGGACTCGTACCGGCAGTCGGTGATGTTGGGGCGGGGGTTGGGGCTGACGAAGCTCTACAACCTGGTCCACGACGAAGGGGTGACCAGTGCGGACATCCGGCGGTTGCGGGAGATCCACGTCGAGATCGACAAGGCGGTTGCCGAGGCGTACGGCTGGTCGGACCTGCAGCTCAATCACGGGTTCCACGAGACCCGGCAGGGCACCCGCTACACGATCGACCCGGCGGTGCAGGTCGAGATCCTTGATCGCCTGCTGGAGCTGAACCACAAGCGCTACGACGAAGAGAACCGCGAGGGCCTGCACTCCGGAGCACGCCGCACACCACGCAAGTCGACCAAGTCGGTCCCGCGACCCCGAAAACCTCAGGAACCGGAGGCGCTGCTCCCTGCCTTCGACGACGCCCTGTTTCCCCGCCCCGACGCCCTCTTCTAGAGGATCCTGAGCCGCCGCTAGCCGACCTCGGGAGCCAGCGGGACGGCGGCGGATGGTCCGCCGGTGGCAATGAACTCGGCCAGCCACTGGCGGACCTCGCTCAGCGGAATCTCAGCGCTGGCGGGGACGACGTGTTCGTTTCCCATGTAGTCGTAGACGGCATCGCCGCTGCGGCTAGGGTCCCCGATCGAATAGAAGCCACCGTTGTGGTCAGTGTATGAGATGAATCCTCGGCCGCGACCGATCCCTGCTTCGATTATGGGGAGACCATCTGCGCCTAGCAGGTTTGCCTGAACGACTGAGGGGATCTGGCGATCCGTCGTGGCGGTCAGGATGTGCTCGATCAAATTGTCGAGGCCGGTCAGGTCGTCGACGATGATTGCCGGGTCGCCGGTGCCGAAGTCGTTCTCGGGGACCTGGTCGAACCAGACTTCTAGCGCCACCACGGGCGGGCACCCCCTGTGTAGGTCTTGCGGAAGTTTGGACCGTGCACGGTGATGGAGCTGCCTTCCGGGAGTAGGATCGGAAGCATTCCATCGCAGCCGAGCCGGCCTCTGCAAGGCACGTTGTTGAGGACGATATCGAGGTGGCGGATGCCGCGATCTCGCATCTGCATGGCAACCTTCATCTCGATGTCTCCGGTGCGCTGCGGAAGTCTGGGGATGCCCTCGTCGCGTAGGTGCCTGTCCACCCGATCCTGGTCGTCATCCTTGCCGCTGATGGCGTGCCGGACAACCCCTGTGTCCGGGTCGATCCATCGCCCATGTGTCTTTTGCCCGGTCCCTGGTTCGACCGCACCCGGGAGGTCGCTCCTTAACCGCTCGACTTGATCGGGAAGCAGACGTCCGCCGGCTGCTATGGACGAGGTGGCGTCGTAGGGGCCAGACCTGTCCGAAGGGGCTGCTGTCGGCTCGCCGATGATTCTACGGGTGTAGTCGAGCAGGTCTCGACCTGCGGCTGAGGTGAGTTCGGCAGCCTCTTGCAGGCGTTGGACAGCCGCTGCGGCGGCAGCGACGGCCTGGCTGGCGGCTGGATGGCTCGCCCCGCGGGTCAGTTCGCTGAGTTGCCCTTGCTGCTGGTGGATGGCTGTTCCGGCAGCTGCGAGAGCCTTGACGATGCGGGCAAGCCCTGACCGGGTTGCGTCTAGCGATCGAGCGATATCTCCTGCCGACGTGATGCCAACCTCCATTCGGAGCGGTCGAAGCTCCAGTAAACATGAAACCGGAACACATTTGGGGCGCTGCCTGATATCGTTCGATCCGGATACCTCGATGGTACGGTATCGTGTGCTTGTTTTGAGGCATAGAGGGACCCTGATGGCTTATTCGGCCGTGTACCCGTCTCCTTTGGCGGGTCAGTAGGGTCGTTTGGTCATGTCGATGCAACCGAGGCCGTGGCCAGACGTTCCGGAGCAGACCGCGCGGATGGCGCGGGCGGCGTTCCGGAAAGGGAACCTGGCGACGCGGATCCGTGACGAACTCGGCCAGGTGTACGAGGACGCCCGGTTCTCGGCGGCGTTCGGGGTCCGGGGACGGCCGGGGATCTCCCCGGCACAGTTGATGACCGCCAGTGCGTTGCAGTTCTCGGAGAACCTGACCGACTGTCAGGCCGCCGACGCGGTCCGGGACCGGGTCATGGCCTGGCATGTTGAAGATCGGCGCGGATCACGGAGAAGGCCGGACCGCACATGCAGTGAGACATCTCCGCCAGCGTTGCGATGATCATCGTTGTAAGGCGGTGCGGCTGCTGTATCTGTTCATGATCCGGGTGTTCGGTGGGCTGGGACTACTGGCCCGCACGGCGACACCGCATTGCTGGCCGAGGTGCTCGCACTGCGGCACGAGGTCGCCATCCTGCGCCGGCAGATTCGGGGCCGCCCGTGTCTGTCGTGGCCGGACCGGGCGATCCTGGCCGGACTGGCACAACTCCTACCCCGGCCGATTCGCCTCCATCGGTTGGTGACTCCGGCGACGCTGCTGGACTGGCACCGCCGGCTCGTTCGCCGGCGCTGGACACAGCCTCGCAGGAAGGGCCGGCCACCGGTCGGCGACGAGTTCCGCGAACTGGTGATGGAGATGGCACGCGACAATCCGCGTTGGGGCTTCCGGCGGATCCAGGGCGAACTCGCACGGCTGGGTCACCAGATCGCGTTCGCCACCGTCCGGCGGATCCTGCCCCGCCACCGGGTCGACCCTGCGCCACGAGCCAGCGACACCAGTTGGCGAGCCTTCCTCCGCAACCAGGCCAAGAGCCTGCTGGCCATCGGCTTCTTCCACGTCGACACGATCGGGCTGCGACGCCTGTACCTCCTGGTGATCATGGAGGTCGCCACCCGCCGGGCCCACCTACTCGGCGTCACCGCCCACCCCACCCAGCAGTGGACCGCCCCGGCCGCCCGCAACGTCGTCGCTCACCTCCGCGAACGGACCGACCGGTTCCGGTTCCTGATCCGTGACCGCGACTCCAAGTACACGGCCGCGTTCGACGAGGTCTTCACCAGCGAAGGCATCCGGGTGATCAAGACGCGCCGCGGACGCCCCGCGCGAACTGTTTCATCGAGCGCTTCGGCCGCAGCCTCCGACAGGAGTGCCTCGACCACGTTCTGATCTACAACGAACGCCACGCGGGAGCCGTGGTCGGCGAGTACCTCGAACACTTCAATGATCACAGACCGCATCAGGGCCGCCAGCAGCTGCCGCCCAACGGACTTCTGCTGACATCCGTTAGTCGCGGTAGGGACCGCCCTCACGGACGGCCCCCCGCACAGATCCCCGCATGCGGAACTACCGCACGGGGCTCCTGCCTCAGGTCCTGGCAGCGAAGCGCACTGCCGGGAACGGATGCATCACGCGGACCTTCGGTATCCATCGAGTCGCGATACGGCCCATCCGCACCCAGGTCAGCCGCGTGCGCTGGCTACGCCGCCGCAACGCCGCATACCACTGCCGGGTCACCTGGTACCGGAAGGTCGATACCGCATCGATGTTGCCGGGCACGGCGTAGTAGGCCGCGTGGCCTCGCACCACACTGGCCACCCACCGCCCCTGCTCCGGGATGGACTGATGCCGGCGGCGCTTGATCTGGTCGTTGACCTCTCGAAGCTTCGCCCGCGCCCGTTTCGAGACCGTGATACGACGCAGCCAGAACCGCCCTGACCTGGACTTCGCACAAATGTGCGTGAAGCCCAGGAAGTCGAACGTCTCCGGCTTACCCAGCCCCCGCTTGCGTCGACGCTCGGCGGCGTGCCGCCCGAACTCGACCAGCCGGGTCTTGTCCGGATGCAGTTCCAGCCCGAACCGCGCGAACCGCTCGCGCAGCTCGTCCCGGAACCGCCGCGCATCCCGCTCGTGCTCGAACCCGACGATGAAGTCGTCCGCCCACCGCACAATGATCACATCACCCTGCGCGTGGCGGCGTCTCCACCAGTCGGCCCACACGTCGAGGACGTGATGCAGGTACACGTTGGCGAGCAGTGGCGAAGCCGATGCCCCCTGCGGCGATCCCTGCTCCGTCGCCGACCATTCCCCGTCCTCGACAACCCCTGCAGCCAGCCACTTGTCAACCAGCCGCAGGACCCGCCTATCCGCGATCCGGTGCTCCAGGAACCCCCGCAGCCAGGACCGATCAAGCTGGCCGAAGAAGTCGCGGATATCCGCATCGAGCACCCAGTTCACCCGCTTCCGTTCGATCCCCACCGCGAGCGCGTCCAACGCATCACGCGGACCACGTCCCGGCCGGAACCCATACGAGAAGCCCCGGAAGTCCACCTCGTAGACAGCGTTCAGCACCTCGACGACGGCCCGCTGGACAATCTTGTCCTCCAGCGAGGCAATCCCAAGCGGCCGAAGCCGCCCGTCCGCCTTCGGAATGTAGACCCGCCTACTCGGCTTGGCCCGGTAATGCCCCGACTGCACCCGCCCATGCAGGTCCAGGAGGTTGGCCTCCAGATCCTGCCCATAGTCGGCCCACGTCACCCCGTCCACCCCCGGCGCGGCCCCCGGACGGATCGCCCAGTAGGCCCTCCGGAGTCGACCGAGGCTGACGTGGTGCAGCAGCGCGGTGAACCGCGCATCCTTATCCCGCCGTGCTACCTCACGCACACGACCCAGCGCACTGGACGCATCGGTTCCGGCACTGAGTCCGGGACGCGTTTTGCCGGCCGTGTTCCCCTTGGCTCGTCCCCTTTCCTCCCCCACCTCCGCAGCCACCTCCGTGGCCTTGTTCGGCAGGATCGCAGGTACTACGGGACGATCCGACTGCCCATGCCCGTTCATCTCAGGCGTACCGCCTCAGCGTTCCCTGAACGGCCCGTCCAGTGATCAACTGGATGGGCGGACACGGGCCCTCCCGGTTCTCGCACATGGAGGTTCCATACATGCCCTGGTTCTCTGACCCCGCGGGGCCCACCGAGGGCTCGCGAAAACGCCCCCAGCAGTGTTGCCTTCCACCTCTGTGACAGCGTCGGCACCCCGATCCCGAAATTTCGAGGCTCAATAGCCTGGCCTGCACGTACCCCTGTCAACGCTTCACCAACGCCCTCACAGACGTCAGCGCATGACTCGGGGCCGCCGTGGGTCGCTACCCCTTCGGCGTAGAGCTCTTCCATCTCCTCCTCCATGCCGGTTTATCCCGGCGCACCACAGAAATCCGGACAGGCTCCCTCCACCAGAGCGTCGTGTCTGCGACGTAGCCGCCCGTGTGCCAGCGAGGCGAGGACCTGAGGGTCACGTTCACCGGCGATCAACGCCTCGACCATGTCCCGCGTCGAGAGCGTCTTCAACGTCGACGCCACCGACGACACCTTGATCAGGGCGTCCTCGAGGAGTTTCTCCAGCCTCGACCAGTAGCGGGTCCGGTCCCGGACCAGGTCCACCCGCATCCGGGTGTAGTCCCGCAACGCCCGGATCGCCGCCGGCGGCACGAACGACGGCCGCAACAGGCCCTTCTCCGTCAGCTTGGCCAGCCACACCGCGTCGAGTTTGTCGGTCTTCGGCCGTCCGGGCACGTTACGGACGTCCCGGGCGTTGACCAGCTGCACGTCCAGACCCGCCGCCTCGAACAGGTAGAACCAGATCCGCCAGTAGTCCGACGTGCTCTCCACGGTGACCTTCTCCACCCCCGCCGCGACCAGTTCGGCGGCGAGGTCACCCACCGCGTTCGTGGTCGCCGCGACCTTCCACACCCGGCTCACCCGCCGCCCGCTCCCGGACGGCAGCCGGGTACACACCATCCCGGACTCCTTCGCCACATCGACGGCACACACCCGCCGCCAGACCTGTTCACTGTCGGCGTCCGGGATCTCCTCGACCGGCCTGCCACCCATCCCCTTGTTCCCTTTCGTGCAACCATGATCGACCAGTGGGTAGGCCGCCCGGGGGCCTCGGTCGGGAACCGAAAATCTGACCGGCGTGCTCGAAGCGACAATGCGTGACCCGTGAGGTCCGTGGCCCCGGCGCCAGACTTGCACACAGCCTCATGAGACCAAGATCGTTCGGCGTCGGCGGGCGACCTACCCACCATTTTCACGCCTGCGCGGCGTCCTCCCCAAGGGGACCGGGTGAGTTGCACGTCCCCGTGCCACCGATCTGGTCGCACAACACGGCGATCACGCGACCACTGTCGGCCATACCCATGACGATAAGCAGCAGGTCCCCGATCATCCGCTCGTGACGCAGACCCGACGGGGCATACAACGCCTCGGTCGCCTCACACGACGGTGGTTGCCTCGCTAGCCTGGGCAAGCACCCCGGCCGGCTCGACAACGTCGATCCCCAGGTGGACGAGGAGCGGGTCTGCCCAGGTCGTCGGCACCTGCTCGCCGCTGACCTCGGCCACCTGCCGCATCAGCAGGGTTCCGGTGCGGACGATGTGTCCACCCATCCGAGCGGCCGCCGCTGCCGGGTCCCCGGCGGCAAGCGCGTCGAGGATCGGCGCGTGCTCGCGTTCGATCTCCGCCAGGTCCCGGGAGCGGTGCACGGTTGACGCGCCCCGCGCCTGAGTGGCGTCCCGCAGTGCGGCGACGCCGGCCGAGAGCCGCCGGTTGCCCAGCACTGAACTGATCGCGTCGTGCAGCGCCCGGTCATGCTTCATGAACCGGGCTTCGTCGTTGCCCCGCGCCGCCTCGTGCATCGCCGCGAGCTGCTCCCGGAGGGCTGCCTGGAGTTCCTCGCCGCCGTACACCGCCGCGTACGACGCCGCCGGAACCTCCATGATCAGACGGAGTTCGAAGACCTCCCGGATGTCGTCGACCGTGACGCCACGGATCCGGATGCCCCGGTTGCGCTCGACCCGGACCATGCCCGTGTCGGCCAGCCGCAGGACCGCTTCGCGGACCGGGGTACGGGAGACTCCGTAGGCGTCGGCGAGCTTGTAGACGGAGTGCAGCGATCCCGCCTTCAGTTCACCAGAGATGATCGACTCCCGCAGCATCGCGTGTACGCGATCCGTGGTGTTGACCCGATCAGCCATCACGTTCCCCCCCGGGATGAGGAGATCCCAGCGTCATCGTCTCTCCACTCGGCGTACCATCCTGGTGGGAGAATCCCCACGAGAAAGATACCGACCCGGCCTCCGCGGCATTGCATCGGCTAAGCCCCGCCCGGGCCGATTTCGGCCTCGTTGACCGCGCCCGCCGCGCCCGCACCCCCCAGAACGTCGACGATTCGGCGGACCGCCAGGTCTCCCTGTCGTCGGGTGGCGTCCCGGGTCCGCCCGGCCCGGTGTGGCGACAGGACCACGTTCGGCAACGCGAAGAGAGGATCGTCATCCGGCGGCGGTTCCGCGGCAAAGACGTCGATACCGGCGCCGGCCAGACGCCCCGACGCGAGTGCCTCGTGGAGCGCCACCTCGTCAACCACACCACCGCGCGAGACGTCGACCAGCACCGATCCCTCCCGCATGACGGCGAACTGCGCCGGGCCGAGCAGGTTGCGGGTGCCCGCCGACCGCGGCACGTGCAGGGAGACCACGTCACTGCGGCTCAGCAGGTCGGGCAGGCCGAGGGCCGCCTCGGCGCCCCGCTCGGTGATCCAGCTCGCCGGCCGGGTCGGGTGGTAGGCGAGCACCTCCATACCGAAACCGTGCCGGGCCGTACGGGCGACCTCGACTCCGATGTGGCCCAGGCCGACGATCCCCCACCGCTTCCCAGAGAGTTCGCCACCGGGATCCTGTTCCCGGTCGGCGAACCGTCCCTCGCGTACGGCCCGGTCCCACCGCGGGATCTGCCGTAGCACCGCCAGCGCCAGGGCGAAGGTCAGCTCGGTCACTGATCGGGCGTTGGATCCGGCGGTGTTGAAGACCGGCACCCGAGCGGCACTGGCCGCCGCAACGTCCACATTATCCAATCCTACGCCGACCCGGCAGATAACCCGGAGCCGTCGGGCCCGGCGCAGCAGCGCCGCGTCCAGCTTCTCGGTCCGGATGAGCAACCCATCCACGCCCTCGATCACGTCGGCGAGCCGCTCGGCCGCCGATCCGAAGCCGAACCGGAGATCGGCCCGGCCGGCTAGCCAGGTCAGGGCCGTCTCGTCGATCGGCTGGGTGACGAAGACGGCTGGCCGGCCGGCGGGCGAAGGCGGCCGCGGAGTCGGCTGCTGCGTCATCGGGACAGACCGAGGTCGTCGAGCAGGCCGAATAGGCCCTGCCAGGTGGCGTCGTCGATCTCGATGCCCGACTCGCGGCGCCGCGCAGCGGTCCGGAGCTCCAACTCGCCCGGGTAGAGCACCTCGTCGAATCCCTCGGCGACCGGCGTCTGCTTGAGGTAGTCGATGAAGTCGGCGACGGAGCGCTGGAAGTCCGCCAGGTCCCGCAGGCGGGCGACGTCGAAGACGGCGATGAAGATCCCGTCGTTGTGCCGGCCCTTCGGGTCGATGCCGAACCCGAGTCCGGTCAGCAGACCGCAGAACATCTCCACTACGAAGGAGAGGCCGTAGCCCTTGTGCGCCTGGTCTCCGCCGAGCGGAAGCACGGTGCCGCCGTCGTAGTAGTCGTTCGGATCGGTGGTCGGCTTGCCGTCCTTGTCGAGGATCCAGCCGGTCGGGATCTGGTCACCCCGGCTGCGGGCCACGTGCAACTTGCCGATCGCGACCGCCGACGTCGCCATGTCCAGCAGAACCGGACCGTCGCCATCGCTGTTAGGCGCGGCGAAGCAGATCGGGTTGGTACCGAGCCGAGAGGTCCGTCCGCCAAAGGGCGCCACCGACTTCGGCCCGAGACCGGAGTCGGCCATCATCATGGCGATCATGCCCTCCTCGGCCGCCATCGTGGCGTAGCCGCCGAGCCGGCCGACGTGGCTCTGATGGTGAACGGTCGCCATCGCGACGCCGCTCTCGCGGGCCTTGCCGATCGTCTCCCGCATCGCCCGCTCGGTGACCACGAACCCGAAACCCCAGTTGCCGTTGATCACGGCCGACGTCGGGATCTCCCGCTCGATCTCGTACCTCGCGCCAGGAACGATGTGTCCCTTGTCGATCGCCGCCGCGTACGCCATGGTCCGGATGACCCCGTGCGAGTCGTGGCCGACCAGGTTCGCCTCCACCTGGTGCCGGGCGACCGTCGCCGCCTCCTGCGGCGTTGCCCCCTTGGCCTGGTAGATCTTCTCAAGGACGTCGCGTAGTTCCTGCTCGCTAAAGGTTGGCATTGTCGTCTCCTTCTCGGACTGGCTGCGCAATCGGGCGGTCCGGGTGGCCACCCCGGGCGGCGGTCACGGCCGAGGGGAGGCGACGACGTGGTGGCGCAGCACGCCGACCCCACCGACCTCGATCTCTACCTCATCGCCGGGCACCAGCGCACCGGTGCCACCAGGCGAACCGGTCAGCAGGACGTCCCCGGGCAAAAGGGTCGTGAACTGCGAGATGTAGCTGACCAAGAACCGGACGCCGAACGTCATCTGGGTCGTCGACCCCTCCTGACGCAGGTCCCCGTTGACCCGGCACCGCACGTCGACACCGGTGTCGATGTCAATGTCGGTCCCGATCCAGGGGCCGATCGGGCAGAACGTGTCGAAACCCTTACCCCGGGTCGGGTGCGGGTCGGCGCGCTGCAGGTCCCGGGCGCTTACGTCGTTGGCGCAGGTATAGCCGAGGACATGATCAAGGGCGTCGGCCTCCGACACGAAACGGGCGGCCCGGCCGATCACGACGGCCAACTCCGCCTCGTGCTCGACGTGGGTGCTCATCGTCCGGGGCGGCAGTACCACCGCGTCGCCGGGACCGACCAGGGTGGTCGGCGGCTTCATGAAGATCGACGGCACACCTTCATTGGTGAACCCCATCTCGGCCCGGTGCGCCTCGTAGTTCTTGCCGAGGCAGAGCAGCTTTGACGGGGTGACCGGGGCGAGCAGTTGCGCCGCCGCGACCGCGACGACCTCACCGGTTTCCCGGTACTCCCGGTACGGGTCGGTGTCGATGTAGTGCAGGTTGTCGTCGCGGACGATGCCCCAGGCCGGACCGTCGGCACCACGTACGCAGGCGAATCTCATGCCTCTTCCTCTCGTGTCGCCGTCGCCGCCGCTCGTACGGCGCCGAGCCGGGTGTCCGGGGTCGACTGGTCGGCATCGGTGACCAACTCGATCAGAGCTGCCCGCCCGGCCTCGCGCGCCCTGCGCAGCGCGGCGGGGAAGTCCTCGGTCCGCCGCACCTGCTCGGCGTGCGCGCCGAACGACTCGGCGAAGGCCACGAAGTCCGGGTTTCGGAGTTCGGTGCCGATCACCCGGCCGGGGTAACGCTTCTCCTGATGCAACCTGATCGTGCCGAACTGGTTGTTGTTGGCAACTATGACGATGACCCGCAGGTCGTACTGCATGGCCGTGGCCAGCTCCTGGCCGGTCATCATCAGGCAGCCGTCACCGGCGAAGGCGACCACGGTCCGGTCCGGAAAGACGATCTTCGCGGCGAGGGCGGCGGGCAGGCCGTACCCCATGGCACCGCTGGTCGGACCGAGCTGGGTCGGATGCTCGGTGAACTCGTAGAAACGGTGACACCAGGCTGTGTAGTTGCCGGCGCCGTTGGTGATGACGGTGTCCCCCGGCACAGTCCGGCTCAGGTGCGCGACCACCTGCGCCAGATCGACGGCGAGCGCCGACGGGCCGGGGGTCGAGCGCTCCAGGTGGGCGGCGCGGGCCTCCTCGCGCCAGGCCGCCCACGGTGGCGACCATGTCGTACGCGGTGGTCGCAGCGCGGCGAGCCGCGCGCTGAACTCACGCGGACCGGAGTTGATCGCCAGGTCCGGCTGGTAGACCCGCCCCAGCTCCTCCGGGCTGGCGTGCACGTGGATCAGCCGCTGCCGCGACCGTGGCGCCTCGACCAGCGAGTAACCCGCTGTCGTCATGTCGCCGAGCCGCGCGCCGACCACGACCAACAGGTCCGCCTCACTGATCCGGCGGCCGAGTTCCTGGCCGGCACCGGGGCCGAGGCTGCCGACGTAGCACTCCGAGCGGTGGTCGACGAGATCCTGTCGGCGAAACGAGGTCGCCGCCGGAATGTCCCACTCCCGCGCGAACCGGGTCACCTGGCCGGCCGCCGCCTCGTTCCAGCCGCCGCCGCCGACCACCAGCAGCGGGCGGCGCGCCGCGACGAGGGCATCGGTCAGGCTGGCCAGGTCCGAGCTGGCCGGGTTCGCCTGGACCCGCTGGTAGCGGCGCGCGTCCGGCACCCGGACCAGCGCCGAGAGGACGTTCTCCGGCAGCGCCACGACGACCGGGCCGGGCCGGCCCGAGGTCGCAGTCACGAAGGCCCGGTGCACGATCTCGGGCAGCCGACCGGGATCGTCGACCTGGGTGGCCCACTTCGCCAGGCCGGAGAAGACCTGCCGGTAGTCAAGCTCCTGGAACGCCTCCCGACCGATGTGCCCCAAGCTGACCTGGCCGACGAAGAGGATCATCGGTGTGGAGTCCTGCTGCGCGGTGTGCACCGCGATGCTGGCGTTGGTGGCTCCCGGCCCCCGGGTCACGAAGCAGATGCCCGGCTCGCCGGTGAGCTTGCCGTACGCCTCCGCCATTGTCGCCGCACCACCCTCGTGGCGGCCGACGTAGAGCGAGATGGCGTCACCGGCGTCGTAGATCGCGTTGGTGGCGGCGAGGTAGCTCTCGCCGGGTACGCAGAAGACGGTGTCGACACCGTGGAGCAGCAACTGATCGACGAGCACCTGCCCACCGGTCCGCTCCCCTGAGGCGACGGCCCCGGAGTTCTCCTCGGCGATGTTCATGTGCGTTCGTTCCTTCCCGTTGAGCGGTCCGGTCACGAGTCCGTCGAGCGATCCGGTCACGGCCCCGTGCGGGTGTGATCCGGTCACGCCTCGACCCTGCTGTGCTGGCGAGCCCGGACGGTACGTACGGCCCGCTGGGTGAGCGGCAGCGTGGCGACGGCGAGGGCGAGCAGCATGATGACCCGGGAGGTCGGGGACCCGACGAAGATCGTCCAGTCACCCCGGGATGCGGTGAGTCCTCTGCCCCACTGCTCCTCCATCAACGGACCGAGCACCAATCCCAGGACGGCCGGTGCCAGCGGGAAGTCGCAGATCCGCAATACCAGCCCGACCATGGCGAATATGATCATCAATTTGAGATCGGTGGCGTTGCGGGCGAGGCTGAAGACGCCGACGGTGGAGACGACCAGGATCATCGGGTAGAGCAGTGCGGTCGGCACGCTCAGCAGCCGGACCCAGAGTCCGATCAGTGGGATGTTGAGGACGATCAGCATCAGGTTGCCGACGAGCATGCTGGCGATGACGGCCCAGACGAAGTCGGGGTTGTCGCGCAGCAGCAGCGGTCCGGTCTTGACCCCGAAGCCCTGCAACGCGCCGAGCATCACCGCCGTCGCCGCTGACCCCGGGATACCGAGCGCGAGCAACGGAACCAGGGAGCCGCCGGCCGCCGCGTTGTTCGCCGCCTCCGGACCGGCGAGCCCCTCGATCATTCCCTTGCCCCGGCCGAACATCTCCGGGGTCTTGCTGATGTTGCGCTCCACGCCGTACGACAGGTAAGAGGCGACCGTGGCGCCAGCACCGGGAAGCGAACCGACGGCGAAGCCGAGCGTGGCTCCCCGCAGCCACGGTCCGACGCAGCGGCGCCACTCCTGCGCCGTCATCAACAACTTGCCGACAAGCGCCCGGCCCCGGGATTTACCGGAGCGGCGGACCGCGCCGAGGACGAAGAGCACCTCGACGACGGCGAAGATCCCGATCGTGACGAGTTCGAAGTCGATGCCGTTGTAGATGGCGAGGACCCCATACGTGAACCGGTTGGTCCCGCTGACCGCGTGGATGCCGATCGTGCCGATCGCCAGGCCGAGCAGCGCGGAGAAGGCGGCCTTGAGCGGCCGGCCACCGAGCATGCTCGTCGTGGCCAGGGCGAGTACGGCAAACGCGAAGTACTCCGCTGGCCCGAAGGTGAGCGCCACCCGGGCCAGCGGTTCGGCAACCAGCGCCAAACCGAAGGTGGCGAGGATGCCGGCGACGAACGACCCCATGGCGGCGGCGAGCAACGCCGCCCCGGCCCGACCAGAGAGCGTCATCCGATAGCCGTCGAGGACCGTGACCACGGAGGAGGACTCCCCCGGGGTACTGAGCAGGATCGAAGTCGTCGCGCCGCCGTACATGGCGCCGTAGAAGATTCCGGCGAACATGATGATTGCACCGGTTGGATCGCCGAGGGCGAAGACGACGGGCAGCAGCAGGGCCATCGTGACCGACGGGCCGAGGCCCGGCAGCACGCCGACAGCCATCCCGATGGCGGCGCCGATCAGCGCGTAGAGCAGGTACTCCGGCTGCAGGACCGTGCCGAAGGCGGCGAAGAGGTTCCCGAAGGCGTCCATGATCAGATCAATCCGGTGAGGATGCCGGCGGGCAGCTGGACCCCGAGCAGCTCGGTGAAGATCAGGTGCACCGCGCCAGCGAAGAACACCGCGACGATGACGTTACGCGGCCACTTCTTCGGGGTCAGGTAGGTGGAAAGGCCGGCGAGGAAGAGCGCCGTCGAGACGAGGAAACCGAGCGTCGAGAAGAGCATGATGTAGGCGACCAGGGCTGCGACGGTGGCCCAGGCGTCCCGCCAGGAGGTGATCCGGTCCGTTTCGTCGTCCACGTCGTCGGCCACCTCCGTTCCGGCGGCGCGGGCCCGGCGGTCTCGATGAATCTTCAGGAGTTCGGTTCCTGCGATGGCCACCGTCACGATCACCATCAGTACGCCGAGCAGCGTTGGAAATCCCCGTGGCGAGACGATCAGGGTCCGGGCCGGCAGGGTGATCGTCATCGCCTGCCAGAGGTAGATCACCGAGAACGCAGGCAGGACACCAATCAGGCAGGCCCGCCGGATGATCGCCGCCACCGGCCCCAACGGCGGCAGCTTCTCGCCCGACGAGGTGTCCTTCAGCTGGTCGGCCGGGGCCGGGTCAGCCGGGGCCGGGTCAGCCGGGGCCGGGTCAGCCGGGGCCGGGTCAGCCGACGGACCGGTCACCGGCGCCAGATTCCGCCCCGGCACCGAGACCTGCGTCGGCGTCGTTCCGCCATCAGCGGCCTTGGGTTCGGGTTCTCCCCGCATCAGCTTTCCTCTGAGGTCTGTGGCTGGCTGGCCGTACGCACCACGTCGAGCAGACTGCCCGCGAGAACCATGGCGACCTGCTCGCCGTCGAGTCGATGCGTGGTCAGGAACGTGGTGGCGCGGGTGAGATTCTGGACCGTGATCGGTCCGCCCTCGGCGAGTGCCCGCCGGGGTTGGTCGAGGGCGAGCAGGTCACCCTCGGTGATGCCGTCGTGGTCACCGGCATCAACGAACTCGAGGGCGAGCACCCCGAAGTTCGCCAGGTTCCGCCAGTAGATCCGCGAGTAGCTCTTGGCGATCGTGACTCGTAGGCCGAGGTAGCGTGGCGCGAGGACGGCGTGCTCCCGCGAGGAGCCCTGCCCGAAGTTCTCCCCGGCGACGACGAGGTGCCCGCCGGCGGCGGCCCTGGCCCGGCCGACGTAACCGGGGTCGATCCGCTGGTAGGTGAATTCGGCGGTGGCCGGGATGTCGGAACGCAGCGGCAGCACCCGCTGACCGCCGGGGAGGATCTCGTCGGTGGAGACATCGTCGCCGAGTTTGAGCAGTACCAGCCCTTCAAAGGACTCCGGCAGGCCGGTGAAGACGGGCAGGGACTTGATGTTCGGCCCCTTCGTCAGCGATTCCCGTACCCCGCCGGGCGGCGGCGGCCGCAGGAGAACCTGGTCGTTGACGACGTAGCGCCCGGCGGGTGGTTCGACGTACCGGGGACAGTCGATACCGAGCAGATCGGGCAGTTCCCTCGGGTCGGTGATCCGCCCGATCAACGCCGAGGCGGTCGCCGTCTCCGGTGAAACCAGGTGGACCAGGTCGTCGCGGGTGCCGGAACGTCCCGCGAAGTTGCGGGGGGTGGTCCGCAGCGAGGGCAACCCGGAGGCCGGCGCCTGACCCATCCCGACGCAACCGTTGCAGCCGGCCTGGTGCAGCCGGGCGCCAGCCTGCAACAGCGGCGCCAGCAGACCCTCGCCGACGAGGGTCTGCAACGTCTGCCGGCTGGCCGGGTTGATGTCGAAGCTCACCCCGGCGGCGACCTGCCGGTCGCGGACCAGCAGCGCCGGCACGGCCAGGTCACGCAGCCCGGGATTCGCCGACGAGCCGAGGTACGCCTGCCCGATCGGCGCCCCGGCGACCTGGGCCACCGCGACCACGTTGCCGGGACTGGGCGGGAGGGCGATCAGCGGTTCGAGCTGGTCGAGCGCGATCCGCTCGTACGCGTCGTAGCCGGCGTCCGGATCGGCGCGCAGTTCGGTGTGGTCGGCCCCGCGTCCCTCCTGCTCCAGGAACCGGCGGACCTCCTCATCGGCGGGGAACACGCTGGTGACCGCGCCGAGCTCGGTGCCCATGTTCGCGATGACGTGCCGGTCCATGGCGGTGAGGGCGGTCAGGCCGGGGCCGTGATATTCGATCACCCGGCCTGCTGCGCCTGCCACACCGTGCCGGCGCAGCAGCTCCAGGATCACGTCCTTGGCGGAGACCCATTCCGGCAGCGCTCCGGTCAGCTCGACGCCCCAGACCTCGGGCATCCGCAGCGGCAAGGGTCGACCGGCGATCGCCAGCGCGACCTCGAGGCCGCCGACCCCGATCGCGAGCATGCCGAGGCTTCCCGCGGCGGGCGTGTGTGAGTCGGCGCCGACCAGGGTCCGGCCGGGTACGCCGAAGCGCTGCATGTGGACGGCGTGGCTGATCCCGTTCCCGGCCGGGGAGTACCAGAGACCGAAGTGCCGACAGGCGGACCGGAGAAACCGGTGGTCGTCGGCGCTGCGCTCGTCAATCTGCAGCAGATTGTGGTCGACGTAGACGGCTGAGAGCTCGGTTCGCGGGGCGACCAGCCCCATCGCCTCCAGCTCCAACATGACGGTGACCCCGGTCGTGTCGGGGCAGAGGGTCTGGTCGATCCGGAGCGTGATCAGGCTGCCCGGAATGGGCTCACCCGTCACGAGGTGGCCGGCGATCAGCTTCTGGGTCAGGTTCAGGCCCACTGGATCACACCGCCGCCGACTCCCGGGCCTCCGCAGTGCCCTCCGCCGAGGCACTCTCCACGGCAGTGCTCTCGACAGCAGCGGAGGTGCCGGCCCGGCGCCCGAAAACGGACCCTGCGGTGAGGCCGGTGCCGGCCGGGTAGTTGTGGTAGAAAAGCCCGCCCACCAGTTCGCCCGCGGCGAAGAGGCCGGGGATCGGCCGGGAACGCCGGTCCAGAACCCGCCCGCCATCGTCAATACGGAGCCCGCCGTAGGTGAAGGTGATCCCGCAGGTGACCTTGTAGCCGTAGAAGGGAGCGGTGTCCAGCGGCAGCGCCCAGTTCGACTTCGGCGGTTCCAACCCGACGGTGCCGAGACCGTCCTTGACTGCCGGGTCGAACGAGCCCTCGCGGGTGGCGGCGTTGTACTCCTCGACGGTCGCCTCCAGCGCGGCCGGATCGAGCCCGAGTTCTCCGGCCAGTTCGGCGATGGTCCGCGCCTCGAAGCCGGAGACCGAGGCGCCCTCGTACTGGTCGGCACGGAGTAACGGCCGGGTCTTGGCGTCGAAGAGCTGGAAGGCGAGCGCGCCTGGCTGGCGCAGGATCGCGCCGCCGTACTCGGCGTAGGTCAGACCGCGGAAGTCCGCGCCCTCGTCCAGGAAACGCCGGCCCCGGGTGTTCACCACGATGCCCAGCGGATACATGTGCTTGGTCAGCGAGTACGCGAGTTCCCGGTCGCCGCCGTCGGCCGGCGCGGCGGCGTCCCAGGCGACGGCGTGCGCGCCGCTCCAGTGGCCGTACGGCGCGGCGCCGAGGTCGAGCGCCATCCGCAGCCCGTCACCGGTGTTGAACGGCGTACCCCGGACCTTCGCCAGGTCCCATCCGGGGCCGAGGTACTCGGCTCGCATCCTCGGGTCGGCCTCGAAGCCGCCCGATGCCAGCACCACGGTGTTGCCGTCGATCTCGAACCGGCCGTCGGTTCCGGCACACCGGACCCCGGTGACGCGTCCGGTCCCGTCGGTGCACAGTGCCTCGGCCTGGGTGTCGTAGCGGATCTCGATCCCGGCGGCCTCGGCCGCGGCGAGGTGCTGCCGGACCAGGCCCTTGCCACCGTCGACGGTGCCGAGGTAGAGGCCGCCCCAGAACTTGGCCCGACCGTCCTTCTGGAACGACTGGCCCTGGTACATCAGCGTCCAGCGGATTCCCTTGCCGTGCAGCCACCGGATGGTCTCGGCGGACTCCTCGACGAGGATCCGGGTGAGGGCCGGGTCGCAGCGCCCCTTGGTTTGGGTGTACATGTCCTTGAGGAACATCTCGGCGCTGTACGGCGGCAGGTCGGTGGCATTCGCGCGGTCGTCGTCGACCCCGTCCAGGATGGGCCGCAGCGACTCCAGACTCTCCACCACCGCCCGGAAACCGCCGACGGTGAAGTAGCTGTTGCCACCGGCCCACTCCGCTGGCGCCTTCTCAAGGACGACGACGCTGGCACCACGGTCGCGGGCGCCGTGCGCCGCTGAGAAGGCGGCGTTGCCGGCTCCGATGACGATGACGTCGTACTTCTCGCTCGTGCTCTTCACTGCGCACCTCTCCCCGGCGTCAGGACGTCCACTGCGGCTTCTGCTTCTCGGGTGCGGAGTTGGCCGCGGGAGCTGACGCCGTTGTCAACTCCCGCGCCCGGCGGTGGCGGCTCCTAGGTGACGAGGCCGAGGTCGGTGAGGATTCGGCGCAGGTTCTCCTCCTCCTCGCTGAGGAAGGTGGAGAACTCCTCGCGGTTCAGGCCCGTGGTGTCCCAGACGTTCTGGTCGGCGATCGCCTGCCACTGCGGCGTCTCGACCATCTCCATGAGCTTGGTGCTCCAGTACTCCACGGCGTAGTCGGGCATGTTGGGCGGGCCGAACACGCCGCGCCAGTTGGCCTGGGTGACGTCGTAGCCGGACTCGATGATCGTCGGGATGCTCGCCACCCGCTCGACGGTGAGCCGCTCGGGTGCGCTCACCGCAAGCACCCGGGCGTCGCCGCTCTCCACCAGGTTCAGCAGGTCCGGTCCGCCGAAGGAGACGTCGATCTGGCCGCCGAGCAGGTTACTGGCGTTCTCGTCGCCGGGCAGCGGGATGTAGGCAAGGTCCTCGAACTTGACGCCCACGCCGCGGGCGAGTTCGGCGACGACGATGTTGTCCGCACTGCCGAGTGACGCTCCGCCGATAATGACACCACCAGCGTCGGCCTCAATTTCGGACACGATTTCGCCGAGCGACTGGAAGGGCGAGTCATTGCGAACGTATACATAGGTGTATTCGGCGTAGAGACCGGCCAGCGGTACCATTTCCGACAGCCCGACGTTCTGCGACTCCTGCACTGTTGCCGACAGGTTGCTGACGCTCGTCAACAGCAACGTGTCGTCAGCGCCGTCGTGGTTCGAGGCGAGCGTCGCGGTCGCCACCATGCCGGACCCGCCGGGCAGGTTGCTCAACCGCATCTGGGCGTCGACCAGGTCAGCCTCTTGCAGAGCCTGCATCACGCTGTTGATGGCGAGGTCGATGCCGCCGCCCGGCGGGAACGGGGAGTAGATCGTCATCTGGGATTCGGGGTAGGCCGAGCCGGCCTCCTCACCCTTCTCGGATCCGCCAGAGTTGCACGCTGAAAGAGCGAGCACGCACGCCCCAATTCCAGCTATCACTGCCTTGCGCATGTAGAAGCTCCTCGCCATACGTCGATGTTTGTGAGTAGCCAATAAGTATGTCGGACATGGCTGGCGAAATGAGTAGCACGCTACCGGGTGAGTAGCACGCTACCGCTGAACCCAAGCCTCGTCAACGGCCCGAGACGATTGTGTTACCCAGGCGTTTCCCGGCTTGGGGAACGCCCCGTGGCACCGCCGCCGCCGCTCCAGCGGTACGGCCCAGCACCGCACCGCTGGTGAGACCCGAGCCGCCGGGGTAGTTGTGGTAGAACAGCCCACCGACCAGCTCCCCCGCCGCGTAGAGCCCGTCGATCGGCCGATGCCCGGTGTCCAGGACCCGCCCATCGCCGTCGGTACGCAGCCCGCCGAAGGTGAAAGTCACCCCGCAGGTGACCGCGTACGCCTCGTAGGGCGGGCTGTCCAACGGGTTCGCCCAGTTGGACCGGGGTACCGGGAGTCCTGGTGCCCCCCGCCCGTCCCGGATATGCGGCAGGAAGGGCACCTCGGTCTGGACGGCGGCGTTGTACCGCTCGACCGTGCGCAGCAGCCCCGCCGGGTCGACCCCGACCATCCGGGCGGCGAGATCGTCAAGGTCCGCGGCCCGCACCCGGGTGACCTGGCGGATCCGGTACTCGTCGCGCAGCAGCGGGGCGGTGCGCTGGTCGAAGATCTGCCACGCCACCAGGCCGGGCTGGGCCAGGATCGCCCGGCCGTACGCGGCATAGGTGTAGTCGCGGTAGTCGGCGCCCTCGTCGACGAAGCGCTCACCCCGGGCGTTGACCATGATCCCGTACGGGTAGCTGCACTTTTTGAACTGGTCGCCGACGGCGAGCTCGCCGAACTCTGGCGCGTTCGCCTCCCAGGGCACCGCGTGGCAACCGGACCACTGGCCCCGAGGGCTGGCACCGATGGCGAGCGCCATCCGGATGCCGTCGCCGTTGTTGAATCGGGTGCCCCGCACCCGGGCCACGTCCCACCCCGCACCCAGATACCGGGTACGCCACTCCGCGTTGGACTCGAATCCACCCGAAGCCAGGATCACCGAATCCGCCGGTAGGACCAAATCACCGTCCGGCCCGAGCGCACGTACGCCGGTGACCCGGCCCCCCTGCCGGAGCAGCGCCTCGACCCGGGTCTCGTAGCTGATCCTGACGCCGGCCCGCTCGCAGGCGAGGACCAGGGCGTCAACAAGTCCGGGTCCACCGCCGGAGACCGCCACCAGGGGCGCGTTCACCGCCCCCTGCCCGGCACCGCCTGCCGAGGACGGCGGTGTCAGGACCGGGACGAACCTGACGCCAGCCGCCCGCATCCACCGGGCCGTGTCGAAGCTGCGCGACACGACCTGGTCGGTCAGGTCCGGGTCGCACTGGTAGTTGCTCATCCGGGCCAGGTCGTCGTAGAACTCCTCCGCTGGGTACGGCCGATTGTCGATCTGCTCGGCCTGCTCCGGCGGAAGGTCATCGACCAGGGTGCCGAGTTCGGCGCCTCCGGTGATCTCCACCCGCATCGTGCCTGCGGCGAAGGCGGTGTTGCCACCCCGGTCAGCTCGGGGCGCGCACTCCATGACGGTGACGTCGGCGCCGTGTTCCCGGGCCGAGAGCGCCGCGCAGAGTGCCGCGTTGCCGGCGCCGACAACGATCACCCGGATCGGGCCGCTCATCGGGACACCGCAGGGTGGCGTGGGCCGACAGTTTCGGTCATCGGGGGGCGCCGACGAGGTCGAGGCCGTGCGAGATCAGCTCCGCCAGCCGTTGCGTGTGCCCGGCGGAGGGGTCGGTCAGCGGCGGTCGGACCGAGCCGACCTGGCGGCCCCGGATCCGCAACCCGGCCTTGATCAGGGAGACCGCGTAGCCGCTGCCCTGGTCCCGCAGATCGGCGAAGGGCAGGTAGAACTCCCGCAACAGCAGGTCCCGCCGCTCCCGATCGTTGGCTTGGACGCTGCGGTGGAAGGCGACCGCGACCTCGGGAAGGAAGGCGAAGACCGCCGAGGAGTAGCTGGAGACCCCGAGCCCGGCGAAGGCCGCCTGGGAGAGTTCGGCGGTGGGCATGCCGTTGAAGTAGGCCCACCGGTCGCCGCCGGAGAGCCTGATCCGCTGGATCCGTTCCAGATTGCCCCGGCCGTCCTTAAGCCCCACGATGGTGTCGAGTTTGAGCAGCTCGGCGACGGTCTCGGTGGCTAGCTCCACCTGATCGCGGTGGTAGATGATCAACGGCAGTGGGCTGCTAACGGCCACCTGCGAGTAGTGGGCGAGCAGGCCGACCTGGCCGCCGACCACGCCCGGCGGCGGGAACAGCAGCGCCGCGTCAGCACCGGCCCGCTGTGCCCGGGCCAGGAACTCGGCGGCGAGCGCCGCGCCGTAGCCGAGTCCGGAGACCACCGGCACGGCACCTCCGACCACCTCGGTAGCCGTGGCGACCAGGCGTTCGTACTCGTCCAGCCCGAGGGCGAAGAACTCTCCGGTGCCGCAGCCGACGAAGACACCGCCTGGCGAGTGGGCAAGGCCGGCGGCCAGGTGTGCCCGGAAGGCCGGCAGGTCGAGCGCGCCGTGCTCGTCGAACGGGGTGACAGGAAAGAAGAGCAGAGCGTTCTCGCCGATCTCGGCGACAGACATCGACACAATGAATCCTCTCAGTGAGTTCATATATATGAACTAGTTTTCATATCTAGACGACAACGTAAGTGCAGCTCAGAGCCCCGTCAAGAAATGATCACATCGAAGAATGTCCACTTACCATAGATTCGGCCCGACAGCTCACCGAGCGTCGGCGCATGGTCAGATGGGAGAGTGGAGCCGCGGCCGGCGCAGGGAAGACCGGTGCGGTGCGGGATCCGCAGCGGCGCGGCGCGGGACCGGGGTCAGACCAGCGGTCGGAGCCGGGCCAGCAGCGCCTGACGCGCCCCGAGCAGCGACCTAGTCGTGGCCCGCACCTTCGCCTCGTCCAGTCGGGCCACCGGCACCGAACAACTGATCGCCACCAGCGGGAGGTCGTCGTGGCACAGCGCCACCGCGAAGCAGCGCAGCCCGACCGTGCCCTCCTCGCCGTCGATCGCGAAGCCCCGTTCCCGGGTCTGCGCGAGATCCGCCAGAAGGCGGTCGGCTGAGGTCAGGGTCTGCGGGGTCAGGGCGATGTACTCCGCCGGCAGGGACGCCTCAAGCTCCGGCACGGGCAGGGTCGCCAGCATCGCCTTACCCAGCGCCGTGACATGGGCCGGCATCCGTCGGCCGGGGCGGAAGTGCACCCCCAACGCGTGCCGGGAATACTTGGAAAGCAGGTATCGGACGTTCCCCTCCTCCAGCCGCGCCAGGTGGATAGTCTCGTTCAGGCTGTCCCGCAGGCCCTCCATGACATCCTCGGTCAGGCCGATTACGTCCGACTCGTCCAGTCCGGAGAGCCCCATTGCCCGGGCCCGATAGCCGAGGACGAAACCGCCCCGACGGTCGGTGGCCACCCAGCCCTGCCCACCCAGCGCCGCCAACATGGCGTGCAGACTGCTCTTGGGCATCCCGAGAGCTCGATGCAGCTCCATGAAGGACTGCGGTTCCCGGCCGGTGAGCAACTCCAGCAGGCGCAGGGCGCGCTCGGCCGACTTGACCGACGGTGCCGCCCACGCGACCCTCTCCTCGCCGCCCACGTATCACCTCAGTCGCTCTCGTCGAGCCGTGCCGCCCGGTCACCCGGCGTCGACCGATTGTCGATCGCGAGGCTACCGCCTCGGCGAGCCGGGTGGCTCCGGCTCCGCTGGGGGCGACCTCGGAACGCCCACCGCCGAGGCCACCAGGAGCAGACCGAGGAACGGGAAAGCCCAGGACGCGCCGGCGGCACCAGTCGCCACCCCGATCCCGGCCGGCACCAGGACCTGCCCGATCTTGTTGCCCATGATCCGGATCGACAGAGCCGCCCCCCGGGTTCGCGCCGGCACCGCCTGCACCACCAGTGCCATCGTCAGCGGCTGACCGATCCCGAGAAAGAAGCCTGCAGCGACGAGCACCAGCCCGAGCAGCCAGATCCGATTGGTAAGGGGCAACAACGCCATCAGCACCCCCGAGCCGAGAGTGCTCATCAGCAACAGGCGGACCCGGCCCCACCGGGCCAGCATCGGTGGAATGAGCACCCGGGAGGCGACCGAGGCCGCAGCCCGCAGACTCAGCAGCGCCCCGATCGTCGCCGCACCGATGCCGCGTCGCTCACCGAGCAGCGGCAGGTACGCCACCAGCACATCCACCGCCGTCAGTAGCGCAAGACTCGCGAACATTCCGCCGAAGACGCCCGGCAATCGGAGAATCCGGATCGGTCCGGGCGCCACCTCGTCGCCAGGCGGTCCCGGCCGGGACCGCCGGTCCGAGTCTGCGAAGCCCCAACAGAAGATCAGCGCCGCCGCGCTCAGCAGGGCCCCGATGACGAACGCCCGGGTCGTGGTCACCTCGCGGGCCGCCCCGCCACTCAACACCGCACCACCCAGGGCAGGCCCGATCATCTGCCCGACCGAGGCGGCGGCACTGATCAGACCGAAGTCCCGGTCCAGGCTGTGCTCGTCGGAGAGCGCTGCCACCAGGGTCTGCGCGCCGATCATGATCGCCATCGCGCCGAGGCCGAGAATGATCGTCGCGGCCACCAGGACGACCAGGTCGCTGGCGACGACCAGACCCGCGCAGCCCGCCACCAGCAGCAGAATCCCGCCAAGCAGCACCGGGGTGGAGCGCCGCCGGTCCGAGTAGCGCCCGATCGGGATGGCGACCAGCGCGGGCAGCAACGCGTACGCGGCCACCAACAGACCAACCTCCAGCTCGCCGCCGCCGAGGTCGATGACCCGGTAGGTGAGCACCGGTCGAACGACGAAGACCGCGACCTGGGTGATCAGCATGCAGAGCAGCAGCCGCCACAGCCAGCCGGGCAGCCCGGACCGGAGCCGGTCACGGATCATGACCAGGGGCGGGTAGACGGATCGGCGGCTCGGGGATCCGGCGGCGCCGACTCCGCCCCGACCGACCCTGTACCGCCCAGCGCCGACCGGATCACCTCGGCCAGGTGCAGCGCCTGCCGGTCGGTCGCCCCGGCGATCTGGGTCCGGCAGCTGAACCCGTCCGCGACGATCAGGGTCTCCTCGGTGGCGGCCCGGACCTCCGGCAGCAGGACCCGCTCACCGGCCGCCATGGATATCTCGTAGTGGCCCGCCTCGAAGCCGAAGTTCCCGGCCAGCCCGCAACAGCCGGAATCCAGCACCGCGTTGTCGAGTCCGAGATCGGCCATAAGCTTCCGCTCGTCCTGATCTCCGAGGACCGCATGCTGGTGACAGTGCGTCTGGGTGATGGCTGCGCCGGCGATCCGGGGCGGTCGCCAGCCCGGGGTACGGGCCAACAGCGCCGCGAGCGTCGTCGTCGCCTCGGCGGCCCGCTGGGCACGGGGGTCGTCGAGCAGCTCGGGCAGATCCGACCGGAACGCGGCGGCGCAACTCGGCTCCAGTGCCACCATCGGCATCCCCGCCGCGATGAACGGATCGATCGCGTCGAGGCTGCGTCGGGCGACCCGACGCGCGACACCGAGTTGGCCGGTGCTGATCCAGGTCAGCCCGCAGCACTGGACCCCGGGCGCGACCCGGACGTCGTACCCGGCCGACTCCAGCACCTCGACGGCGGCCCGCCCCACCTCCGGGGAGAAGTGGTTGGTAAAGGTGTCCACCCAGAGCAGGACCGGCGTACGCCCCTTCTCGGGCCGGCCACGGCGTGCCCGGAACCAGCCGAGGAACGTCTGCCCGGTGAAGCGTGGGATCTGGCGCTGCGGAGCGATCCCCCCGAGCCGCTTGAGCAGCGGGGCGAGCAGCCGCGAACCGGTGGCCTGGTTGATCAGCACCGGTGCGACCCGGGCCAGCCTCGCCCAGAGCGGCAGGAACCCCATCGAGTAGTGCGACGTTGGTCGAAGCCGACGCTTGTAGTGGTGGTGGAGGAACTCCGCCTTGTACGTGGCGACGTCGACCCCGGTCGGGCAGTCGCTCTTGCAGCCCTTACAGGAGAGGCAGAGGTCGAGCGCGTCACGTACCTCGGTGGAACGCCAGCCGTCGGTGACCAGGTCACCCCGGCTCATCTCGAAGAGCAGGTGGGCGCGGCCTCGCGTCGAATGCAGCTCGTCCTTAATCACCATATAGCTGGGGCACATCACCCCACTGGAGGTGTCCCGGCACTTCCCCACTCCGATGCAGCGCCGGGTCGCCTTGGCGAAGTCGCCGTGGTCGTCGGGGTACGAAAAGACGGTTGCTAGCGGTAGGGGGCGGTAGCCGCTGCCGAGCCGCAGGTTCTCGTCGACCCGGAACGGGCGCACGATCATGCCCGGGTTGAGCCGGTTGTCGGGATCCCAGACGCCCTTGAACCGGGCGAAGAGTTCGATCACCTCGGGGCTGTACATCCGGGACAGGAACTCGCCTCGGGCCTGGCCGTCACCGTGTTCCCCGGAGAGCGAACCGCCGTGCGCGGCGACCAGGTCGGCGGCCTCACCGACGAAGGACCGGAACCGCCGTACCCCCTCGTCGGAGAGAAGATCGAAGTCGAGCCGGACGTGGACACAGCCCTCGCCGAAGTGGCCGTAGGTGACGCCGTGCAACCCGTACTGGTCACGCAGTGCCTTGAAGTCGCGCAGGTAGCCGGCCAACCGGGCCGGCGGAACCGCCGCGTCCTCCCAGCCGGGCCAGGCCTCGGCGGAGCCCGCCATCCGGGTGGCGATGCCGGCGCCGTCCTCCCGGATCCGCCAGAGCCGGCGCTGCTCGGCAGCCGGGACCACGACCTCGCGGCCGAGCGCGGCGCAGTCACCGGTGATCTTCGCGGCGGCCTGCCTGGCTGCGTCCAGGCTCGCCGCGCCGACCTCGACGAAGAGCCACGCCTGGCCCTCGGGGAGCAGCGACCAGAGTTCGTCGTCGCCGCCAGCCGGGTCCAGCGTGTTGACGAGTTCCCGGTCCAGTCCCTCGATTGTGAGCGGCTGGTGCGGTAACAGGTTCGCGACGTCCTCCGCCGCGGCGCAGTCGTCGTCGTAACCCAGGACCAGAAGCACCTTCGCCGCCGGTACCGGCACCAGTCGAACGGTCGCGCTGAGCACGATCGCGCACGTCCCCTCGGTACCGACCAGCGCGCGCGCCAGGTTGAACCGGTTCTCCGGCAGCAACTGGTCGAGCGGGTAGCCGGAGATCCGGCGGCTGAAGCCGGAGAGTTCCCGGCGCAGAATGGCGAGGTTCTCCTGCGAGAGTCGGCGCAGCTCACGGTAGATCTCGCCGGCTCGACCTGGCTGGGCGACGAGTTCATTGATCCGGGCGGGGTCGGCCTCGCCGACCGTCATCCGGGTCCCGTCGTAGAGCAGGATGTCCAACTCGACGACGTTCTCCGCGGTGGTGCCGTACGCCACCGAGTGGGAGCCGCAGGCGTTGTTGCCGATCATGCCGCCGATGGTGCAGCGGCCATGGGTGGAGGGATCCGGACCGAAGGTGAGTCCGTGTGGTGCGACCGTACGGCGCAGCGAATCCAACAGGACCCCAGGCTGAACCCGCGCGGTCCGGGCCACCGGGTCGACCGCCAGGATCCGGTCGAGGTAACGGGAGGTGTCGATCACGACACCGCCGCCGCAGGCCTGTCCCCCGAGGCTGGTCCCGCCGCCTCGGAGCACCACTGGGGCGCCGACATCCCGGCAGGCCACCACCGCCGAGATGAGTTCCTCCTCGGTCCGCGGCAGGACGACGCCGAGGGGCAGCTGTCGGTAGTTGGAGGCGTCCGAGGCGTACATCGCGCGGGCCGCCGTGTCGAACATGCCGCCGGGCAGAACCGCCTGCAGTCGCCGCCGCAGCTCTGCCGTCTCGGTCTCCGGGGCCGTCACCACTACCTCTTCCTCCCGGGTGGGTACCGCCGCTCGGGGGGTTCCCACCGCAGCCGATCGGATCCGGTCAGGCCCGCAGATAGGAGGTCCTGGTCGAGGTGTAGAAGTGGCGGGCGTGCTGGCCCTGTTCGCGGGGGCCGTAGCTGGATCCCTTGCTGCCGCCGAACGGGACGTGGACGTCCACCCCCGCCGTCGGCAGGTTGACCATCACCATGCCCGCCGCCGCGTTGTTCCGGAAATGTTCGGCGTGCCGTAGCGAGGTGGTACAGATGCCGGCGGTGAGGCCGAACTCGGTGTCGTTCGCCACCGCGAGCGCCTCGTCGTAGTCGGCCACCGGCAGGACCGCCGCGACCGGGCCGAAGATCTCCTCCCGGTTCACCCGGTGGTCGTTCGCCGCCCCGGTGATCAGGGCGGGGGCAAGGTAGTAGCCCGGAGTCGCCCGTTGCACCAGGTCGCCGCCGTACACCTCGGCGTCGGCGTGGGCCAGTTCGATGTACTCCAGGTCCGTCGCCAGCTGCCGCTCATCGACCACCGGGCCGATGTCGGTGCTCTCCGAGAGGGCGTCGCCGACGGTGAGGGTGCGCATCCGGTTCACCATCGCGGCGACGAACCGGTCTTGGATGGCCTCTTCCACGATGAGCCGGCTGGATGCGGTGCAGCGCTGGCCGGTCGAGAAGTACGCACCCTGGATCGCGCAGTCGACGGCGAGGTCGAGGTCGGCGTCGGCCATCACCACGAGCGGATTCTTGCCGCCCATCTCGAGCTGGACCCGGGCCAGGCGGCTCGCCGCGGCGACCGCGATGCCCCGGCCGACACCGACCGAGCCGGTGAAGGTGACCGCGTCCACCCCGGATGACTCGGTGATCGCCGAGCCCACCGTCGAGCCAGGCCCCATCACCAGGTTGAGTACGCCGGGCGGGAGTCCGGCCCGATGCAGGCAGTCGACGATCGCGTGGGCGCAGGCGGGGACCAGATCTGCCGGTTTGAAGACCACCGTGTTGCCGTACGCCAGTGCGGGGGCGATCTTCCAGGCCGGAATCGCCATCGGGAAGTTCCAGGGCGTGATGATGCCGACGACGCCGACAGGTTCCCGGATGATGTCGACGGTGACGCCGGGCCGGGTCGACGGGATACGCTCGCCGCCCATCCGGAGTGCCTCGCCGCTGAAGAAGCGGAAGAGGTGACCGGCCCGGGTCGCCTCGGCGACCGCCTCACGGACCGGCTTGCCCTCCTCTCGGGCGAGTAGCCGGCCGAGTTCGTCGACGCGTCCCAACAGCTCGGCGGCGACGGCTTCGAGGATGTCTGCGCGTAGCTGCGGCGAACTGCGGGCCCAACCGGGGGCGGCAGCGCGGGCCGCGGCGACGGCGTCGTCGACGGCAGCTCGCCCCGACTGCGGATAGAGCCCCACGAAATCTGCAGTGTTGGATGGATTCACGTCCGGACGGTGGTCGTCGGCCGCGACCCACTGGCCGTCAATGTAGTTCATCTCTGCCTGCACCGGGGAAGAGTAGCATGCCACTCTGTCGAGTTGGCCCGATGCTCCTGGTCAGGGGCGCTGCTCCTATGGATGTCCATCGGCGAGTTCAAGATCGTTTACCTCACCATGGACCTCGGCGAGCGAGCCTGTAGGACCCTGATGGCTTATTCGGTGTAGGTCAGGCGGCGAGGGTGAAGTCGAGGCGTTGGAGGTGTG
>NZ_JBHMIQ010000042.1:0-57605 GCF_048060315.1 Micromonospora sp. LOL_013
ACCGTGCAGGTCGCGGCGATCAACGAGTGGCTGTGACCGACTTTGATACACGCCCTAGGGGGAAGTAGGCAGAGTTCCCCGTCATTTCGGACATCCGCTGACCGCTGGGCTTGCTCGTCGTACGGGGCGGCCGGGAACACTCGGGTCGGCGATCGCCGAGCAGGGAGTTCGACGTCGTCAGACCTTCGACGTACGACGAGAGGAGTGTCGTTGTGACCATGCCCGTGGTCCAGACCACCGATCCCGGGATGCAGGCGGCGGCCACCGAGTTCGCCGCCAAGACCCAGGAGTTCACCGGCCACCTGCGCAGTGTCAACACTCAGATGACCACGCTGCAGGCGAGCTGGCGAGGCGACGCCTCGAACAGCTTCAACCAGGCGATGGACAACTGGGAGAGGTCGTTCCAGACCGTGATCAACGAGCTGATGCACATGATGGACGTCATGGGCGTCACGACCGCCGGATACCGAGCCGCGGAGGACGACGCCTCGCAGGCCGCCCGGGACTTCGGGGCCGCACTGCCCGGCATCTGACCCGCTGACCGGTCAACCACCACGCTTCTCAGGAAGGACCCGACGGTGTCCAACTACCGTTTCGACTTCAACCAGGCCGACGCAACACTGTATGACATGAATCAAATCAACGGCCGTATCGCCAGTGCGCTCGCTGAAATGGAGCGCAACGTCGAACGCAGTCTCGAGGAATGGACCGGCGACGCGCGGACGAGTTACTACGCGGCCAAGCTCCAGTGGAACCAGGCCGCGCAGGACATGAGCACCTACCTGGAGCAGGCGCGCCGGACGCTGCTGACCATCTCCGAGAACTACGGCACGACCGAGCAACGGCACACCAAGATCTGGAACGACGTCCGCGGCGGCTGAGTTTCCTGCCGGCTGCCGGGGCGGTACGTCTCCCGGCAGCCGGCTCGCCGCCGGAATGACCGACCCGTACCCAAACAATAAAGGAGATCGACGAAAATGGTCATGATGTGGGATGGAAACGGTGAGCTACTCGTGGAGTGGGATAAACCCTACAGTTCGTCCCTGGATTGGGATAAGCCCAATCGGCCAGCTGCAGATCAAATGGGAATATTCGATAAGTTCAACAGCGGGGAGGTTGACGGATTCCCGAACAAGCATCCACCTGGATGGATCGAGGCGGTCATTGACAAGGTCAACGACGACATTGCGGCGGAGAATGACGGAAAGTGCTACCCCTACCTGAGTGACACCATCGACTGGTCTACCTACAGTGCGGACGAGAAGGCTGCCTACGAATGGTACGAGAGTGAAATCCTCGATTTTGACAAGTGGGACGACCACGTCGACGAATACCACGCTACCGCCGCAAACGAGGACAATGTCTCCTGGGATGACTTCGAGGAGCCTGATTCGTACGACATAGACGGAGACATCGATGCCCCAGAGGTCAAGGCCTATACCGGGGGTGACAACAAGAATGGTCAGCTCAAGGTTAGCACCGAGGCCATCCGGCACTTCGTGCATCAGATCGACAAGATCGCCTGGGAAGGCGGCGGGATGCTGCTTGACGCCAGTAACAGATTCGACGAGCTCGACATCCGGCCCGGCAAGTTCGCCAAAGCGGAGCTGATGCGGCAGAAGCTCGCCGGTAACGGCGGCGATAACCTCGGCCTGATAGGTGACACCAAAGGTCTGCTGGTGCAGGTGCACCGGACGCTTTTTTCGCTCCGCGAGAGCCTGTTGCAGATGGCCAACTCATACGAGCGTACCGAAGAGGGTAACGAACGCACGGGCAAGGACCTCGAGGAGCGAACCGAAGAGTTCAACAAGATGACCGAGGCGCAGTTCGGTCAACACATGGGTGACACGTGGGGGTACCTCGGGGACACCGGCGACTTCGGTCAGGTCTCCACTGATGGTGCCAAGACCGGGGACACGGGCGGCGACGAGTAGGCGCGCTCCCCGATTTCAGGGGCGCGCGGTGGCGGACGGCACGATGGCGGACAGGTGTGGATAGTCGATGGCAGACGATGAAGACGACAAGGAGTGGGCGCACCACTCCGACCCCAAGGCGACGTTTCCTCCACTGACGACGGCGACGGAGCCGATCAACGACCTGGAGCTGTGGGCTCAGTCCGACCCTCCCGGCTGGCGGCGGATCAAGGCAGCGGTGAACGGGGGTTCCGCACTCGAAACCGACGCGGGAGCCGATTACGCCAGCACCCTGGTGAGGGCACAGAGTCTCGCCGACGCGGCCGGCGCTTTCCAGCAGGCGGTCAACACCCTGGAGTGGCTGGAAACCTTCATCAGCGTGCAGTCGCACGCGATCGCAGGTGAAGAGAAGGCGTGGCAGGGAACCGCAGCCGATGCCTTCCTTGCGAAGATGGACTACTACGCCAGGTTCCTCGGCAACCAGGCGGAGCGCCTGCGTGGCGGTGCTGGCATGAGCGGCTCGGCGACCCTGCCGAACCAGCTAATGAAGGACTCACACTACCTGCATTGGGCGCAGGAGCAGCTCGACTATCTGGACAAAGCGTGGGCGAAGATCGCCGCGGCCTCCGAAGACGACGTCGCCCACACGGACGGCGGGAACGTTGCGATCAGTTCGACCCGGTTCGCCCGCCCGATGACCAACCAGATGCTGGAGGTCGCGCTGACGCTGGCAGACCAGTACGTACTGACCGTGCCGAAGGTCGTGTCGCCCAGCGGAGACGGCAGCCTCAGCCCGGACAGCATTCCCGAGCCCACCGGCCCGCCGACCCTGCCACCAACGGAACCACCCGTCGAGCCGCCGACCGAGCCGCCGACCGAGCCGCCGACCGAACCACCGGCTGAACCGCCGACCCAACCTCCCACCGAACCTCCGACCCAGCCTCCCTCTGAGCCACCCTCCGTGCCTCCGACTCTGCCCCAGACGGAGCCACCTGCTCCACCCTCGACAGAGCCGCCGCCCGTTTCACCCTCGGTCGAGCCGCCACCGGAGGTGGCGGAACCTCCTGCAGTCGAGAGTCCACCGGTCACCGGACCCGAGGCACTTCCCGACAGTCCGGTTGGCGGATCTGTGGGCAGTGGCGGCCCGGGCGTAGCGGCCCCTGTCGTCATAGAGCCGCCGAGCGACGGGCTACCCGGGTTCGACGCCCCGGCGGTTCCCCCACCCGGTACCTCGCCGGATGCCGATCCTGGCCAGGTCGGCGGCGGCGGTTCCGGCGTGGTGCCGCCCGTCGTCCCACCGGTCGTCACTCCGGTGCCGAACACCCCCGCGCCGGGTGGCGGCAGCCAACCGCCGAACGGCGGCGCACCGCCGGCTCCCGCCCCCGGTGGTGGTGGTGTGGATTTGCCGGAGGTTCCCGCTCCGGGGTCCGAGCCACCGGTCGTCGAGCCTCCTGCGGGTAGCCCGTCCAATCCCGGTGCACCGGCACCCGGGCCGATGCCGGGCGCACCTGGCGCGCCCGGTCCCGGCCTCGGCGGCGGGGAAGCGGCACCGGACCGCCCGGACTCCTCAGGGCTGGTCGACGGTGACCGGTCGGACTGGACCCCCGGCGAACCTGGGTCGGCGGCTCCGGACGCGCCCGGCGGAGTCAGCCCGGGCGGTGGCGGCCTCGACCAGGTCCCGGAAATCAGCCCGGTGCCCGGGAACGAACAGCCGCCAGCGGGGTCGGCTCCACCAGGGTCGGCTCCACCAGGGTCGGCTCCACCAGGATCGGCTCCACCAGGATCGGCTCCACCAGGATCGGCTCCACCAGGAGCTGTGCCACCGATGATGCCCGGAGCGCCGGGTGCCCCGGGGGCGGGTGCCGGGGGTGGCTCCGGCGTGCCGGACCGTCCGGACTCGGCCGGGCTGGTCGACGGCGACCTGCAGGACTGGCAACCGCCCACCGGTACGGTCGACGTACCCGACGCACCTGCCGGGGCCAGTGCCGGGGGTGCCGGACTGGGCGACGAAGGAACACCCGCGAATTCGACGGGCTTTTCGACCCCGCCCCCGATCGCGACGCCGTCACAGTCGTCCAGACAGCCCGACGCGGGTTTCGCTCCCGGCGCCCACTCCGGACCGGTCGGTGGGGTGCCGCCCATGCCGGGAGCACCCGGGTCACCCGGAGCACAGTCGGGCGGCAACGGCCAGCCGGACCGTCCGGACGCCACCGGACTGGTCGAGGGAGACATCGACGACTGGGCCGCTGTCGGGCCGGACCTGCCCGCCGGCCCGCAGGCCCCCGGCGGAGCGACGGCCGGCGGTGCCGGGTTGGGCACCGTACCGGTCGAACCGCCCCGCGACGAGTCAAGCGGCCCGATCGACCCGGCGGGGTCGGCCGGGACGTCCGTATCCGACGTGCCGGGACCCGTCGCCGGGCAGCGCCCCGCAGCGGTGCCGGCCCGGCAGACGGGTGCGGACCGACCGGCCGCGCCAGTCGCCTTCGGCGTACCTCCGGTGGTCAATACGGCTGAGGAACGTGAGCCGGTCGACCGCCCGGACGCCGCGGATCTGCTGCGGGAGGACGAGGTCGTCTGGGCCCGCGCCGACCTGGACCAGCGGAAGAGAACGGACGACCGGGTACCGGTCGTGCGGCCGGCGGAGGATGCAGCCGATCCGTCGCACTGGGCCGACCCGGACGGCATTTGGTGGCTACGCGGTCCGGAACCCGAGCGTGAGATGGAGGCAAGAGATGCGTGACGACGTCGAGCCGAGGCCGCTGGAATCCTGGCGACGGAGGCGAGCGGCGGCGCCGGAGCCTGAGGCCAGACCGTTGCGTTGCGGGGGACCGGACTACACCAACGCCGAACGGCTGGAGCTGATGCGCCAGCGGCAGCGGGAAATGGACGAGGCGGCGCGGCGAGAGCGGGAGCAGTCCGAGTCCCGCCAGTCCACCCGGCGCCGAGGAGTCAGCGAGAGCGACGGGGACGACGAGTACCCGTCCGAGCGCCGCGCCGACCGGTACGCGGTCGGGCTGCTTCGCCAGGACGACGCGGCATGGGGTGGTACCGGTTGCGGAACTGGGGGGCTCGGATGAGCGTCCTGAGGCAACGGCACTCCGGCCTGACATCGTCCGGCGACCGTCGCCGCCGGCATTATGGAGTGCTGGCATGAGCACCATCACTGTCAAGAGGCCACCGCGCGCGGCCGGGCCGGCGGATCCGGACGGGGAGGTGGAACTGCAGGAGCCTCCGCTGATGGCGGAGGAGGCACCGCTCGACTTCCGCTCGTTCGCCATGATCGTGCCGATGGGCCTGGGCATGGGCGCGATGATGGCCATGTTCGGCCTTTACAGCCGTGCGCCGGTCATGTACGTGATGGGCGGAGCGATGGCCGTCGGCATGCTGTTGATGGGCGTCATGCAGATCGGTCGGGCCGCTGCGGAGCGCAAGCGCCAGATGCGTGGCGAACGCCGGGACTTCCTGCGCTACATCGCCCAGCTCCGTCGGCAGGCCCGGAAGGCGGCTGAGGACCAGCGCCAGGCGGTTTTGTGGAACCATCCGCAGCCGCAGTGGCTGTGGTCGGTAGCGATGAGCAGCCGACTGTGGGAACGACGCCCCGGCCACGACGACTTCGGCCGGGTCCGGATCGGGCTCGGCCGGCAGAACGCGATGCTGCGGTTCCTACCTCCGCAGACCAAACCGATCGAGGACCTGGAACCACTATCGTCGATCTCCTTGCGACGGTTTTCCGAGGCGTACCGCACGGTGTCCGGGATCCCGACCTCGGTCGGCCTGCGAAGCTTCACCAGCGTCGAGTTCGAGGGCGAAGCGGACAAGGCGATCGATCTGGTCCGGTCGATGGTGGCGGCCCTGGCCACCCTGCACGCCCCGGACGAACTGCGGGTGGCGGTCCTCGCGCCGGAGGTGCACCGCGGGGAGTGGGACTGGATCAAGTGGCTGCCGCACAATGCCCATTCGACCGCCTTCGACGCCGCCGGGCCGGTGCGTCTGTTCGCCGCCGACCACGACGAGCTGCTCGACCTGCTCGGGCCGGAGATCACCGACCGGGGCGACCACGACCGGGAGTCCCGTCCATCGTCCACCGAGCCGTTCGTGGTGGTCGTCGCTCACCTGACCGACCTACCCGACAGCTCGCGGCTGCTCGGCGCGGGCATCCGCAACCTGGTGCTGCTCGACCTGACCGGTCAGATGCCCGGCGGGCCCAAGGTGCTACGGCTCACCCTGGAGTCGGACCGGGTCACCTTCCCCGCTGGGGAGAGCGTCGGAACCGCGCTGGTGGACGGGATGGCCGCCGCAGAATGCGAGGCGTTGGCGAGAATCATCGCGCCGAAACGGACCAGCGGCACCCTCGACGTGGTTGAGGAGCCGTTGGAAAGCGACTTCGAACTGACCACCCTGCTCGGCATCCGGGACGCCAGGACCTTCGACGTAGCGGCACTGTGGCGCACCCACGCTCCGCAGCGAAACCGCCTGACCGTGCCGATCGGGGTCACCGAGAGTGGTGAGGTGATCGAGCTGGACCTCAAGGAGTCCGCGCAGGGCGGGATGGGACCGCACGGCCTGCTGATCGGCGCGACCGGCTCCGGCAAGAGCGAGCTGCTGCGTACCCTCGTCTGCGCCTTGGCCGCCACCCACTCGTCCGAGATCCTCAACTTGGTCCTGGTCGACTTCAAGGGTGGCGCGACCTTCCTCGGCATGGAGAAACTGCCGCATACGTCGGCGGTCATCACCAACCTCGCCGACGAACTGCCGCTCGTCGACCGGATGCAGGACGCGCTCAACGGTGAGATGACCCGGCGTCAGGAACTGCTGCGCTCCAGCGGCTACGCCTCCCTGTTCGACTACGAGAAGGCTCGCGCCGCTGGTGCGCACCTCGTGCCGTTCCCCGTCCTGCTGATCGTCGTCGACGAGTTCAGTGAGCTGCTGTCCAGCAAGGGCGAGTTCATGGATCTCTTCGTCTCGATCGGTCGGCTCGGTCGGTCACTCGGCGTGCACCTGCTGCTGGCCTCGCAGCGCCTCGACGAGGGCCGGATCAACCGGGTCGAGGGGCATCTGTCGTACCGGCTGGCGCTGCGTACCTTCTCGTCGATGGAGTCGCGGTCGGTGATCGGCGTCGGCAAGGCGTACGAGCTGCCGCCCGAGCCTGGCAACGGCTACCTCAAGATCGATACCACCAACCTGGTGCGGTTCAAATCCGCCTACGTGTCCGGGCCGTACCACGGAGTTGGACGGGACAGAGCCGACGAGGCGGAAGACGAACGGCCGATGACCGCCGAAGTCGTCCCGTTCGTCACCGGTCAGGTCGATGTCCGGCACGATCCGGGTCGGGCCCGGATGACCGAGCCGGGGCACGACACCGCAACGGGAGCCGCCCAAGAAACCGAGACCGTCGAGGCCGGCTCCGGGGCCGCGACTGGTCCGAGTCTCGCCGACGTCCTGCTCGACCGGCTCGCCGGCGCCGGTCCGCCGGCCCGGCAGGTCTGGTTGCCGCCGCTGTCCGTCGCGCCCAGCCTGGACACGCTCCTACCCAGCGTCGTGCCGGATCCGCGGCGCGGGATGACGGTCGACGACCCGGGTGCCCAGGGGCGGCTGCGGGTTCCGGCCGGCATCGTCGACCGGCCCGCCGACCAGGTACGCGACCTGCTCACGATCGATCTCGGCGGCGCGGACGGGCACATCGGCATCGCCGGTGCGCCACAGAGCGGCAAGTCCGCCCTGCTGCGCAGCGTCATCCTCGCCCTGGCTTTCACCAACACCCCACACGAGGTGCAGTTCTACGGGCTCGACTTCGGCGGCGGTGGCCTCGCCTCCATCGCCGGGCTGCCGCACATCGGCTCCATCGCGTCCCGGATGGAGCGAGACCGGGTGGTCCGTACCATCGAGGAGGTCTCGCAGGTCATGGAGCGCCGGGAGTACGAGTTCGCCAAGCGCGGGCTCGACTCGGTGACCACCTACCTGGCGGCTCGCGCCCGTGGTGAGATCGACGACCCGTACGGGCATGTGTTCCTGGTCGTCGACGGCTGGTACACGATGAAGCAGGACTTCGCCGACCTGGAACCGAAGTTCCAGGAACTGGCCTCGCGTGGGCTCTCCTACGGCATCCATGTCATCGTCTCCGCCACCCGGTGGTCCGAGATGCGTACCTGGCTGCGGGACCTGCTCGGCACCCGGTTGGAGCTTCGGCTCGCTGACTCCATGGAGTCGGAGGTGGGTTCGCGTAAGGCGGCGACCGTGCCGAACCTGCCGGGGCGCGGCCTGACCAACAACGGACTGCACTTCCTCGCCGCGCTTCCCCGCATGGACGGCGTATCGAGAGCGGACGACCTCGCCGAGGCGACCAAGTCGGCGGTGGAGGAAATCGCCACCTTCTGGTCCGGCCCGCCCGTGCCGGGCGTACGGATGCTCCCCACCCAGCTTCCGGCGGAGAATCTGCCGGCACCCGAGCCGAGCTTCAGGATCTGCCTCGGACTGGACGAGCAGCGGCTCGCCCCGGTCTGGCACGACTTCCTGGTCACCCCGCACCTGTTGGTGTTCGGAGACAACGAGACCGGCAAGTCGAACATGCTCCGGCTGGTGCTACGGGCCATCCAGCAGCACTACCCGCCGTCCGGGGCGAAGGTCGTCCTCGGCGACTCGCGCCGGGATCTCGACACCGCGATCACCCCCGAGTACCAGGTCGGGTTCGGTTTCACCGGAGACAAGCTCTACGAGCTGGCCGGACAGACCACGGTGTCGATGGACCGGCGGGTACCCGGCCCGGACGTCTCCTCCGAACGGATGCGCCGCCGGGACTGGTGGGAAGGTCCGGAGCTGTTCCTGATTGTCGACGACTACGACCTGATGACCCGGTCATCGGGGCCGGGATCGGTCCTCGACCCGGTACTGCCGCTGCTGGCCCAGGGGGTCTATATCGGACTTCATTTGGTGATCGCCCGCAGTACCTCCGGCGCGATCCGAGCCATGATGGACCCGGTCCTTCGCCGCATGTGGGAGCTGGGTACACCGGCGACCCTGCTGTCCTATCCGAAGGAAGAGGGCAAGTTCCTTGGTGAGGCGGCTCCCCGTCGCCTGCCGCCCGGGCGTGCCCAGTTGGTCACCCGTCGCGGCGTGAAGCTGATCCAGACAGGCCACGTCATATGAAAGGGATGCACGGGTGACCGCGACACTCAACGTCGACCTCTGCCGGATCACCGTGATCGGCCCGGCTCGCCGAGTCGACCTGGCGATTCCGGTCACCACCACGGTGGCCGCCCTGTTGCCCCTGCTGGTCGAGCGGACCACCGACACCGGCTACCTCGTCAAGGCGGGCACCGCAGGAGGGGCATGGGTCCTGCAGCGCCTCGGACAGGCACCCTTCGAACTGACCGGTACGCCGGAGAGTCTCGACTGGTTGGAAGGAGAGGAGCTGCACCTACGGCCGGCCGAGAGTCCCCTGCCCGAGCTCGATTTCGACGACCTCGCCGACGGGGTGGCCATCGCCGTCAACCGCCGTGACGACCGATGGCAGCCCGAATACCGCCGGAACCTGTTCCTGGCGTTGGCGGCCGTCGGGATGGCCGCCACCGCCGTGGTGCTGACCAGACACGACCAGCAACTGCCGCAGGTGGTCGCGGCGGGCGTGCTCGGCGCGATGCTCACCACCGCTGCGCTGATCTGTGGCCGGCGCCTGGCCGACGGCGCGTTCTCCCTGCTCTTTGGCGCCGTCGCCGCCGGCTTCACCGCCCTGGCCGCCTCGAGGGCGGTCGACGACACGCCGGGTCATCTCGCGGTGTCCGCCGGAGCCGGTCTTGCCGCCGCAGTGGCCCTGTCGACAGTCGCCGCGCTCCTGCTCGTCGCCCAGCGGACCTTCGCCCCGTCCCTGCCGGTCCGTCCCGTCCTCGCCGCCGGGCTGGTGGGTCTGGCCACCGTACTGGTCATGCTGCTGGGCGCGGTCAGCGGCATGAGCGTGCCACGTACTGCGGCCACGGCGGTCACGATGATCTTCGCCCTGATCGTGCTGGCCCCTAGGATCGCCGTGAAGCTCGCCCGGCTGCGTGGCCCGCAGCTGCCGAAGAGCAGCGAAGACATGTCCTACGACATCGAGCCCGCCCCGCCCGGCCTGGTCCGGGGGCGTACCGGTGACGCGGACACGTACCTCGCCGTGGCGTTGATCGCTTCGGCGGTCGTCCTGCCTGTGCTGTTCCACCTCACGATGCGCCAGAACGGGTGGGCTGGCTGGACCTTCGTGCTGGTGGTCGCGAGTGCAATCCTGTTGCGCTCGCGTACCTTTTTCGGCGTCTGGCAACGGATCGCCCTCGTCGTCGCCGGTACCGTCGGCTACCTCATGGTCGTCGTGAAGCTCTCCGAGATGCTGTCGCCGGCAGGGCTCTGGGTCCTGCTCGGCTCGCTTGTCGTGCTGGTGGTGCCGCTGGTGATGGCGGCGTTGCGTCCCTGGCCCCGGCGGATGCTGCCGTTCTGGGAGTACTCGGCGACCTTCTTCGACGTCACCACCGGTGTCGCCGTACTTCCGGTCCTGGCGCAGATCCTCGGGATCTACGCCAGGGCCCGCGGACTGTTCGGGTAACCGCCGTGCAGACCCAACGCGACCACGTCCACGCCCACACCTTCATGATGGGGCGACTCAGCTCGGCCCTCGTCGAAGGGGATCCGACCAGCGCGCGCGTCCCAGGTCAACGGGCCCTGACCGGACTGGTGATCGGGGTCATTCTGGTCCTGTTGATCGGCGGTGGACTCGCCGTGTACGGCTGGATCGTGCCCGGCGGCAGCAAGGCGTACCTGCAGGCAGGCGTGATCCTGGTGGAGAAGGAGAGCGGGACGCGGTACGTCTACCGGGCCGGCGTGCTGTACCCGACGGCGAACCTGACCTCCGCCCTGCTACTGCAGGGTCCATCGGCTACGGTGAAGCTGATCTCCGGGAACTCGCTGAAGGACCTGCCGCGTGGGCCGGAGATCGGTATCCCCGACGCGCCGCAGACCGTACCCGACGCGGCCGCCCTGGCGGCTGGTCCCTGGCTCGCCTGCCTGCCCGGCTCGGTGGTGGACCAGCCTGGCTCGCGACTCGGCGTCAACCTCGACCCGCACGCCCCGGCCACACCGCTGGCCGAGCGGACCTTCGCGCTGGTACGTGACGCGAGGGGCGGGCTGTACCTGCTCGCCGACTTCTACAAGTTTCCGGTGCAGGACGACTCGGTGCTGGTCGCGCTCGGTGCCACGAACGCCCGGGTGCCGATGGCACCGACGGAGTGGCTCGACTGGCTGCCGACCGGAGTCACCCTCGGGCCGGCGAAAATCCCCGGTGCCGGGCGATCCGGCCTGCGGGTCGGCGGCCGGGCCTACCAGATAGGCACCCTCTTCCGGCAGCGTCCGGCCGCTGGCGAGGAACAGCTCTTCGTGCTCCGTACCGACGGGCTGGCCCCGATCGACCGGATGGAGTTCGTCCTCGCCACGGTCAGCGGCGGCGACACCGCGGTGGAGCTCGACGCGGCCACCGTCGCCTCGGCCCCCCGCTCCGCTGACCGGACGCTGACCGGGCGGCTGCCCGACCTGACCGGTCATCACTGGCACGACCCGGGCGACCAGGTGCTCTGCGTACGGCAACGACCGATCGGTGCGGAGGCTGTGACCAGCGAAGTCGTCCTCACCGAACGGCGCTGGGCCGCGGTCGGTGCCGACGGCGAGACCACCGTGCTGGTCGAGCCGGGGTCCGGCATGACGGTGACCCCGAACCCTCCTGCCGACGGGGGTACGGAGGTCACCCTGATTTCGGACAACGGCGTGACCCACCGGCTCGTCGGCTCGGACACGCTCGCCGCGCTCAGACTCGGTACGGCGACCGCCGTCCCGTTTCCGAGAGAGCTGCTGGCTGCCCTGCCCCAGGGGCCCGCGCTCAGCCGTACCGGCGTCCTCAGTCTGGCAAGGGGGTAGCTGTCCATGGCATCCATCAGAGACCTGTTGCGCGGCGGACGATCCGACCCCGGTGACGTGGCGCGGCACACCGTCGGCAACGCGCTCGTCCTGCACCACTGCGACGAGATCAGCGGCGAGGCACAGGATCTCGCACTTTCGGTCGTGGCGGACGCCGACAACGACGTGGTGATTCTCGACCTCGGCAGCGGAATGTCGATCAACTCGTGGGAGTCGATGGCGGGGGTGCTGCCGCGCCGCCGTCGCGGGATCCGACTGGTCACCTGCGGGCAACGGCACGATACGGCGGCGATGGCCGGGCAGTGGCTGTCCGAGCGGCTCAACCGTACGGTCATCGCACCGGACGGCGACCTCGTCCGTGGCGCGGCGGGGGCGCTGTTCATCCATTCCAAACCTGGTAGCGGCTGGGTACGCTTCCGCCCCGGTAAGCCACCGGCCTGGGATTCCAAACGCTATCCGACCCCGTCGTGGGACGCTGCCGCGACCGAGCGCCGGCCGTCCAGTTCGACGGGGGAGATCGAGCCGCTGCCCGGCGGGGTGTGGATCCACGATGTCCGCGTCCCGCAGGTCACCGACGAGCACCGCCGTCGCCTCGTCGTCGACGTGCCGTGCCAGCCGGAAACGATGACCGTGCTTCTGGGCTGCCCGGGTACCGCGCCGCTGGCACTCGACGACGTCGTCAGGTTCTGGCGCGAGCTGGACGTGGAGAGTCAACTCCGCACCCGTTTCGTCCGGTACGGCGACGTGCGGATGCCAGCCGGTGAATCGTTCGGCCAGACTCTCGCCGATCTGCTGGGCACCAACGTCGTCTGCTACTCGGGAGTCCCGATCGGTGCTCCCGGCAAGGTCGAGATCCGGACTGTACGCGCCGATGGCGTGCTCGGCTGGCCACCGTACGCTCTGGAGCTCGGCTATGTGCCTCGGGCGCATCCGAACTCACGCGCCCGCCGTCCTGTCGTGCTGAGCCACCGCGGACCGCTACCCGACGCCGAGGAGATCGGTCCCCGGGTCTACTGGTACGCGCCGGATGCCGTCGTCGAGGTGGTCGAGGCCGGGCTGTGGATCCGCCCGGTGGACGAGCCGGGCAACGCGGAACGGATTCGAGGATCGGCGCTCGACCCCGCGAGCGCGATGATGGTGTTCGACGACACCGAGGCGGGTCAGGCGGCCCGGATGCGTGAGCTGGCCGAGGATCTGACCGCTCGGGTCGACGGGAACCTGGGCCAGGTCACCGACCTGGTGGCGGCGTCCGTGCTGGTGCCGGAGCTCCGGCCGGCCGGCCGTGCCCAGGCGGTTCTGACGTCGGCACCGGACCGGCCGGGCGATCGGCAGCCGAGCGGTGCGGAACCGACGGTGATCGCTCCCCGGCCGCACCCGATCGCGGTGACCACCGTGGTCGCGATCGCGCCGCCGCCGGAAGCTGTGGTCGCGTCGCCGCCGGCGGAAGCTGCTTCGGGTGCCGCGCCGTCGGTGGTGGAGGCCGCCCCGGAATCGGCGCCATCGGTGGTGGAGGCCGCCCTGGGATGCGCACTGCCGACGTCGCCGACTCGGCGGATTGCCCGGCCGATGCCGGAGCCGCTCGTCGCCTCGCCCGCCCTGCCGGCCGAGGAGCGTGTCGGGTCGGGTACCCCGTCAGCGCTCGAGCCGGTCGCCGAGGTGTCCGGCGCGCCGCGACCAGCTGCGCCGGACCAGCCGTCGGGGACCCCGGCGATCGACCTTTCCCCACCGCCCCCACCAGCTCCGATCCAGATACCGACCGAGTCGTCGATCGACGTACCCGATCCGGGTGTCGGGCCTGCTGGCGTTGACGGGTCCGATGGTGTTGACGGGCCTGCCGGTGTTGACGGGTCCGTACGGGCACCGGATGCCGCCCGGGTGGACTCACCCGTCACCACCGCGGTGCGGCTGGCCGACGCGGAGGAATCCGCCCCGGTGTCGGCGCCCCCCGTTATCCGGCTGCAACCCGTGGCGGGGGCGGACTCTGCGGCTTTGCTGCCCCGGCGCGGCATCGCCGAGGAACGGGCCTGGCTGCGTCGTTCGTTGAGCCGGGACTTCGACGTCATGGCCAGCTCGGTCTCGCGCATCATGTCGGAGCATCCCGGTATGAAGTCCGGTGGCGCCGGCACCCCGGACGACGTTCTCGTCGACTCCGTCGCGGCCCGGCTGTTTCTCGCTGCCCGGGGGGCGGGCGTCGACGCCGGCCTGCGTACCGGCGCGAACGGTCCGCACGTGCCGTTCGCCCGCTGCGCCGTCTCCGGGCTGTCCCGGTTGCCGTCCTTCCGCGGCAGCACCATCGCCCGGTTGAGCCCGCTCGCCGAGGAATGGGCGATGTACCGCGAGCGGAACATCGTCAGTGACTGGAGCTTCGTCACGATGCTGACCGCGCCCTGCGCCGGGCAGAACGGCGACACCGATTTGCTGATCTGGTCGATGACCGCCCGCCGTACCGCGTTGTTGGAGCCGGAGGGCGACGACCACGTCGACGACCGGGTCGTCTTCCTGCCCGGCAGCCACTTCAGGATTCTTGAGCTGAGGGAGCCGGGTGGGGGGCATCGCGGCAGCATCCTGCTGCGTGAGCTCGGTACCAACGAGGTCGACGAGAACGGCCGCGTCGACCCGAACCGGATGTCGCTCGACGAACTTGCCGTCACGTCGATGCGCCGCAGCCTCGAGCGATGGAACAGCACCGACGGCCGCAGACGAGTCGGCCAGGCGTCGACCGGTCGCTTCGGCACCCTGCCCGGTCTCCTGCGGCCACCGTCCGAAGAGGGGAGGTGACCTGGCGATGAGTCGACAGGTCCTGACGGTCGGGGGCAGCCGGCCCGGCGCGCTCCCGACGATCGGCGCGGCTATTGCCCGCGCCGAGCCGGGTGCCACCATCATGGTGCACGCCGGGCGGTACGTCGAGAAGCTGGTCGTCGGCAACCGGATCACGATCGTCGCCGAACAGGGCGGCCGGGTCGAGGTCGCGGTGGAGGAGGGTAGCGTTCTCGCGATCCATGGTGAAGGGGCCCATCTACGCGGCATCTCACTGTCGAGCGGCGACCCCAAGCTGGCTGCGGTCGACGTCTACTCCGGAGAGGCGGCGTTGGACGACTGCCGTATCGACGGAGCTGCCTGGGTGACCCTGCTGGCCCGGCTGGAAGGTTCGCTGGCGCTTCGCCACTGCGAGATCACCTCCGCCGCAGGGGCCGGGATCGTGGTCACCTCGCCGCGCCCCAGCACGGTCGAGGACACCGTGGTCCGGGACGTTGCCACCTCCGGCATCGTGGTCAGCGACCAGGGTTCGGTGACCCTGCGCCGTTGCCGTGCGGAGCGCACGGGGGCGAACAGCGTCTGTGTCAACGGCGACGGACGGATCATCGTCGAGCGGTTCGACATCGTCGGAGCCGGAAAACCCGCGCTGGTTGTGGAGCAGCGGGGCCAGGCTCGGATCAGCGGACTCCGCGTCGAGCGGAGCAGCAACGTCGACGTTTTCATCCGCGGCGAGGTCGACGTGCTCGTCACCCACTCCCATTTCACCGGCGCGGCCCTGCAGGCCGCGCACATAGCCGGTGGCGCCGCACCGAGGTTCGAGCACTGTTCGTTCGGCCCGGCGGGACGAAGCGCCGCGCATGTCACCGGCGAGGCCAGACCGGTGTTCAAGGACTGCATCTTCGCCGAGTCCCCGGTCGGCGTGACCGTCGAGTCGAACAGCGCACCGAGCTTCGAGACGATGACGGTGCGGGGCAGCAGCGAGCACGCCGTGGTCGTCGCGGACGGAGCGTCGATGACCGTGCGCCGGCTACGCGCCACCGTTGCCGCTGGCGTCGGACTGCTGGTGCGCGACGGAGCCGAGGTCAACGGCGTGGACCTTACGATCGACGCCAGCGGTGCCAACGCCCTCGAGCTTCGCGAGTCGGCTCGGGCGACGATCCGCGAGGCACGGTTCACCGGTACGGCGTCCAGCGCTGTGGCGGTCGGTTCCTCGTGCGTTCTCTCCCTGCAGTCGGCCGAGCTGCGTGGCGCGGGACTCCAAGTGACCGGCAGCGGGGATCTGCGGCTGCGCGACACCGAGCTGGTAGGCGCCAGCGGCGATGGTCTGTGGGTGGGTGCGGCCGGCACGGTGACCGCGAGCCAGGTCCGGGTGCGCGGTGCCCGTCGGGCGGGTATCCGGCTCGAACGCGGCTCTGAAGGCAGCTTCACTGATTGCGAGGTGCTGGGCAGCGGTGCGGCCGGGATCGAGGTGGAGACCGCCGACCCGGTGTCGATCACCCGGTGTGTGGTTCGGGGCAGCGGCGACGAGGATCTCCGCCGGGTCGCCGATGCGCAGGTGGCCGTGATGTCGCTGACCACGGACGGGGCGACCAGGGACATGGCTGGCGTCTCGCCGTCGGCGCCCCCGGCCGGGAACGCCGCCGAGCGGTCGGCCGACCCGGCCGGGCAGGAGCCGGCGATGGCGGGAGAGCTGAGCGGACCGCTCCGCGAGCTCAACGGGTTGATCGGCCTGCGCGGGGTGAAGCAGGAGGTCAACGCGCTGATCAATCTGATCCGGATGGCGCAGGTCCGGCAACAGATGGGCCTGCCGATGCCGCCGATGAGTCGGCATCTGGTCTTCGCCGGCCCACCCGGCACCGGCAAGACCACGGTCGCCCGACTCTACGGCTCGGTCCTGGCGGAGCTGGGCATCCTCGCCAAGGGGCACATGATCGAGGCGGCCAGGGCGGATCTGGTCGGCCAGTACATCGGCTCGACGGCGATCAAGACCACCGAGCTGGTGACGAAGGCGATCGGCGGAGTGCTCTTCATCGACGAGGCGTACACCTTGTCGGCCGGCTCCGGCGGCTCCGGCCCGGACTTCGGCCAGGAGGCCATCGACGCTCTGATGAAGATCATGGAGGACCACCGTGACGACTTGGTGGTGATCGTCGCGGGGTACTCGGAACTCATGGAGAGCTTCCTCGCCTCGAACCCTGGGCTCGCCTCCCGGTTCACCCGGACGATCGAGTTCCCGAACTACTCGGTCGAGGAACTGGTCACCATCACCTCGAACCTGTGCCGCAAGCACTACTACGAACTGACCGACGACGCGATCGACGCCCTGACAACGTACTTCGAGCGGGTGCCGAGGAACGCCACGTTCGGCAACGGCCGAGTCGCCCGCAAACTCTTCGAGGCGATGATCAACAATCAGGCGTCCCGGCTCGCCATGACGCCGCCGACGAAGGACACCGAACTCAACCGGCTGGTCGCCGACGACCTCGCCGCCGAGCTGCAACTGTTGGAGGAGCTGCCGGTCGAGCAGCGCGAGCCGGCCGACGCGAGCAGCGACCCGGCCGGTGCCGTCGACAGATCACAGACCTGGCGGCGGATCTGCGGGCTGGTCGGCGCCTCCGAGGTCCGCGACGCGGTCGGTGCGACCCTGCTGCGTCTCTGCGAACTGCGCAACCGTCGCCGGGCACCGGGGCGGCACGGCAACGTCCTGCTCGCCGGCCCGTCCGGCAGCGGTCGCGGCGAGATCGCCCGCCACTACGCCGCCGGGCTGTCCGAGTTGGGTCTGGTACCGGTCGGACACCTGGTACGGGTGTCCACCGCCGACCAGCTGGCACCGCAATGGCCCGGACAGGCGATGAGTCTGGCTCAGGCCGCGCTGCACGACGCCGCCGGGGGCACGCTGGTGGTCGACTATTTCGACGACGGCCAGGAGACCGTCGAGTCGCTGGTCGCGCAGCTGCGGTCCAGCCTCGGCGACCCCGTGGTGGTCCTGCTCGGTGAACCGTCGGCGCTAGCCCGCCTCGGCGCGGCGCTGCCCGGCCTCGCCGACGTGTTCGGTGAACGGTGGACGATCCCCGAGTACGACGTCGCCGAACTCGCCGAGATCGTCGTACGGCACCTCGTGCGACACGGACACCACGTCCCCGAGGACGTACGGGCCGCGCTGACCGGGCTCGTCGAACGACTTCCGGACCGTACGGTCCACGCCGCCCACCAGCTCTCGCGAGCACTGACCCGGGCCACCGGGTCCCGTACCCTCGCGCTGGCCGACCTGCACGGACTGGCCGCCCGCCACCACCCGGACGCCCTGAGCGCCCGCCGTTCCGGCGGCCTCGCGGCGGTCGGCTGAGAGGAGTCATCATGTCGGAACCGCAGCAGCAGCGGCCCACCCTCGAGGACATGGTCGCGGCGGGCCGGGCGTTCGAGCAGCGGATGCGCGCCGCGCAGGCCGAGCTCGGGCAGGCACTCGTGACCGGTCGTTCCGTCGACGGCACGGTCGTGGTGCTGGCCAGCGGCCTCGGCCAGGTCAAAGCGGTCCGGGTCAGCCCAGCGGTCTTCGACAGGCGTGACCTGACCGGTCTGCAGGATGCGATCGTCCAGTCGATCAGGGCCGCCGGAGCGAACGCCGCCGCGCTCGCGGGGGAAAAGATGGGCGCGATCGAGATCAACGTGCACTGACCGGGTGGGGCCTTGCCGGCCCGCCGGTCCCGATCATCGCAGCCGGCTGGTCGCCGCGCGCTGCGAGGAAGAGGCAGCCGAGTGGACGTCGTTGGCTCTCTGCGCGGGCAGCCGTCGGTCACGGTCTTCCGGCACACCGTCGGAAACGCTCTGGTTCTGCATGCCCGGGAACGGATCAGTTCGTCGGCTCGGGCGGTGGCGATGGCAATCGCCGACGATCCCGACAACGAGATCGTCGTCCTCGACCTGCACGACGATCTTCCGGTGGGAATCTGGAAGTCGGTGGCCGCGACGCTGCGGTGGCGTCGACGCGGTATCCGGCTCGTGGTCGTCGGCACGAACCAGGACACCGCCGCTCTCGCCGCCCAGTGGCTTTGCGACCGGCTGCGCCGTACGGTCGTCACCCCGCACGGGCGTGTGTTCCGGGGGTCGGACGGTACCCTTTTCGCCCATTCGGGGCAGGCCAGCGGTTGGGTGCGCTACCGACCCGGACGTCCACCGATAAGGCAGTCAAAGCGGTATCCCGCCCCGCCCTGGGACGACGGTGCCGCCGAGTTCTCGACGACCAGCGCGGTCGGCGCGGCCGAGCCCATCCCCGCCGGGGTGTGGCTTCGGGACACCCGGGACGCGCTCGTGGTCAGCGAGCGCTGGCGATGGCTGGTCGCCTCGGTGCCCTGTCAGCGGCAGGCGATGACAGTGGTCCTGGGCTGTCCCGGCACGCCGCCCCTGGCCCTCGACGACATTGCCCGCTTCTGGCGCGGGCTCGCGCCCACGCACCGACCGTACGCGCGGTTCGTCCAGTACGGCCCGGTCCAGGTCCCCGTCGGCGAGTCGATCGGCCAACGGCTGGCCGACCTGCTGGAGGCACCGGTCGCGTGCTTCACCGGCATACCTGTGGGCCGACCGGAACGGCGTCAGATGCACACCGTGACCCGGGACGGCCGGCTCGGTTGGCGACTGCTCGTCCACGAACTCGGCTACCGTCCACGGAGCCGACCGGCCGGGCCGGCCGCGCCGGCGCGCATCATGTACCACGAGGCGCCAGCACTGCTCGGCACCCCCGTCGGTCCCCGCACGTTCCGGTACGCGGACGACGCGGTCGTGGAGGTCGTCCAGTCCGGGCTCTGGGTCCGCGCCACCGACGAGCCACGGCACGCCGGCCGGATCCGTGCCCGCCCAGCCGACCCGGCGAGCCACGCCCTGATCGTCGACGACGCCGATCCGTCCCGGGTCGCCCGCCTACGCGAACTCGCCGAGGACCTGGCCGCCCGGCTGGATCCGGCCACCCGCGCCCGCAGTGCGCTTCAACTCGCCTCGGCCGTAGCGGTGAGCGGGCGCGGCCCCTCCGCCGCCGTGGTCGATGAGGACGGGCTCACCTACCGCTTCACCACGGCGGATCTCGCCTTGAACGAGACCGAAACCGCTGCACTACCGGTCGAGACGAACGCTCCGACGACCCTCGGTGCCACCCTGCTCGGTTCCGGGTCGGCTCGTCCGGCCGGTGGACGGCTGAGTCCGACCGCCCCGGCCAGCGGCCGGACCGCGCCGGAGCCGGCGGGTGCGGCGGGTGCGGCGGGTGCGGCGGGGCCGATGGTCGCCCGCAACAGCCCGCGACCCGCCGCCAGCGGTCCTGCGGGCGGCGAGCCGGGCGTCACCGTCGACACGCCGCTCTGGACCCAGACCAGCTCCGGCGATGCTCCCACCCGGACCATCGTCGCGGCACCCGTGCTCCGCCTGCCACCCCCGGTTCCCGTCGAATCCGCCGCCGACGGCAGTTCCCTGGCGGCCACGGAAGCGGCACCCACGGAGGCGCGACCAGGCGGTGGCACCGCTGGTGCGCCGCCTGGGCCGGGTGATAGCGGTGCGGCGCCGTCCGGGATAGCCGGTACCGACGCTGTCGCGCCAATCGGGACGGCCACCCTCGCCCGGCCCGCCGTGCTCTTCCAGACACCCCCGGCGCCGCAGGCATCGGGCCTGCCCACCTCGCGTGGCCTCGACGTCGAGCGGACCTGGCTCCGCGAACGCTTCGGCCCGCAGTTCGACGCCGCCGCCAGCACGGTCGCCCGGATCTTGTCCGAACACCCCCGGCTGCACCCGTACGACGACGCGCTGACCGACGCGGTCGCCGTTCGTCTGTATCTGTCCGGGTACGGGATTGACGTGGATGACGCCCTGCGGAAGGGAGACAGTGGCGGGGCGGTCTCGTTCGCACGCTGCGTCGCCGCTGGAGTCAGCCGGTTGCCGTCGCACCGGGGAGCGACCTGCGCCACGGCCACACTCACCGGGGACGCCTTCGCCGAGATACGGGCCAGGGGTGTGCTGACGAACTGGGCGTTCACGCACGCGTTGGTCGAGCCGCCGGTGTCCCTGCCCGGCGCGGTGGACGTGCTGGTCTGGTCGATGACGGCCCGCCGTACCCAACTGTTGGAGCCGGCGGACGACCAGCGGGTCGAGGCCCGGGTGCTCTTCCTGCCCGGCACCCGCTTCAAGGTGCTGGAGGCGACGGAGCCGATCGATGCCGAACCCGGCCGCGTACTGCTGCGGGAACTGTCTGCCGACGAGCCGACCCGCGGGCGCGGACCGTTCGACGATCTCGCGCTGAACTCCCTGTACCGCAGCGTCGAGCAGTGGGCGACCGCCGGTCGCCGGACACCTCTCGGCGCTGCGGGCACCCGGTTCGCCATCCTGCCGGGAACGATCTGATCCCGGCCGGATGATCCGATCAGGACGGTGCCCGGTCAGGTCGGCCGGGCAGCTGTGGGCGCACGGCGCGCGGCGAAGGCGCGCCGTGAGTCCACCTACGGCCGCCGCCCGACGCGGTGCAGGCCGCGGTTCGGCAGGATTGGCTGAATACCTGATATACCGGAGGTAGACGACATTGTCCGGTCGCGCACGGTCGCGACCAGGTTGAAAGAGGTGTTGTGGACACTGCGTACCGCGTGAGCCCGCTGAGCTCGACCGATCCCGAGCGGTTGGACAACTACCTGCTCGTCGGTCGACTCGGCGTGGGCGGAATGGGCGTCGTGTACCTTGCTGAGCGTGACGACGGCACCTACGTGGCGGTGAAGTTGATCCACGCCGCCCTCGCGTCCGATCTGGAATTCATCGGCCGGTTCCGCAGCGAAGTCGAACGGGCACGGCAGGTGCCTCCGTTCTGCACCGCGGAGTTCGTCGACGCCAACCTCGACCACGACCCGCCGTACCTGGTCGTCGAATACGTCGACGGGCCGAGCCTGGAGGAAGTGGTCCTCGAGCGCGGGCCGATGCAGGGCGGAGCCCTGCACTCGCTGGCGGTGGGGGTCGCGACGGCGCTGGCTGGCATCCACGGCGCTGGCGTCGTCCACCGCGACCTCAAACCGGACAACGTCCTGCTGCCGCCAGGCAGCCCCAAGGTGATCGACTTCGGCATCGCCCGGCCGGCCGACGCGACCAGCGCGCACACTCGACCGGACGTCATGGTCGGCACGGTGGCGTACATGGCACCCGAACGATTCTCCGGGGAACCGGGCACCCCGGTGACCGCTGCGGCGGACATCTTCGCGTGGGGCTGCGTGATCGCCTACGCCGGCACGGGACGTACACCGTTCCACGGCGACTCCCCATCCGCGACAGCGGGGCGCATCCTGACCCAGCCGCCGAACCTCGACGGGATACCCGCCTCGTTGCGGGAGCCGTTGTCACGCGCGCTGTCGAAGGAACCGGTCGACCGGCCGACAGCCCAGGAACTCATCGCCATGCTGCTGGACCGGTCGCTTGAACCGGAGCCACCGGCCGCCGGCGAGCGCGACACCGCGCCGGAAACCTCCCCGGTGCCGGCGCGCCGGCCGACCGGCCGCCGACGAGTGAGGGTCGGTGCGTTGGTAGCCGCGGCGGCGGTCGCGATGGCGGTGGCGGTGGCGAACTACGCGGCGGAAGGTACCGACGCCCGCCGGCAGACAGCTACCACACCACAGACCAGCCACGCGGCGCCCCCCGCCCCGGCCTCCGCAGCCAGCGGGGCCAGCGCGGCGGCGACGACAGGTGCCCCGTACCCCTCAGCCGTTTCCAGCCAACAGCCCGCGCCGCCCGACCGGACGCCCGACGCCCGGCCCCAGGGCGGCCAGGCCGCGGCCTCGGAGAAGCCACCGTCGACCGGCGCCGCCGTACCGGCCGCCGCGAACCCGACCGGCCGTAACCTGGCTCTCGGTCGACCGGTCAGCGCCTCCAGCGCCGAGGGCGCGGTGCAGGCGGCGGCCAACGCCGTCGACGGTGACCTCGCCACCCGGTGGGGCAGCGCCTTCAGCGACGTCCAGTGGTTGACGGTGGACCTGGGTGGCCAGTGGCAGATTCACGAGATCGTCCTCCGTTGGGAGAGGTCGTACGCCGTCAGCTACCGCGTCGAGGTGTCCCTCGACGGAGACAGCTGGACGACGGTGTACAGCACAGCCAGCGGCCAGGGCGGTGACGCCGTCATCGCTGCCGGAGGGACGCCCGGTCGTTTCGTCCGGATGTACGCGACCCGACGCTCCGGTGACTACGGCTACTCGTTGTACGAAGTGGAGGTACGCTGAACGGCCGCGTCACATCATGTCGAGCTGGCCGTCCGGGGCCCGTCCCGGGCTCGGCTCGACGCCGTACCCGGCGAGCCGGCGCTCGACACGACCAAGATCCCAGCGGGCACCCAGCGCTGTGTACAGCCGTACAGCCGCACCGCCGGTCGTCGCCGCTTCGTAGGGGCGCCGGTTCGCCGCCAGCAGCACGGCGGCGTCCTCCAGGCTCGCGGCCTGCTCCGTCACCAAGCCCAACTCGCCGTAGCGGCTCGCGGCGGCCAGGGCGGGCTCCGGATTGTTCGTGATCATCGCCCGGCAGCGCTCGGCGGCCCGGTGAGCCCGGGCCGGTCGCACCTCGCGGAGCGCCTCGTCGGCGCAGATCGCCGCCGCCCCCTCCGCGATGTCCCGACGGTCCAACTCCAGCGCGAGCCGGGTCAGCTCGGGCAGCCACTGGTGCCGCATCGCCAGCGACGCGTGGTCCGGCGACAATAGCGGACTCAGCATTCGTAGCGCCTCGTCCGGCCGGCCCTGCGTCTCGGCGACACATCCCCGGGCGACGAGTAGGAAACCACCGGTTGCTCGGTCAGCGGCGCCGGTGGTCAGGGCATCGGCCGCGTCGAGGTGGCCGGCGGCGAGCACCGCGTCGCCACGATGGGCAGCGATGAGCGCGGCTAGGCCGTGCAACAACGTGGCCGCCGATTGCGGGTCTCGCATGCCCAGCAAGGTGTAGCGAGGAACGTCGTCGGTGACCGCGCTGATCTCGGCCAGCGCGTCGTCCCAGCGACCTGTCCAGAAACGCAGCACCGCCGAGGCCGTGTGCAGGCCGGTGGGCAACCGGTGCCGGTAGGCGAAGAGACGACCCTCCCGCAGCGTCCGCTCGGCCTCCGGTAGTCGGTCCAGGTTGTGCAGGGTGAAGGCACGATTGTCGAGCAGGTCGAGATACAGCCCGCCGAAGGACGGATTGTCGCGCATGATGTCCAACGCCCGGTCGGCGAACTCCAGCGCCCGTTCGTGGTCACGGCGCACGGAGTTCGTCAGCCACCCGGTCTGCAGCGCCGCAGCCGCGTCGTACGGCCGCCCGGCGGCGAGCGCTGCGGCGTGCGCCGCCCCGGCTCGCCGATCGGCCTGGTGCAGGTCGTCCAGACCGCCCCTGCGAAGCTCGACCAGCAGCGCCCAGTGCCGGGTACGCCAGAACTCGGGCACCGTACGGTCGGACAGCGTCTTCCGGACGATGCCGATCGCCGACGACATACCACCCAGCCGGTGGACCATCGTGGCGAGGAGGTGACGCATCTCGGCGCGCTCCGCCGGATCGGTTGCCAGACCGGCCGCTTCCCGGGCCTCGTCGACCGGCCAGCGGTCCTCGGCGAACTCCAGCCGCACCAGAGCGATCAGCAGCGGCGTCCGGTGTATCGGGTCGGTGGCACCGGTGTCCAGTGCCCGCCGGATCAGCTCGCCGGCGAGTCGGGGAGCGCGGTGGGCCAGTTCGGCGCAGTGGTCGACCAGCCAGGACACCGTCCACTCGTCGGCCGCCGACGGCACCGCCGCGAGCTGTGCGGCCACCCGCGTCGCCGGACCCGCGCCCCGGCCCAGAACCTCGGCGATGTGTCGGTGCAGCATCGCCCGCGCCGGTGCCGGGATGCTGCCGTACAACACCCGACGCAGAGCGGAGTATCGGAAGGCCAGAGTCGTGTCGTCGCTGACGACGACGTTCGCGGCGATGGCCTCTTCCAGACTGGGGACAAGGTCGACCGCAGACTCCCCGCTCACCTCGGCCAGGTCGTCCACCGAGAAACGGGTACCGAGCATGGCGGCCGTCCGCAGGACGTCCTGAGCACGCGGTGACAGGAGATCCACCGAACTCCGTACCACGGCGAGCAGGGGCCGCGGCAGGTCGATGGGAGCGGAATCGGGGATGTCGGCCACCCCGTCGGCCACCTGGACCACACCCCGCCGGAGCAACGCGCTGGTCATCTCGCGGGCGTAGAAGGGATTACCGGCTGAGGTCGAGATCGCCTCGGCCAGGTTCGGCCCGAGCGGAGCACCCACCAGACGTACCGCGAGCTGCTCGACCACCCCGGGTGGTAGGGCATCCAGCCGGAGCACCTGCCCCCGCCGGGAGCCCACCGTGCGGCGCAGCCGGGCCAGGGCCGCACCGCCGGGCTCCAGCCGTGCCACGGCCACCAACAGCAACGGTAACCGTCGGGTGGCGGCGACCAATCGGTTCCAGAACGGCTCGCCGACCGAGTCGGCCGACTGGAGGTCGTCAACGACCAGCACGACGGGCGCGACGGCGCAGGCGGTGCGTACCTGCGCCAACACCCAATCGGACGAGACGGGGGCATCGTCGACGGCATTGTCGTCGTCGGCCACATCGAGGTGTGGTCCGTCGGGCCGGGCGGCCCGGAGGTGCCCGGTGGTCAGCGGCCGTAACGCCCGGGCCACCGCCTGCACCGGCGCATCCCGGTCCAGCTCCCGGATGCCGCCCCAGGCGACCTGACAGCCCCGATCGTCAAGATTGGCCGTCGCGGCTCTGACCAGCGCGGTCTTGCCCACGCCCGGTTCACCTTCGACCCAGAGCACGTCGCCCTGACCGTCGGCGAGCGCGTCGAACAGGGCCCGCAGCTGGTCGAGCTCGTCGGCTCGGCCGACGAGCGACCCCGCCTGGGTGTGGCCGATGGTAAACCCCGCCTGCGGTCCGGCCCCGGACGCTTCCACGAATCCCCACTGGGCGAGGCGAGGCGTCGACCAGGTCGGTGAGCGCGGCGCGACGGGCGACGCCGATCGAGAGGCTGCGGTCGCGTGGGATCGCCGCGTCCACACCGGGTCGTTCCGACGCATCGGAGCCGCCGGAGCGCGCCGCACCTGACCATACAGTCCGTTCAGGGCACTGCCCGGCTCGACTCCCAGCTCGGTACGGAGGATGTGCCGGGCTACCTGATAGGCCTCGATCGCCTCGGCCCGCCGGCCGCCGCGATGCAGAGCGAGCACCAGCAGTTCGTGCAGGGGTTCATGCAGCGGGTGGTCGCGAACCAGCCCGGTCAACTCGGCCAACACCCGGTCGTCGCGCAGCTCGATCAGCATCCGGGCACGCCGACCGATGGCGTCGAGCCGCTGCCGCACGAGTCGGACCCGCTCGAGGTCCAGCCGGTGACCGGTGAGCCCCTCGTACGGCTCGCCGTGCCACAGCGCCAACGCCTCGTCGAGGGCGGCCACGGCGGCGGCGAAATCCCCTGCCGAATGCCGCCGCGCCGACTCGGCACACGCCGCCGCGAACCGTTCACTGTCCAGATCCGTCCGGCGCAGAGCGAGCGCGTACCCCGCCGATCCGAGCGTCAGGGCGTCGCGCCCCAGACTGCGACGAAGACCGGACACATACGTGTAGACGTTGCCGGTCGCGGTCGTCGGCGGCGTCTCGTCCCAGACCGTGGCGACCAGCTCGTCCCGCCCGACCGCGCGTCCAGCGACGACGAGTGCCGCGAAGACCTGCCGCTGCCGGGTCGGTCCGAGGTGCAGTTCGTGTCCGCCGCGCCAGGCCCGGACCGGGCCGAGGACCGACACCCGCAGCCGGTCGTCCGGTGTTGTCTGCACGAACCCTCCATCGTGAGAGGTCAGAGGTTACCTCCGGTCGACCCGCCGGCGTCTGTCAGCTAGGGGAGTCCCCACCGTCGAGCGCCGTCGAGCGGGGGAGGTGCGGCTCGGTCGCCTGTCCCGGCAGGTGCGGACGTACCCGGGCGAGCAACACCCGTAGCCGGTGCATCCACTCCGGCGTGATCCGGCGTTCCCGCAACGCGGTGTGGGCGATCTCCGCAGCGGACTCGAACTCGCCCCGCCGTTCGTGGGTGTGCGCCGCAACCCAGTGCATCTCGCCACGCAGGTCCGGGTCGGATGTCCGGGCGGCGACCCAGCCGGCCTCCGCCGTGGCGACCTGCTGCTGACGCAGCAGCATCCGGGCCAGCCAGGCGGTGAGACGCAGCCGCTGAGCCGGGTCGAGAGCATGCTGGGCGTGGGCCTGGCGCAACACGGCGATCGCAGTCGCCGGGGCACGGTCCACGAGCGCCTCGACGTTCTCGACCAGCCAGGCGCCCGCCCGGCCGACCAGCGGCACCTCACCGACGAGCAATTGCGCCACGACCTGCTCGACCGGCGCGCGGGCCGCGACGAGCCGCTCCGCGTAGGAGCGGTGCAGGGTGATCCGCAAGGCCACCGGGGTGGCCTCGTGCAGGGTCCGGGCCATGATTCGGTGCCGGAAGACGAGCCGGTCGCCCTCGACTGCGAGGACCTCGTCGGCCAGCGCCGGCGCGAGCGCCCGGTCGAGATCGTCGGGGGTACGGCCGGTGACCGCGCCGAGCTCGGCCGGGGTGGCGCCCGCTGGTTGGGTGCCGGGTGCCCGCAACTCGTACGCGCTCAGGAAGGCGATCGCCCGCAACGACCGCAGGGTCTCCTCGGTGAACGGGGCGAGATGTGCCTCGATCATGGCTGACAGCGCGACGGACGACGACGTGGCGGCGGTACCCGCAGCGAGTTGCCGCAGGTAGCCGGGGTGGCCACCGGCCTCGGCGAGGATCCATGCCAGCTGCTCGGCCTCGGGCGGTTGCGGTGCCGAGGCACGGACGACGGCGGTTGCCGCCGTGACGTCCAACGGTGTCAGCCGTACGACCTCGTCGACGGACGGCACGGTCCGGTCCGACGCACCGGGCCGGACCGTCGCCACCAACAGCAGCGGCAGCTCGGCGACGCGTCCGCTGAGCTCGGCCCACACCCGCAGCGTCACAGGATCGGCCCAGTGCAGGTCGTCGAGGACGAGCCCGAGTGGCGTCGCCCGCGCGGCCCGGCATACCAGGTCCACCACGTCGGCGACGGCCTGGGCGGGAACCTGGTCCGCGCTGGCGGGGAAACGGTCGATCAGGCGGCGGGCGGAGTCCTCGCCCAGCGCGGATTCAAGGCATTCGGCTAAGGTACCTAGTGGACTGGACTGGGTGACCTCGTCGCCGACCGCCCATCCGACACGGTAGTGCCCCGGTGCGGCAGCGGACATGGCCGTCGCGAGCAGTGCCGATTTGCCCAGACCAGGTGCGCCGCTGACCAGGACGCTGCGTCCGCGTCCCAGGGCCGCCTCCGCCGTGGCCCGGCGCAGGTTATACAGCTCGGCATCCCGGCCGACGAGGGCTGCCCCGCCGGACCTGGCTGTCGTCGCTGTTCCGTCAGCTGTCCCGGCGACGGGCCGCGAGCCGGCGGGCGCTCCGGCGTCCAGGCCCTGCCCCGGGCCGTGGCTGCTCGTTTGCCGTACGTCGGCCAGCATGACCCGAAGGTGCGCCCGGTCGGGGTACGCCTCGACGAGGCGTCGCAGGACTGCCGCCGCCTCCTCGCGCCGGCCTTGCCCGACCAACAGGGCGGCGTACCGTTCGGTGGTGGCGAACCGCAGTTCGGCCAGCCGCACCCGCTGGGCCTCGGCGAACGGCCCGGGTACCCCGGTCAGGGCGTCGCCGTGCCACAGGTCGAGCGCGGACTCCACAGCAGCCAACTCGGCGACGGTGTTCCCGTCGGCCCGATACCGCCGGGCCGCATCGCGCAGCGACTCGAAGCGGATCACGTCGACCGCCTCCGGCGGCAGATGCAACTGGTAGGTACCGCTGCCCGAGCTGAGAATCTGCCCACCGGCCCACCGGCCCCGGTCCGGCTCCAGCATGTGCCGCAACGCCGAGACGTAGGTGTAGATGTTGCCGATCGCGCTGGCCGGTGCGTCTTCACCCCACAGTGCGGCGACGAGCTGATCCCGGGAAACGCGGTGCCCGGTCCGCAGGGCGAGTACGCACAGCACCGCCGCCCGCCGCGCCGACCCCAGGGGCAGGTCGGTCCCGTCGCGCTCGACCCGTACGGGGCCTAGCAGGTGAAGACGCACGTTCGTGTTTCCGATCGACACCGCTGCCCTCATCCACCGTTGCGAGGGACGGTCCCCGCCTCCGACGTGTCCGCTCCCGGCACCGGGTGACCCGGATCGGAGCAGCTCTGCCCCGCGGCATCCGGCCCGCCTGAGGGAACCACCCGGGTCAAGTCTGCCTCGCGGCGCCGCCGGCGTTCGGGCGGGGCTGCCGGGTGGCGGACTCGGCGGGCGCTGTCCGTCGGTGGACCGGCGCCACGGACGGCAGTCCGGGCAGATCGCACCGGAGTCCGGGGCAGCCGCCCGTTCGGGGCCTTCCCCTGCCGCCGTCGCGTTGATGGACTCGACCGGTGCCGGCCCGTCCCCCTGCCACGCCGAACCCGTTCGTGGGTGAACTGCTGCTCATACTCGCCGGTGAAGGGCGGCTCGTGCTGGACCCGGCGCGGGCCGACGAGGCGATAGCCGGACTGGAACGCACCCTCTCCGAGGTTCGGGCGCGGCTTCGTCTCATCCGTATCTGGCAGCGTGCCCCTCTCGGACAGGTCGACGATCTCCCCGATGACGTGGCCCGAGATGTCGTCGAGGCCGTATTCGCCGATCAACTCGCGCCCGGTCGGTTGGAGCTCGCCGTAATCGAGATCCCCAAGTACATCGAGGCACTTCGCCGGGCTCGGGGGGAACCGCCGCCGACGGCGGCGGGCGACACCGCGTCCGCCTAGCTGAGCCGACTACGGCGAGTGAATCTTCACATCGACGCGTCTCGCTGTAGATCCGACTGGAGATTCTCTGAAGACGCGCCGCGCAGACTCCGTGCTGACCGACGACGACGGGAGGCAACGGTGGAATGTGTCAAGCTGATCCTGCAGGCTTCCGAACCGCTCAGTCATGCGGGACTCGCCAGCTTCCTGCGCTGCTGCCCGGAGGTCGAGCTGCTACCGGCCGACGAGTGGGCCGGGGCACAGGTTCTCGTGTTCGGCTGCGAGCAGCTCACGGTGGACGTGGTGGCGATGCTGCGCCGCACGGCTGCGGCGACGCGTCTGCCGGTGGTTCTCGTGCTCCGCGAGATCACCGAAAGTGAGTTGCTGATAGCAGTGGAGTGCCGGGTGGTCTCTATCCTGCCCAGAGCGGCGGTCACCCGGGAGCGTCTGGTGAACAGTGTGCTGACGGCGGCCAACGGTGGCGGGGTCATGCCGTCGAACCTGGTCGGCGAACTGCTCAAGCACATCGAGCGACTGCAACGCGAGGTCCTCGCCCCGAACGGGCTCAACGCAGCTGGCCTGACGCCACGCGAGGTTGACGTGTTGCGGTTGATGGCTGACGGGCTCGACACCAACGAGATCGCCGGAAAGCTCTGTTACTCCGAGCGGACGGTCAAGAACGTGATCTACGGCGTCACGCACCGGCTCAAACTGCGGAACCGTTCGCACGCCGTCGCCTACGCGCTGCGGGCCGGGCTGATCTGAGTCCATGCGCCAGCGGTGGACACCGGCACGAGTGGACACGTCGTGGGACAGGGCGCGATGGCCGAGTTTGTTCACGGCGCTACGTTTCGGACTGCGACAGCCCGGAAGCCTGGGTACGCACGGTCGGCGTACCGGATCGCGGTGAGTTCCTGGCGTAAGGCGGTGAATCGGCTGCGTGCCCACCGACGCGACGTCAACGACCACCAGGTCGACGAGGTGTCCGCCCACCACATCGCGATCGTCGCCGCGTTGCGCCGGCTCGGTGTCGACCAGCGGCGGGCCGTCGTGCTGCACCACCTGGTTGGCCTGAGCGTCGCCGAGATCGCCGCGGAGACCGGCACCAGCCCGAACACGATCAAGACCTGGCTGGCCCGGGGCCGCAAGGCGCTGGCCGTGCACCTGACCACCAGCGGCGACGAAGGGCGGAGCCGTGCCGTCTGACGACCGATTCGACGAGACGCTACGCGACGTGGCCCGGCGGGCCGGGCAGACCGGCCGGCCCGATGGTGAGCGTGCCGTCAGGATCGCCGTCCGGCACCCCGACCGGATCACCGACTGGGGCGCCGACTGGGGCGCCGGCCTCCGTCGGGGACGATCCGCTGCTGCCGGGGACCGCCAGGTCGCGATCGTGCGTACCGACGCGTCCGAGCCGGCGGTGTCGCTGCTCGACGACGGCCCGCTGGGCGAGGTCGACGGGACCGAGGGCCGACGGCTGTTCGTCATCGAACCGGCCGGGGCAGAGACTCTTCGGATCCGCGCCGCCGAACCGAATCCGGACGACTCCGACGCATGCTGGCAGGTCAGAGCATCCGGAGCGGACCCGCTGACCGTTGTCGCGGCGGACTGCGTGCCATCTGAGCTGCGGCAGCGCTTCTCGATCGGCGTCGTGGAACGGGCCGGTGGGGAACCGTCGTACGCGATCAGCAGCGCGTCGGCGTACCTGCAGCACTCCGCCACCCGGGGGCTGATCCTCGAAGAGCTGGGCGACGCGACGCTCACGACGTACTTCCGGTTCGCCGACATTGGTCCTTCGCCGGGGCGACCCGCCCGGTTCGGCGGTGCCGACGGTACGGCTGACTGTCGTGCTTGTACGTACCACTCCCGCCGTCGGGCTTCGTGGTCGAATACCGTCGAGTTGCCAAACGATTCGTTGGCATCCGATGGTCTGACGACAAGCCTTCCGGGTCAGGTGGTCGTGGTGAACACAAATCTTGCCGGTGCGACGGCGAAGTCCTTCGAGTTCGTCCACAAGAATCTCGACGGGTTCAAGATTAAGGAAGAGTCGACTCGATGGGGATCAACGGTTACATCAACTACTGTGCTGGTCTGGCCGCCGGCGCCGGGCTCGACGGCGGCGTGACGCTGGCGCTGGGCATCCCCGCCGATCTTGCCAACACCATCGCCCAGCAGTTCCGGGCACCCTCGCGGTGATCTACCACCGTACCGGGCGGTACGTGGTCAGCTTCCCCGAGTCCATGAAGATCGCTCGACGCTGCTCGCGCTCGAGGACCAGATTTCAACGACGTTGCCGAGCGAACGGCGATCGGCGGTTGATCTCCGGTTGATCGGCGGGACGGCGGAATGTCGGCCGCCCCGCTGCGGTTGTTACCCGGTGCGTCCCGCTGGCGTACGCGTCGTTGTGATATCCGCACGCGGGGCGTTCCGCGCGGTCGGGAATGGGCGTCGCATCAGCCCTGACCGCCGTGCTGGGCACCGACTGACCGTATGTCCCGTTCGCGGGGTCCGGGCCTCTGCCAAACGATCAATGCCCGGATCTTCCGCGCCCTCCCGGAACGGAGATCCGCAGATGACCACCGTTCTTCACAGATCCGCACTGTCCGTCGCCGGTCTGCTGGTAGCCGGCGGTGTGGTGGCCGGTCCGGCTGCCGCAGACCAGGCCGCCCCGGCCTCGGACACCGCGAGGTTCACCACCACTTCCGCCAGCTCCGACCAGGGCGGGTGGTCCAGCGAGGGCCGGCTGCTGGACACTCGCTACGAGCGGCAGCTGAACTTCTACTACTGCGGGCCGGCCGCGACCCGGATCGCGCTGACCGCGCAGGGCCACGAACTGTCGCAGGACGAGGTGGCCAGCAGGCTGGGCACCACGGTCGCCGGCACTGATTCGGCCGAGGACACCACCCGGGTGCTCAACGAGCTCACCGGAGACAACAAGTACCAGACCACCGCAATCGAGGCTGCCAAGGCGAGCCAGGCGCAAATCGATCAGCTGCGCGACGACGTGCGGGCGACCGTGGACGACGGCCGGGCCGTGGTGGCCAACATCATCGGTACGGCGAGCGACGTCGACGGCCGTACCCACTCGTACCCGGGCGGGCACTACGTGACCGTGGTCGGCTACGGCGAGGGCGGCGACGCCGTCAAGATCGCCGACCCGGCCTTTCTGGGCGCCGAACACTACTGGGTGAGCACCGAGACCCTGGCGCACTGGATCGCCACGCGCGGCTACTCGCACTGACGTCCTACCTCGTCCTGACCATGTGGGCCGGGTCTGCTGCGTACGCGGCAGACCCGGCCCACGGTCGTCACCGGCTAACCTTGATCCGCTGCGGTTGGTCGACCCGACCCGCTGCGGGGCAGGCCGATGAGCCGAAGCGGATCACTGCTGCGGGGGCGGGCTGAGCCTGCGCCGGACGTGACCCATGCCCATCGCGGTCCGGTCCCCGAAACCGGCGTGGCTGGCGAACGCCGCCAGGGCGTCGACCGCCCGCCGCGCGTCGCCGGGCACCCCCGACGCCTCCGCCAACTGGAAGGTCACCGAGCCGACCGTGCCCCGGCGGAACCGGTGCTCCGGGTTACGCTGCCCCGGCTCCACCAGGTGCGTGGCCATCCGCAGTTGGGCGTCGACCACCTCCAGATGGTCGACGACCGCCGGCTCCGCCGACGTCGGCAACGCCACCTCCCCGGCGAACGCGTCCCAGCGCCGGGTCAGGTTGGTGAACACCCGCTCCGCGTCCGGCCAGGGGCGCTGGCGGCGGGCACCGTCCCCGCGTCCGGTGGCGAACCCGACCGGGGTCAGCAGGTCGTACGCCCAGGTGGTGGCGGCCGGGTCGGCGCCGGTGGCCAGCTCGGCGTACGACACCGCGTGCACGGCGACGTCGACGGTGCGGTACCGGGTCTGTGCGATCTGATGCCCGGCGGCGTGGTGCAGCGCGGCGAGCACCGGGGCGGCGTACGTGTCGATCAGCAGGCCGGCCACGATCCGGGCCGGCTGCCCCGGTGCCGACGGTGGCCGGCCCTGCTCGTCGAGGACCGGGCTGAGGGTGAACGGCTTGTACCGGGGGCTGTCGTGCATGATCGCGGACAGCTCCGGGTCGACGGCGCGGACCGCTTTGAGGAACGCGGCGTAGACGGCCGGGCCGGTGTGCGGCGGCGGGACCGCCGTGGCGGCGGTCGGCACCAGGGAGACGACGATCTGGGTGGGCATCGGGCCGGCGTACCCTCTCGGTCTGGTGTGGTCGGTGAGTGCACCCCACTCAATCAGACCGGCGCCAGCGGGCCGGGGGGATCCGCTGCCCGACCCGGTCGGGGTCGGGCAGCGGATCGGGTCCGGATTCGGTCCGAATTCGGGTTGCTCAGGACGCGGTGCAGCTCAGGTCGGTCGGTGTGGTGCCGGGACCGGAGCCGACGAAGCCGACCGTGGTGGCGGCGTCCGGCGCGAGGGCCCCGTTGTACGGCTCGTTGCGTACCGTGTTCACCTCGCCGGACGTGGTCAACCGGCCGTTCCACAGCGACCCGATCGACGTACCGCTCGGGTTGGTCCAGGTGAGCGTCCAGCCGGAGATCGCCGAGGTGCCGGTGTTGCGCACCTCGATGCCGCCCTGGAAGCCGCCCTGCCAGCTGCTGGTCACCGTGTAGGTGGCGGTGCAGCCGTCGTCGCCGGGGCCGCCGTCGTCGGCCGCGGTGGTGACCGTCCGCGCCGGTGAGGCCGGCGAGACGTTGCCGGCGGCGTCGCGGGCCCGCACCGTGAACGTGTAGCTGGTCTCGGCGGTCAGTCCGGAGACGGTGTACGTGGTGCCGGAGACCGTGGCGACCAGGGTGGCCGGCGCACCGCCGGTCGACCGCAGCACCTGGTACGAGGTGACGCCGACGTTGTCGGTCGACGCCGCCCAGGTCAACGTCACCGTCTCGGCGGTGACGTCGCTGGCGGTCGGCTGGCCGGGGGCGGTCGGCGCGGTCACGTCGTCGTCCCCGCCGCCGTCGCTGTACCGCTGCGCGAGGCTGATCCCGGTGGTGGAACCGGCACCGCCGAGCGGCACCTGGTGGTCGAGGCTGACGAACTTGCCGTCGTGCTGCCACAGCGCCGGCTTGAGCACCTCGTTGTACTTGACCTCGTCCCAGCTGGTCCAGTCGTCGAGCAGCAGGCCACCGGTGTCACCGGAGTTGGGGTTCAGCGACCAGAACGTGTGGTGGATGCCGTAGTCGATCATCAGGTCGCGCAGGGCGTGCAGCCACTTGTCCTGCCGGGCGTCCTGGCCGTACCGGCCGCCCCATTCGCCGATCAGCAGCGGCGCGGTGTCGTCCTCGTGGATGTAGAGCCAGTTGGGCCGCCACACGTCCTCGGTCAGCGACGCCTTGTCGAATTCGCCCTGGAACCACGGCTGCTCGTAGACCAGCGGGCCGTAGTCGTGCGGGGAGTAGACCAGCTGGTCCTGGTTGGCGCCCAGGTCGACCGGGTGCTCGGCGACGCCCCGCAGGTTGCCGCCCCACCAGTTGTAGAAGTAGTTCGGGCTGCGGTCCGGGTTGGTGTTGGGGGAGTCCCAGTCGGCGTGCGGGCGCGGGTAGACCTCGATGCCTTCGCAGAGGATCAGCAGGTCGGGGTTGATCGCCAGGATCCGCCGACCGGCGGTTTCGCAGGCGTGCTTGAAGTTGTCCTGGTCAATCGAGGAGTCCCACTTGGCCCGCTGCGGATCGTTCGGGGTGCCGTGCGGCTCGTTCTCGATGTCCATCGCGACGATCGTGTCGTTGTCGCGGTAGCGCTCGGCCACCCACTCCCAGCCCTGGTAGAACAGCTCCGGCGTGATCGAACCCTTGAACCACATCGGGTACGTGTGCCCGGAGTTGTCCGCTTCGGCGCTGTGCACGTCCAGCATGACCTTCAGGCCGTACTCTTCGCACAGGTCCAGCCAGTAGTCGAAGATCTGCAGGTTGTTCAGCCCGTCCAGCTCGGGGTTGACGTACGCGTTGATGTTGGGCCGGGCCAGCGGCTGGCCGGCCTTCCACTCCAGCAGCAGCTGGGTCGAGATCGGCACCCGGACGATGTTGATGCCACGCTCGGACATCGCGCGGGTGACCGCCTCGATGTTGGCCGACCACAGGCCGTGGAAGACCCGCTCGGTGGCGTTGTAGCCGAACCAGTTGGCCCCGGTGAGCCACACCTGGTTGCCGGCCTCGTCGACGATCGTGTTCCCATCGGTGTGCAGCCAGTCGTTCGCCGGTACGGCCTGAGCGGCTGCGGCTGATTCGGTGGCTGATGTGCCGGTGAGGGCAGCCGGTGGGGCGGCGGCTGCCGTGGCGGGGATGGTCGGGACGGCGGCGGCCGCCCCGAGTAGCAGGCCGGCCGCCGCTGTGGCGGCCCACCGTATCCGTATCGACGGCATGTAGAGGTTCTCCTGTCGTGGGTTGGGCAGTCGTGGGAGCGCTTCCATCGACAGAGGTTACGACGTACCAAGGTCGAAATGGAAGGACGTGATCCCGGCGGGCGTGCCGCCGGGGCATGTCTGGCTGCGACAGATTCATTGACTTCCATTTTGTGGCTCCCATAGGGTCGCAACGACGGCCTTCGATGGCGACGCGGTGACCTGGAGCCGGCATCGTGTTTCGCTCCGGGCGAAGGTGAGCAGGGCCGCCCTGGCGGGCCCGCCCGTGGTGCGCGTGTGGCTCGAGCATCGCCAGCCAGCGTCCCCGCTCCAGTCGATCCCCTGCGGCGTGATTCGGCGCACGCCTGTCCGCACCTGTCACGACAGAAAGCGAGCTCCCGAATCATGTTCCGAAGATTGGCCCTCTGCCTGGTCATGGTGCTGGCCACGATCAGCTTCAGCGCCGCGCCGGCCCAGGCCCAGGCGGACTTCACCGTCCTGGTCTTCAGCAAGACCGCCGGGTTCCGGCACGACTCGATCCCGGCCGGCATCGCCGCCATCGAGCAGCTCGGCGCGCAGCACAACTTCACCGTCGAGACCACCGAGGACGCCGGCCAGTTCACCACCGCCAACCTGTCCCGGTTCCAGGCGGTCATCTGGCTGTCGACCACCGGGGACGTCCTCAACGCCAGCCAGCAGTCGGCGTTCGAGAGCTTCATCCGAGGCGGCGGTGGCTACGCCGGGATCCACGCCGCGGCCGACACCGAATACGACTGGCCGTGGTACGGCGACCTGGTCGGCGCGTACTTCGCCAGCCATCCGGCGAACCAGAACGCCACCGTACGGATCGAGGACAACTCGCACCCCTCGACCGCCGGGCTGCCGACCGCGTGGAACCGCTACGACGAGTGGTACAACTACCGGACCAACCCACGCTCGGACAACCACATCCTGGCCACCGTGGACGAGAGTACGTACACCGGCGGTACGATGGGCAGCGACCACCCGATCGCGTGGTGCCGAGGCTACGACGGTGGCCGCTCCTGGTACACCGGCATGGGCCACACCAACGAGAGCTTCAGCGACGCGAACTTCCGCAGCCACGTGCTGGGCGGCATCCAGTACGCCGCGCAGGGCACCGGCAACTGCTCGACCGGCCAGACACCCCCCGGTTACAGCGAGGTCACCCTGGCCAAGGGCGTCGCCGAGGTCGGCGAGCCGATGGGCATGACGGTGCTGCCGAACCGGGGCGTGCTGCACACCTCCCGCGAAGGCACCATCCGCTACACCGACGCGGCCGGCAACACCAAGGTGGCGCTGACCATCCCGGTGTACACCCACGACGAGGAAGGGCTGCAGAGCATCGAGGCGGACCCCAACTTCGCCACCAACCGATGGGTGTACGTGTACTACTCGCCGCCGCTGAACACTCCGGGCGGCGACGCGCCGTCGACCGGCTCGGCGGCGCAGTTCGCACCGTTCAACGGCTATAACCGGCTGTCCCGCTTCACGGTCAACGCCGACCACACCCTGGACCGGTCGTCGGAGGTGACGGTCCTGCAGGTCCCGACCAGCCGGGGCATGTGCTGCCACGTCGGCGGTGACATCGACTTCGACGCGGACGGCAACCTCTACCTGTCGACCGGAGACGACACGAACCCGTTCGACTCCAGCGGCTACACGCCGATCGACGAACGGTCCAACCGCAACCCGGCGTACGACGCGCAGCGTACCGCCGGCGACAGCAACGACCTGCGGGGCAAGGTGCTGCGGATTCGGCCGAGCGCCAACGGCGGGTACACCATCCCGGCCGGCAACATGTTCCCGGCCGGCACGGCGAACACCAAGCCGGAGATCTACGCGATGGGCTTCCGCAACCCGTTCCGGATGTCGGTGGACAAGGCGACCGGAGTCGTCTACCTCGGCGAGTACGGGCCGGACGCCAGCACCGCCGACCCCAACCGCGGGCCGGCAAACCACGTCGCGTTCGAACGCATCGCCCAGCCCGGCTTCTACGGCTGGCCGTACTGCTCGAACTACAACACGCCGTACATCGACTTCACGTTCCCGTCCGGCCCCTCCGGCGCACCGTTCAACTGCTCCGGCGGGCCGGTGAACAACTCCCCGAACAACTCCGGCATCACCCAGCTGCCGCCGTCGCAGCGGGCCTGGCTGCCGTACGGTGGCGAGCAGAACCCGCCGGAGCTGTGCTGCGGCAGCCTGTCACCGATGGACGCCGTGGTCTACAACTACGACGCCTCGCTCGCCTCCGACGTGAAGTTCCCGGCGTCGATGGACGGCAAGGTGTTCATCGGCGAGTTCGGCCGGCGGTGGATCAAGACGGTCACGGTCACCGGCTCCGGCGGGGTGGGCTCGATCGACCCGTTCCCGGACTACACCGGCACCCAGGTGATGGACCTGGAGTTCGGCCCGGACGGCGCCCTCTACGTGCTCGACTACGGCACCGGCTGGGGCAGCGGTGACGCCAGCTCGGCGGTGTACCGCATCGAGTACAGCTCCGGCGGCGGCCGATCGCCGATCGCCGCCGCGTCCGCCGACCCGACCGCCGGCAACGCGCCCCTGACCGTGCAGTTCAGCTCGGCCGGGACCAGCGACCCGGACGGTGACGCCATCACGTACGCGTGGGACTTCACCACGGACGGCAGCACCGATTCGACGCAGCCGAACCCGTCGTACACGTACACCAGCAACGGCGAGTTCACGGCGACGCTCACGGTGCGCGACAGCACCGGCCGCAGCGCCACCGCGAGCGTGGTGATCGGGGTGGGCCGGCCGACGGTCACCCTCGACCTACCGCGCAACGGCCGGTTGTTCGAGTTCGGTGACGCCATCCCGTTCGAGGTGACGGTCACCGACCCGGACGCGTCGACCATCGACTGCAGCCGGGTGAAGGTCAACTATCTGCTCGGGCACGACAGCCACGCCCATGGCATCTCCAGCGCCACCGGCTGCTCGGGCACCCTGCAGACCACCGAGGACGGCGAACACGACCCGAACGCGAACATCTTCGGAGTCATGATCGCCGAGTACACCCCGGTGGGCGAGACCATCCCGGTGACCTCGGCGCAGACGGTGCTGCAGCCCCGGACCCGCCAGGCCGAGCACTATGGCGACCAGCAGGGCACCACCCTGGTGGAGAAGGTTTCCGCCCACGGCGGCAGCGCGGTCGGCTACATCGAGAACGGCGACTGGATCTCGTTCACCCCGTACAACCTGGCCGGGGCCACGTCGTTCACCGCCCGGGTCGCCTCCGCCGGCTCCGGCGGCACCATCTCGCTGCGGACCGGCTCGGCGTCGGGACCCGTCATCGGTACGGCCACCGTGAGCCCGACCGGAGACTGGGATACCTGGACCACCGTCACCGGCACGCTCACCCCACCCAGCGGTACGCAGAACCTGTTCCTCGTCTTCACCGGCGGCTCCAGCTACCTGTTCGACGTCGACGAGTTCACCTTCCGCAGTAGTGGCACGACACCGCCGCCGACAACCGCTCCGCCCACCACGGCGCCGCCTACCACTGCACCGCCGACCACTGCACCACCGACGACCGCACCACCGACGACGGCGCCGCCTACCACTGCACCGCCGACGACGGCACCACCGACCACGCCACCGCCCACCGGGTCGTCGTGTTCGGCGGCGTACTCGGTGATCGGGCAGTGGCAAGGTGGCTTCCAGGGTGAGGTACGGGTCACCGCCGGATCGGCCTCGATCAGCGGCTGGACGGTCACCTGGACGTTCACCGGCGGACAGACCGTCAGCCAGTCCTGGAGCGCAACCGTCACGTCCAGTGGTGCCAACGTGACCGCACGCAATGTCTCCTACAACGGGTCGCTCGGCGCCGGAGCCAGCACGACGTTCGGCTTCATCGGCTCGGGCAACAACGGAACCAATGTGTCGTCGCTGAGCTGCACCGCCAGCTGATCAACGAGGCTGCGCGGCGCCCACCAGCTAGTGGGCGCCGCGCGGCTTTCGCCTGTCGGCCGGCAGCGTCACTTCTTCGGATCAGGGTGCCGCGAGGTGCCGGATTGGCATCACTTTGATGCCAAGGTGGCTTGTTGATGGTGCCATCCTGTGCCATGATGGCGTCATGGACCTGACGTCGTACGTGAGCAACCTCGGGCGGGAGTTCGCCACCCTCGCCGAAAGCGGCGGAGACGAGGCGCGGGCACTGGTCGAGCGCCTGACCGGGTCGCTCGAGTCGGCGATCCGGATGACACTGCTGGACGCGCTGTCGGCCGCCGCCGACGAGATCACCCGCGACCTGGCGCCCGGCTCGGTGGAGTTGCGGCTACGCGGCCGCGACCCGCACTTCGTCGTCACCACGCCACCGGTCGAACCGACCGGACCCACCACCACCGGTGACGCCGCGGCGACGGTCGATGGTCCACCCGACAACGACCTGCTGATCACCGAGGACGGCCCGGTGACGCGGATCAACGTACGCCTGCCCGAGCAGCTCAAGGCCGCAGTCGAGGAGGCCGCCGCCAAGGAGGGGCGCTCGGTCAACGCCTGGCTGGTCCGGGCGGCAGCCGCCGGTCTGCAGCGGTCCGACCGGGACCGGCGCCGCGACGAACGCGGCACCGGGAAACGCAGCACGCAAGCCTTCACCGGCTGGGTGCGCTAGCCACACCGCCCCTCCCGGTCCACCGTCCACCTTCCACACCTCACGTCCCCGACCTGCGGGGACGGCCCACCAACCCATGATGCGGGGAGAACCATGCCTACTTTCGACACGCCCGAACCGATCTCCGTCACCCTCGAACTCGGCAGCGGCAACGTACAGATCGCCGCGACCGAGCGCACCGACACCGTCGTCGAGGTCCGCCCGAGCGACACAGCCGACGACTCCGACGTGGCTGCCGCCGCCCGGGTACGCGTCGACTACGCCAACGGCACCCTGCGGGTCACCGCCCCGAAGTCACCCGCCTTCGACTTCTCCCGCCGGACCCGGTCCGTCGAGGTGTCCATCCAACTGCCCAGCGGTTCCCAGGTCTCCGCCGAGACGCAGTTGGGCGACGTCCGGTGCACCGGACGGCTCGGGCAGTGCCGGGTCAGGACCGCCGCCGGACATGCCTGGCTGGAACTGACCGGCCCGCTGCGGGTGGACACCTCGGCCGGCCACGTCACCGTCGACGGCGTCACCGGCGACGCCCGGATCACCACCGGCTCCGGCACGATCCAGATCGGCGAGATCGACGGCACCGCCGTGGTCAAGAACTCCAACGGCGAGACCACCATCGACGCGGTCACCGGCGACGTACGGGTGCGCGGGGCCAACGGCGACATCCGCGTCGAACGGGCCGGTGCCGGCGTCGACGCGAAGACGTCCAACGGCAGCATCCGCCTCGGCGAGGTGGCGCGCGGCTCGGTCGTGCTCGGCACCGCCATGGGCAACCTGGACGTCGGCATCGCCGAGGGCACCGCCGCCTGGCTGGAAGTGAAAACCGACTTCGGGAAGGTCCACAACCTGCTGGAGACCGCCACCCAACCCGACGACGCCGACGAGACCGTCGAGGTGCGCGGCCGCGTCTCCTACGGCGACATCACCATCCGCCGCTCCTGACCCACTCCTGGCTCCAAGAGAGGGACACCATGACCTCCACGCAGCCCCGGCCGGCGATCGCCGCCACCGGGCTCCGCAAGGCGTACGGCGATCACGTCGTGCTCGACGGCATCGACCTGCACGTACCGGCGGGAACGGTCTTCTCGCTGCTCGGCGCGAACGGCGCCGGGCTCGGCGAACTCGGCGCGACGAGGTCCGGCGGGACGCTTCCCGGTGGCGGGGCCGGCGGGGCGTGCCGTGTACGTCAACTATGTTGCACCGGTGATCCTCCTGATGACCGTGACGGCCATCGTCCAGGGGCCGCGATCCCGATCGCCATGGACATGACCGAAGGCATCATCAGCCGATTCCGTACGATGCACATCGCCCGCGGCTCGGTGCTGACCGGTCGAGTGGCTGGCCGCCGCCAGTTCCTGCGGAGACTGGGTGAGACCGATGGGCGGTACCCCGTCCCTTGCCGTTGATTCGGGTCGGCTGTGGTCGGCGAAGCAGAAGACTCGACCCGTGAGGGTTGAATCTCCTTGCTTCAGCAGGGCGAGATGTCAAGTGGTGCGAGCAGTCGCCGAACCTGGGCGGCCTCTAGGCTTGCCGCCGACCCAGCTCGCGCAGGGCAGCGGCTGCGGTGCGTTGGTGGGCCAGCGGGTGCTGGCCTGGGTCGCCGGTCTCCGTAAACCGTCGGTGACTTTGCGCTCTGCCAGATAGCGCAGTGTCACCTCATCGGGTGGGGATCACTGGTCGAGCTTGATGCCTCAGGTGCATCTTGATGCACCCGAGGCATCAAGCCACGAAAGCATCATGGGGTTTACTGGCTCGAGTACGCGGCACCTCGCTCACAGCCGGTCGCCGGCGTTCGCGTCGGTGACACAGCGGCGACGAGGACCGCCGTGACGGTGAGCAGCCCGGCCAGCCACGCCATCGGGCGCAGGCCGACCATCGTGAAGCCGAGCCACGGCGGCGCCCACGGGTCGCCGCCGGTGATCGCTGCATGACTGGCGGCCAGCCCACCCACCGCCAGAGCGGGCAGGCCCAATACGGCGGCAGCTCCGGGCAAGGAGACGGCGACGACTCGGACCCAGGCGCGTCCGCTGGTGTGCGCATCGAGCTGCCGGAGGGCAAGCAACGTGGTGATCAGGGCGACGAGGAATCCGGCGACCGCCAGCGGCCAGACCCACCACGGCCGCGCGCGGCCAACGTCGATCACGAAGCGCGTGGCGTCCCGCGCAGACAGACGCACGGCGACACCGTCCCGGGTCGCCGTGAAAGCGTCGTAGTCGCCGTTGGCGCGGAATCGCTCGGCATCCCAACCGGCAGCCGTGAGCCGGTCGACCGCCTCGCTGACCGGCGGAAATCCGTGCCGGTCACCGTTCCGGGTCGGCTCACCCGCCCCGACGCCGGGAAACGCGACAGCGGCCACCTGCCGGGCTGCCGCCGTGTCGGTGGTCGGCCCTGCCGTCTGCCAGCCCAGCCACGAACCGAACACGGCACCGACAAGACCGGCCAGCGTCGCAAGAATCAGATAAGCGATCTTCACCTTGTGTCCAGCGAGTAGAGCTGCAGGCCGATTGAACTCCTGATAAGACAACGTGCCGTCAATCCGGTGCGGTTTCCGTCTGTCCGGGTACCCACGTGCCTACCAAACGACGCGGGGCCATCGCGCTGGTTTCAATCCGGCGCGGTTTTTGTGTGCTCGGGGACTCGACACGACAGTCGCAATCTTCGTGACGGTTGTAGTTTCAATCCGGCGCGGTTTTTGTGTGCTTGGGGACCCTTAGCGCTAAGGCCTCTCTCAGAGCGACGAGAGGTTTCAATCCGGCGCGGTTTTTGTGTGCTTGGGGACCTGAGGAGGAAGCCATCGCGGAGCTGGCTGCTCTTCAGTTTCAATCCGGCGCGGTTTTTGTGTGCTTGGGGACGTGCACCGAGGGTCACGTGTACGAGGTTGAGTTCAGCGTTTCAATCCGGCGCGGTTTTTGTGTGCTTGGGGACCGTATCTGCTGTACACACAGGATGGCCCTGGCGAGATCGTTTCAATCCGGCGCGGTTTTTGTGTGCTTGGGGACTGGGCTTTTGGATGTTCGTGCCACCCTTATTGGGGTTTCAATCCGGCGCGGTTTTTGTGTGCTTGGGGACGTGGCGAACCCCGTCCCGCCGTCCGTGGACTAGCCTGGTTTCAATCCGGCGCGGTTTTTGTGTGCTTGGGGACAGTGTGGTTGCTTATAGTAATAGTTAACACAGCGAGTTTCAATCCGGCGCGGTTTTTGTGTGCTTGGGGACATTGGCGCTGCCAATGCAGGTTGAGGTTGCAACAAGGTTTCAATCCGGCGCGGTTTTTGTGTGCTTGGGGACCCGTTTCAGTATGCCATAATGCTAATCGCAATTATGGCATGTTTCAATCCGGCGCGGTTTTTGTGTGCTTGGGGACCCGTCACCGTCACCGTCGTCATCTTCGTCGTCGCGACGGTTTCAATCCGGCGCGGTTTTTGTGTGCTTGGGGACACCGAGAGGAAGTGGCGAAATGCAATCAGGTTAGTTTCAATCCGGCGCGGTTTTTGTGTGCTTGGGGACCGTGTCCGAAATGTCGGGCGGTCTGACCTGCGGAAACAGGGGCCCCTGAGGGCAACCTCCTGTTGATCATGATCTTGAGAAGTGGCTAGATGATCTCCGAAGACCATGTTTTCGCAGCTCATGTTCACTTTGGGATCTTTCCGCCAACCTACCCCGGATCCCGGGCGTGTCGGGGGTTGTCGCAACGGGCATTCCGGACCAATCACCTCCCTGGGTGGCCCTGGTGGGTCTGCCGGGCTCCAGTCTATTCGCTCGTCCACAGTGACGGAATAGGGGAGTGGGTGGGGCAGCGGTGGGGTTCCGCCGCCCCACCCACTCCCCGGATACCCGGACTATCCGGGCGGTTCCGATAGGAGATCGTCCAGCCACTCGACACCGGCACCGGCGACGAGGACCGCGAGGATTTCCAGTCGCCGACGGGCTGTGCCGGCCGGCAGTCGCAGTCGTCGCGCGCAGGACTTCTCCAGGTCGACGGCGGATCGTTCGAGCGCGACATCGCACATCTCGGCGAGCAGCTTCGGCAGCCCGCTGCGGCGTACGGCCGGGTTGGCCAGTAGCCGCAGCAGCACCTGGCGGCGGCGACGCCGTTGGGGAGTGTCGCCGGGGTCGGCGTACCGTTCGGCCGGGTCACCCGGGGCGGTGCCGCAGATCGGCCGGGCACCCGGCAGGTCGTCGCACGGGTCGAGCCGGTCGGCGCGACGGTGCAGTGCGGCGGCGACGTTCGCCTCGTAGAAGCTCGGGTTGATCCGTCGGAGCTGGTCGACGGCCGCCGTCAGACGCAGGCGTACCTGCTGGTCGGTGAGTCCGTGCTTGGCCGCCGCGTGCGGGATCCGCCACGGGTCGGCGACCTGGTCGCGCAGCCCGATCACGAAGCTGATCAGCAGGTCCAGGCCGACCGGGTCGGCAGCGAGCGGCGCTGCCCAGCGGGCGGTGGTCAGGTCCCGTTCGGGGCGGGCGTGCATGCCGCGCGCCGTCGCCGACCGGCGGCGTAGTTCGGCGATGGCCTGGCGCTGGTCCTGGTGCACGAACTGCCAGTAGATGGCGCGAAGCCACGGAGCGATGTCGGCGTTGGCCCGGTCCGGGTGGTGCGCGTAACGGAGCAGGTCCGCGCCGGCGGCGTCCGGGTCGACCGTCGACGCCTGTGGCCCGTAGAGGAAGGACACCACCTGGTTGATCTCCTCGATCCGGCTGGGGCCGCTGACGCCGGTGCGGGCGCTGCCGCCGGCGGTGCCGTGGTGGGTGGCGTTGCGCCGCAGCCGGTCGAACTGGCGGCGGATGTGCTCGTCGCGTACGTCGGCGCAGTTGGCGCACAGGTGCAGCCACCGGTTGGCGGCGCGCGGGCTGTCGACGCAGTGGCTGGTGCCGTGCACGGTGCGGGCGATGACCATCCCCAGGTGGTGGGTCATGGCGCGGACGACGGCGAGGAAGAAGAAGGCGTACGTGTCTTGCGGGTCTTCCGGTGAGCGCAGTGCGGTGTCCATCGAGGTGCCTCCCGTTGCGACGCAGGAGAACAGCGGGGTGGATGAGCAGGCGGGCTGGGTGCCCGCCGGACGACACCGGTGTCGTGATGTGGTGGGGAGCGACCGTCCACGGCGCCGGCCCGAGAGCCGTGGACGATGGTCGCGGCAGCCAGTGAGATTAACTCCTGGTGCTTATGCGAACACCATACGTGTAGTTACTCGATGGTAGCAACTGGAGGCCGATCCAAGGCCGGTGACCGTCCACACACGTCCAGCTGGTGGACTGCGCTGCCACTTCGTCCATCTGTTCCAGGTAGGAGCAACCCCGGCAACCGGAGGACGACATGGGCAAGACGATCAGGATCAACGGGGTCGACGTACCGGTGATCGACGACATGCTGTCCGGCCGCGACATCAAGCGGGCGGCCGGCCTGCCGCAGGAACGGGTCCTGGTCCGCCAGGACGACGACCGCAACGTCATCGTCCCCGACGACCAGCGGATCCGCGTCGCCGATCAGCAGCAGTTCACCCACCACGCCCGGCACTCCAAGGCGATGACGACGCTCGACCCGAGGCGGCTGCGCATCCGCCACGAAGCAGCCCAGCTCGCGTACGCGTACCCCGGGCTGACCGTCGCCGACGACGAATCCTGGCTGCACATCCCCGAGTTCCGGCTGCCGCCACACTGGGAGCCGGACCGCACCACCGTGCTGATCGTGCCGCCGGCCACCTACCCGGAGACCGCCCCGGACGGCTTCTTCCTCGGCGACCACCTGCGCCGCCGCGACGGCCGCACGCTCGTGCAGCCCGCCCACTACTTCTCGGCCTACAAGAACCGCTACGCCGAGCTGGGGTACCGCTGGTACTGCCTGGAAGACCCGGAGCGCAACTGGGATCCGCGCTTCGACTCGCTGGTCAGCTACGTCGAGGCGATCCGCACCTACCTCGGCACGGTCGACTGATGACCTGCGTGCTGCGGATCAGCCACGACACCTGGGACACCGTACGGCGGCATCTGCGCGACAGTGACGACGAACGCGGCGCCTACCTGCTGGCCCGCGCCGGCCGGTGGACCGACCCGTGGGGCGCCGGGGCCGTCACCGACCTGCTGGTCACCCGGGCCATCCCGATCCCGGACGACGCGCTGTCGGTGCAGAACGGCGTACGGATCGAAGTCGCCGCCTGGCTGACCCGGGAGGTGCTGATCGCCTGCTTCGAGACCGGCCTGTCCCTGGTCGACGTGCACAGCCATCCTTTCGCCGACGACACGGTTAGGTTCTCCGGCCTGGACGTGGAGAACATGCGCCAGACGCACACCGAGTTCCTCGACCGGATGCCGGCCGCGCCGCCGGTCGGGGTGGCGTCGCTGGTGCTCGGGCAGGCGTCGGTGGCCGGCGCGTACACCGACCCGGACGACGGGACGCTGCGGATGCTCGACCGGTTGGTGCTGCTCGGCGACGACGACCTGACCGAGGTGAAACTGTGCCGATTCTGACCACACCGACCCTGACCGCGCCGGCCGGTGCGCCGGACCCGCAGGCCGGTGCCACTGGGCCGACCCCGGCGGACCGCTACGACCGACAGGTCCGGGCGTTCGGCCCGCACACGCAGCGCCGGCTCGCCGAGCTGACCGTCGCCGTGGTCGGTCTCGGCGGTGTCGGCAGTCAGGTCGTCCAGTCGCTGGCCCACCTGGGGGTGGGCGGCCTGCTGCTGGTCGACCCGGACACGGTCACCGCCACCAACCTGAACCGTCTGGTCGGCGCCAAGCCGGCCGACGTGGCGCGGGCGGCGACCAAGGTCACCGTCGCGGCCCGCACGGTCCGGACCATCAACCCGCAGGTACGGGTACGCGGCATCGCCGGCAGCATCCTCGACCCGGCGGTCTGGCAGCAGGTGCGCCCGGCCGAGGTGATCGTCGGCGCGGTCGACGGGCACGCGCCACGCTGGGCGTTGAACCGGCTGGCCGTGCAGTACGCCCGCTGCTATCTCGACGTCGGGGTCGAGCTGGGGCCGGCACCCCGCCCAGAGTCGCCCGACGACCACAACCAAGAAACCAATTCCCGGGTACGGCTGGAAGCCGGCGGGCATCTGGCGGTGGTCCGCCCCGGTGGCCCGTGCCTGCTCTGCCTGTCCGGCTACGACCCGCGTCTGGTGGATGCCGAGCTTGACCCGGGGTTGGCTGCTGCGCGCCGGGCGGCCGGATACCGGGTCGACGATCCGGCCGAGCCGACGCCCAGCGTGGTTTTCCTCAACCAGATCATCGCCGGGTACGCCGTCGGCGAGCTGCTGAACTATGTCTCGCCGTGGCGGTCACCGGTGCGGTATCTGCTGGTGGACGCGGCGGCGAACGAAACGACGGTGCTGGACGCCGACCGCGACCCGGAGTGCCTGGCCTGCGGGCCGGACTCGCCACGCGGGCTCAGCGACGCCGCTGGCCCACCGTCCGTGGCCCGGACGACCGCGCCTCCAGCGGCGTACGACGCTGCCGGAGCACCGCAGAGCCCAAATGCCCAGCCATCCCGATATCCGTCACCCGGCGAACCAGCCCCGCGCAACGAGTCCCGCCACCACGACACCTGATCCCAGCCCGACTGACGCCGGCTCTCGATAGACCCAATGCGACTTCGCGTGATCCCGTCACGGGATTTGATCCCCTGACGGGATCACGCGCTGCGGTGCATCGGGGATCAATGCTCGACGTGATTCTGCCTGCCTAAATTCGTTGCGGTTCCGTGTGTCCGGGGACTGTCAGGTCTGTATTACCCTCACGCCCTGGGCGACAAAGTTTCAATCCGGTGCGGTTTTCGTGTGTCCGGGGACACCTGTGGCAAACCTCTGGTCGGGATCATGGTGCGCAAGTTTCAATCCGGCGCGGTTTTCGTGTGTCCGGGGACCTCCGTTCCAAGCGAAAGGAAAGCCATGGGAGCATGGCGTTTCAATCCGGTGCGGTTCTCGTGTGTCCGGGGACCAGTAACTGGTGGCATATAACGAGGCCGTCTGCGGAGTTTCAATCCGGTGCGGTTTTCGTGTGTCCGGGGACCGGGGGCCTTGATCGCCCTCGCCGCAATCATCGTCGGGGTTTCAATCCGGTGCGGTTTTCGTGTGTCCGGGGACGTTCAATCGGGCATCGGAAACCGGAAGGCCGGCGGGTTTCAATCCGGCGCGGTTTTCGTGTGTCCGGGGACTATGTTCCAGGTCAGATACCCGGGGCAGATATGCTGTTTCAATCCGGCGCGGTTTTCGTGTGTCCGGGGACGACAAGCCGGAAGGAATGGCCGTCGCGTACGAAGACGGTTTCAATCCGGCGCGGTTTTCGTGTGTCCGGGGACTACACCACAGAGGCAGAGAGCACCGTGTGCGGTGCGTTTCAATCCGGCGCGGTTTTCGTGTGTCCGGGGACCTCCCTCGTTACCGCCCAGCTCCCGCTTCGGCTGAAGTGTTTCAATCCGGCGCGGTTTTCGTGTGTCCGGGGACACGCCATTGCCGATGCCGCCGCCCGGTGCGCCGAGGTTTCAATCCGGCGCGGTTTTCGTGTGTCCGGGGACCGAGCGCCGGATCGCCCAGCTTGAGCCGGACGAGGGGTTTCAATCCGGCGCGGTTTTCGTGTGTCCGGGGACAGGACAGCAGCGGTCGGGTGCACGAGGGCGACGGTTTCAATCCGGCGCGGTTTTCGTGTGTCCGGGGACGGTCCGGCGGCGATGCGGGAGACAAGTTCCTGCTCTGTTTCAATCCGGCGCGGTTTTCGTGTGTCCGGGGACGGGCCTTACCCAGGAGGTATGATGCAAAGACTGTTCGGTTTCAATCCGGCGCGGTTTTCGTGTGTCCGGGGACCCACACCCGAGCTGAACAGGCTCACCGCGGCCGTTGTTTCAATCCGGCGCGGTTTTCGTGTGTCCGGGGACCGTGTCCGAAATGTCGGGCGGTCTGAGCTGGGTAAACATGGTGCTCCGGGGGCAACCTCTTGTTGATCATGATCTTGAGGGAGCCTCAAATGATCTCCATGGGGAAGGTTTTCGCAGCTCAGGTTCACTTTGGGATCTTTCCGCCAACCTACCCGGGATCCCGGGCGTGTCGGAGGTTGTCGCAAGGGGCATTTCCGGACATAAGCTCCTGTTGATCTCGGCGGTGACGTCGATGCCTCCGATTCTATCGGAGTTCGTCCGTCCGATCTCGGCATGAATACCTCTCCTTCCCGGCTGTTGAGTCGGATGTCTGACCAGCCGACGTTGTGGGCCGCGTGGTCGCGGGTCGCCGCCGGCACCGCACTCGCCGGAGCGGACGGCGTGACCGTCGCCGAGTTCGCCCATCACCTCGGGCCACGGCTGGAGTCGCTGTCCGCGCTGCTGCGCAGCGGCGAATACACCCCGCAACCCCTTCGACTGATGACCGTCACCCGTGGTGGCGAGCGCCGCGACCGGGGCATTCCGACCGTCGCCGACCGGGTAGCCCAGCGCGCTTTCCTGCACGTCGCCGGCGACCGGTGGGAGACCCGCCGCGCCGAGGTCAGTTTCGCGTACCAGCGGGGTCGTTCCTGGGTGGACGCGTTGACGATGGCTCTCGCGTACCGGGACAAGGGTTTGCGTTATGTGGTCCGCGCGGACATCGCCGATTTCTTCGCCAGCGTCGACCACCAGCTCCTGCACGAGATGGTCAGCGGCAGTCTCGCCGACCCGGCGGTCAGCCGGATCGTACGCGGCTGGTTCACCGCGCCGATGCTGACCGCCGCCGGCCTGCGTACCCGGGGCCGGGGTGTTCCCGAAGGCGCGCCGATCAGTCCGACCCTGGCCAATCTCTACCTGCGTGAATTCGACGCCCGGGTCGACGGCCGGCACGGCCGGCTGGTGCGTTACGCCGACGACCTGGCGCTGTTCTGCCTCGACCTCGACGCGGCGGTCAACGGCGCCCGGCAGATCGGCGCCGAGCTGGCCGCGCTCAACCTGCGGCTGCACCCGGGCAAGACGCAGATCACCACGTTCGACGCCGGGTTCAGCATGCTCGGCTGGGTGTTCGACGGCGAGCACGGCCGGCCCGAGCAGCCCAACGCGGACTGGACCCACCCGCTGCTCAACACTCCGCAGCGGGGCAAGCTGCCGGCCAGCAACGGGAGCCGGCGATGATCGGCAAGGCGTTCCACGTGATCGGCCCGGACTGCGTCCTCGGCCGGCGCGACGGTCGGCTCGTCGTGCACCGTGACGGTGTGCTGCGTGCCTCCGCGCCGCTGACCATGGTCGGCGAGGTCGTCACCACCGGCCGGGTGACCGTCACCCCGCACGCGATGCACAGCATGCTCGCCCACGACATCCCGTTGATCCTGCTCAGCCGCAACGGCCGACCGCTGGGTCGGCTCGAACCGCCCACCGCCGGGCACATCGCCGCCCGGGTGCGCCAACTCGACCGGCACCGCGACCCGGCCGCCCGGCTCGACCTGGCCCGCGCCGTCATCCCCGCCAAGATCGCCAACCAGGCGACGCTGCTGCGCCGCCGCGCGAAACGCAGCGACGACCCGGCGACGGTGTGGGCGGCGGTCACCCGGCTCGCCGAGTTCGAGCAGGCTGCCAGCGCCGCGACCGACCTGGCACAACTGATCGGCATCGAAGGAGCGGCGGCCGGGGCGTACTTCCGCGCCGTCCGGGTGATGACGCCGACCAAGTACGGCTTCGCCGCCCGCGACCGCAGCCGCCGCGACGTGATCAACGCGCTGATCAACTACTGCTCGGCGCTGCTGCGGGAAACCGTGCACGGGGCGATCCTCGCCGCCGGGCTCGACCCGTACCTGTCGTTTCTGCACACTCCGAGCCGGGGACGGCCCACGCTCGCCTTCGACCTGATGGAGGAGTGGCGGCCGGCGCTGCTGGAAAGCACCGTACTGGCGATGCTCGGGCTGCGTACCGTGACCGACGCCGACTTCGACGGCACCCACCTGACACCCGGCGCGACGTCCGCGCTGATCTCGCGGTATCAGGCCCGGCTGGCCATGCCGGCCCGCGAATGGCCGGCCCCCGCCGACCAGCCGACCTACCACCAACTGGTACGCCGCCAGGCGCTGCGGCTGCGCGGCTGGCTGCTCGACGAGCAGGCGCAGTACCGGCCGTTCCGCTGGAGGTGACCGTCATGCAGCCCAGCTGGTGGACCGTCACCTTCGACCTGCCCGACGACCGCGACCGCCGGCAGCTGACGACGCTGCTGCGCCGCCACGGCGTACGGGTGCTGTACAGCGTCTTCACCATCCACATCGGTGACGCGCACCTGGACCGGCTGCTCACCGCCAGCGCCGAACGGTTCACCGGCGGCGGGCACCTGCTGGCCCTGCCGTCCTGCCCGGACTGCGAAACCGCCGGGTACGGCGTACCGCTGGAAGTCCTCCCAGAGCAGGGCTGGGCCGGCTGGTGAACCGGCCGGTGCTCGTCGTCTACGACATCGTGAACGACCGCCGCCGCGCCGAGGTACGCGCCCGGCTCGGCCCGATCGCCGACCGCTTCCAGTACAGCGGGTGGCTGGTGCCACCGGAGGTCAACCTGACCGCGGCGCGGGTCGTCGCCGACCTGGCCGCGGTCGCCGGCCCGGCGGACCGGATCCACGGCCACGCCCCGTGCCCCGACTGCGCCCGCCGGGCCAGGTGGCTGCCGGCCCGCCAGCCGCACCGCCTCACCCGCCAACCCGGCTGGACCGCCCACTGAACGTGAACACCTGCCCAAAACGGGACGGGTGTATCTCGCCAAGTAAGGCGGTGCGGTACCACGTGGTACAGTCCGTGCATGGAGAGGATCACGCTGCGGGAGTTCCGCGATGGTGCGGGCCGGGTGCTGGAGTCGGTCGAGCGCACCCGTGAGCCGGTCGTCATCACCAAGTACGAGCGGCCGGTGGCCGTACTGGTGGGGATCGACGAGTGGGAAGAGCTCGAAGCATTCCGGGACAGCAAGGACGCTGCGGTGATTGCCCGCTCCCGTGCCGAGGGGCAGTTCGTGCCGCTGTCGGCGGCGTTGGAATCGCTCGGGGTCGATCCTCGGGAAGTCGAAGCGTTGCTGGCCGACCGCACCGACGGTGCGGCGGCGTGAAGGTTCAAGTCGACCGGGACGTACTGGTCTGGCTGCACAAGCAGCCGCGCAACGTCTTCCTGACGGTCCTCGGCGCGATCCTTGACCTGGTGTCCGATCCTCTGCCGCAAAGTTCGACCGAGCTCCGTGACGGATCGGGCCGACGGCTGCGTGTTGGTGACTACCGGGTCCTTTACCGAATCGACGGCGACGACCTGATCATCCACGCGGTCGGCCACCGCAAGGATGTCTACTCCTGAATCAGCCTGACAGCGGGGGACGCCGCCATTGGCCGCGACGGAGTCGGGACCGATGGCCGCTCGGGCGGGACCTGCTCCTGATCGGTGCGGCCGGGGAGCTTCCGGCTCACTCGCACGCCGATCGCCGTACGGGCGCGGGCTGCTTCAGGCGTTGAACCCGTCGGCCTTGACCGCACGGATGAAGGCGCTCCATCCGGTGGTGGTGAAGGTGAGGACCGGGCCGGTGTGGTCTTTGCTGTCGCGGACTGCGGCGGTGGAGGGCAGGCTGGCGACCTCGACGCAGGCACCGCCGTTGTTGTCACTGCGGCTGGACTTGCGCCAGGTGGGGTGCGGCGTGTTCATGATCAGCCTCCGGTGTCGTCAGCGATCCGTTGGATGAGGGTGCGGGACTCGACCGGGCCGAGTGCGGCGGCGGTGAGTCCTTCCCAGAGCCGAGTGTATGCCCGGACCGCGTCGGGGCCGTCGAGGTAACCGGCGTCGGCGAGGGTCTCCACGTTGAGGTTCCTGGGGTGTCGGCTGCCCGTGATTGCCGGTAAGTTCGCTCGTTGCCGGGTGGTGGAACATTGCTGGTAGGTGGAACGGATGGGGTGTGGGGTTGAGTAGTCCGTTGGTGCGTCGGCGTCGGTTGGCGAAGGAGCTGCGGCGGCTTCGGGAGGAAGCCGGGCTCACCGCCGAGGAGTTGGCGCGGGCGGCGAAGATGTCGCGGCCGAAGCTGTCCCGGTTCGAGACGGCGGATCGTGTGCCGTCGGTGTCGGACGTGAGCGCGATCCTGGGTGCGTTGTCGGTTGACGGCGAGCGGTGGCACGAGCTGGTGCGGATGGCGAACGACGCCGCCGAGCGTGGTTGGTGGGAGTCGTACGGGTCTGGGATGGGTCGGCGTCAGGCGGTCTACGCGAACCTGGAGCACGGCGCGGTGAGCATCCGTGAGTATCAGTCCTTTGTGGTGCCGGGGTTGTTGCAGGTGCCGGCGTACACGCGGGCGCGGTCGGAGTTGGCGTTCAAGCAGGCCCGGTTGCCGTCGGCCGACCTTGATCGGACGGTGGAGGCGAAGATGATGCGGCAGCGGATGTTGGCGCGGCCGGACGGTCCTCGGTACGAGGTGGTGGTCGAGGAGGTCGCGGTGCGGCGGCCGGCTGCGCCGCCGGAGGTGATGCGGGGGCAGTTGCTGCACCTGGCGACGTTGGCCGAGGGGTCCGGCCGGGTGTCGGTGCGGGTGCTGCCGCAGGGCGCTGAGCTGCGGGACTACTGGTTGCCGAGGTCGCCGTTCACGGTGTACCGGTTCGGTGGTGGTGATCCGGATGCGGTCGCGGTGGACACCGAAACGGTCGACCTGGTCTATACCGAGCCGGATGAGGTGGCGCCCTATGCGGACCTGTTCGGTCGGGTGTGGGAGTCGGCGTTGCCGGCTGCGGACAGCATGGGACTGCTCCGGGCTTTGGCTGGGGCGGGTCGGTGAGGAGAATCGAGGCTATGAGCAGCTTTCCAGCCACAGGTTGGCGCAAGTCCACGCGGTCCGGCGGCGACGACAACTGCGTGGAGGTGAACGTCACGGATGCTCGGGTGGGCGTCCGGGACAGCAAGGCGGGTCCGGCGGGGCCGGTCCTCGATTTTAGCCGTACGTCGTTTGCCTCATTGATCCACAGTCTGCGTGCCGGGCGGGGGTGACCTGCGCTAACGCAGCTGGCTGAGGCCACACCGAGCGGTGTCCGGGTTATTCCGGGCACCGCTTTCGTCTGTCCGGGTGGGGGAGGCGGTGGTGGATGCCTCTTGCATCGGATGCCCCCTCGATGCATCCTGTAACAGTGCCGATGCTGGAACATTCCACAGATGCGATACAGTTTCGCGGTCTGCCGTCGTCTCGTCCGCGAGACGTGGTCGGTAGGCGGCGGTCGCGGTGACGGCGGAGAGCCGTGCGACAGCCGGGCGGGCCGAGTCGTGGCGGGTCAGGGCGGTCCGGTTCAGCCGGCGGTGGCGCGGGTTGGACCCGCAGGAGGTGTACGCGTACCTGCACCAGGTCGCCGATGAGCTGGATCGGCTGGCCGGATTGGCGGCTGGTGAGCGGGCCGAGGTCGAACGCCTCCGTGAAGGTCTCCGGCAGTGGCGGCAGCGGCACGTCGGCTGCCGGTTCAACGACCCGCCGCCCTGGCCGGATCCGTCGGCGGGCAGCGCCGGTCAAGCGCGCTACCCACCGAATCGGGGGCGGTGGTGAGCGTCGAATGCTGCCCGGCCTGGGTGCGCCCCGGCTCACCTCGCGTCCCAGGTCCAGATTGGAGGAGGCTCGGATGACGCTGCATCGTCCCGTACGCCCGACCTGGATGTGCGCTGGTTGCGGGTTGCCGTGGCCGTGTCAGACGCGGCGGCTGGAGCTGTTGGCCGAGTACGCGGGCGCGGTGGTGTCGCTGTCGGTGTACATGGCGGCGTGTCTGCTGGATGCGATGGCGGACCTACCCGACTACCGGTGCGGCTACCTGTACTCGCGGTTCATCGGGCGGTGGCGCTGATGTCGGTCATCCGGCCTGGTGACGAGGACATGCACTTCGAGGACGGCTCGCACCGCTGGTACCCGTTCGACCCGGACGACCACGACCAGCAGGCGTGGGAGGAGCGGGTGCGCGAACACCAGCGGCAGCACTGTGAGGAGAACCCGCCCCGGAAGCGCTGGCGACGACGGTCGATCTGACCGCCGGGCCGAGCGCCAATGCCCTTGTTGAGCTGGGGTCGGGCCGCTGGCGGCAACCACCGGTCCGACCCCTACCCCCGCACTGCTACGAGAGAAGGCAGACGATCATGGACATCTGCGCGTTGACCAGCGCCGCGTTGCTCGGGTTCCTGGCCGGGCTGTTCTCATTCCGGGTCAAGAGCCGCTGGTGCCCCAAATGCGGCGAACTCACTACCACTCCGCCGCCGCACTGACGTCCTCGCACCGACTCCCTGCTTGTGGCCAGCGTTGCGGGGGTCGTCGCTGCCTGACCTGTGGGCGGACGTGGGATCAGCCGGACCGATCCACATAGGAAGTACGAAGAGGATTGCTACCCGACCTTTCTCAGGAGGGAAACGTGACCAGGAACCAAGGCCCCGCCAACAGACACCACCTGACCCCGTACGTCAGGGTCAACTCGGGTCCGACGCCGGAACGGCCGCCGTTGCCGCGACGGACGCCGGGGCAGACGGACATCGGGCGGGATCCGCATTTCCGGTTGCTGGCCGCTCGTGGGGTGGCGGCGGCGATGCGGAACCGGCCGGACGCGGATGTGCTGGCCCAGGCGCGGGAGACGGTCGCCGAGCACATGCCGAGTCGGCTGGCCGAATGCCGGGCGTGTGACATGCCGGCGTTCTGCCAGCCGTTCACCAACGCGTTGGCGGTGTTGGACCGGTGGGATCAGGTCAAGGCGCGTCGGGTGCGGGCGGTGTTGCAGTACGCCGGACTCTGGCCGGACGGGTACGTCCACGACGGCCGGGACGGCTGATGACCGACCGCGATCTGATCCGGGTAGGCGACACGCTGCATCTCGGTAAGGCCGATTGGGTGTTTGGTGACCGGTCGATGACGGTCCGGGTCTCGGAGATCCGGTACGGCCTCGACGATGCCGACTCTCCGGTGGTGGGCATTCTCGCGACGATCACCTTGGCCGGGCGGGACGGACGGATGGCCGCGATCGGCGTCTACAAGTCAGCGCTGACCCGCCCCGGTGTAGTGCAGCGCCGGCGGCCGCCGAACGGCGTCGACTTCCCGGCCACCGAACAGCAGTAGACCCCCGGGACGCGTAACCGCCGCAGCCCTGGTGGGCGGTAGGGCGCCGGGCACCCGACGGGCGGGGTGACGCCCTCACGTCCGCCTCCGAGCACGCGGAAGGCCGCTCGACCCAGTGCCCTACCGCCGTCTACGCGGTCACCCCACCGCCACTGCGCTGACACTCAGCCCTGAATTCGACTCGGTCCTCTCATTCCTGACGTCTTTGGCTGTTTCATTCCGGCGCCGTTTTCGTGTGTCCGGGGACACGACTTCAACACGACCGCGCAGCCCGAGATCGAGTTTCAATCCGGCGCGGTTTTCGTGTGTCCGGGGACGAGAACAAGTGCGGCGCAAGGATCGTGCGAACGCATGTGAGGTTTCAATCCGGCGCGGTTTTCGTGTGTCCGGGGACAGATGACCGATCTCACGTGCCCCACTTGCGGGGCGGTGGTGGTTTCAATCCGGCGCGGTTTTCGTGTGTCCGGGGACACCGTCTTCAGCGGTCCGTTGACCAGCTCACCGAGAGCGTTTCAATCCGGCGCGGTTTTCGTGTGTCCGGGGACACTACCTCCAGCTGAATGGCACGGGTGCGTGGGTTGACGTGTTTCAATCCGGCGCGGTTTTCGTGTGTCCGGGGACGGGTGAAATCATGGATCATCGGCGTCCTTCGAGTTTCAATCCGGCGCGGTTTTCGTGTGTCCGGGGACCGTGTCCGAAATGTCGGGCGGTCTGAGCTGGGCAAACAGGTGACTCGGAGGGCAACCTCATGATCATCATGATCTTGGTGACGGCTCAGATGATCTCTGCAAGGTGAGTTTTTGCAGCTCGGGCGTACTTTGGGATCTTTCCGCCAACCTCCCCCGGATCCCGGGCGTGTCGGAGGTTGCCGCAATCGACATTTCGCCGCAACTCCGGCACCTGATCTTGCGTGCATCGATGTCTTGTCTGTCCTCGGTGGAGACCGTATGGCTCGGCGTGGCCGTCTCACCTCCCGTCCGGTAGTCGTCGACAGGCCGATGTGGGAATTGTCGCTCACCGGATTGGCTCCGGCAAGAGGAAACGACTCGTCCTCGGGCAGTGGATCAGCGGACCGTACGTCGTGCTGCTGTGCAACGAGATACAGGTCGGGAGCTGCTGGCCAGGCGTTGATCGGCCACAGATGCCCCCAATGCCACGTAGCTTAAGTTGATCTTGGTGGTGGCTGGACCCGGTAGATGTGGATGGTCG
>NZ_JBHMIQ010000043.1:0-55902 GCF_048060315.1 Micromonospora sp. LOL_013
GCTACGGCAGCGGATCTTCGCGGCGTCGCGGGACGGGGACCTGAAGAAGGTCCGGAACTTGCAGAAGTTGATGCTCCGCTCGCGCAGCAACGCCGTGGTGGCGGTGCGGCGGGTGACGGAGCGCAATGCTGGTCGCAGGACGGCCGGGGTGGACCGGCAGGTCGTGGTGACTGGGGAGCAGAAGGCCGAACTGGCCGACTGGATCCAGAACGACGCCAGGCCGTGGACTCCCCTGCCGGTCAAGCGCGTGTATGTGCCCAAGAGCAACGGCCGCCGTCGCGGCCTCGGGATTCCCGTGATCGCTGACCGGGCGCTGCAAGCCCTGACGGTGAACGCGCTGGAGCCCGAATGGGAGGCCCGGTTCGAGCCGAAATCCTACGGCTTCCGACCAGGTCGTGGCTGCCACGACGCCATCGTGGCCATCCACACGACGTCGAGCCGCACCGACGCCAAACGGCTGTGGGTGCTCGACGCCGACCTAGCGGCGGCGTTCGACCGGCTCGACCACGACCACATTCGCCGGTCGCTGGGCTGGTTCCCCGGACGGGGACTGGTCCGGCAGTGGCTGAAAGCGGGCGTGGTCGAGGACGGCCGGTTCACCCCCACCGAGGAGGGCGCTCCCCAGGGCGGGGTGATCAGTCCGTTGCTCATGAACGTTGCTCTGCACGGCATGGAGACCGCCGCCGGGGTCCGCTACCACGTCACCGGCACCCGTGCCGGGAAGACGATGGACGGTTGCCCGGTCGTGGTCCGCTACGCCGACGATCTGATCGCCTTGTGTCACTCCCGTGAGCAGGCCGAACAGGTCAAGGCGGCACTGGCCGGATGGCTGGCGCCCAGGGGTCTGGTCTTCAACGAGGACAAGACCCGGATCACGCACCTGACCGAGGGCGTGGACTTCCTGGGGTTCAACATCCGCCGCTACCCCAACGGCAAGCTGCTGACCAAGCCGAGTAACGACGCGGTGCGACGGATCCGCAGACGCCTGTCCGTGGAGGTGCGGGCCCTGCGCGGGTCCAACGCCGACGCGATGATCGGCAAGCTCAACCCGATCATCAACGGATGGTGCGCCTACTACCGGATCGGGGTGTCCAAACGCGTGTTCAACGCGCTGGACGCCCACGCGTGGAAACTGGTCTACAAGTGGGCCAGGTTCACCCACGCGAACAAGCCGAGACGCTGGGTGGTAGCCCGGTACTTCGGCGAGTTCAACTCGTCCCGGCGCGACAGGTGGGTATTCGGGAGCCGGGAAACCGGCTACTACCTGCGCAAGTTCGCCTGGACTCCGATTGTCCGGCACCGGATGGTCGCAGGGACGGCATCACCCGACGACCCGACCCTGACCGACTACTGGACCCTGCGGCGTCGCCGCAGCAATCTCCCGGTAGACATCACCACGCAACGGCTCCTGCGAGCCCAGCACGGCCGGTGTCCGATCTGCCGAGACCTGCTGCTGCACGCCGACCACGAGCCGCGAAGCCCACGTGAGTGGGAACAATGGCTCACCGCCACCCGCAGAGCGGTCCGCAGACACGCGGTCACCGTCTGGGGAGCGGGAACACCGGACGAACGCGTCGCCAACCGCCTCATACACACCCACTGCCACCGCCGGACCACCAGCAACGGCAGCCCAGCACTTCCGCCCACCCGCGAGCCTCCAGGGCTTGCTTGAGCCGGTTGCCCGGAAAGCGGGCATGGCCGGTTCTGAGGGGGCCCCGGCGCAGCAATGCGCCGGGGCTACCCGACGAGTCCGAGTTCGCCGCCGTCAGGTACTTCGCCCTCAATGGCACCGACCACCGCACCCACGCCGAGCAGGACGCCGCCATCGGTGTCTACATCCGCTGGCGCAACCAACGCGCGAAGCCGAAAACCGGGTTCGCCGCCGGCTCCAAGATCCGCCACCCGGATTACCCGTTCAAGGCTGCGTGACGAGGCACTAGCTGCCTGAGCTGTCCACGATGGCCTGGCGTATGAGGGCACTGTTGGCGGTGCCGAGGAACACGTACGACGTCGCGTCGAAGATGAGTGTCGTGCCCTCGGTCATACCGATCCCTACCCCTTCGCGGTCGGCAAGGTCCCGCACCTGCTGCCGGAGGGTTACACCTTGCAGCGAGGCCAGCGCGTCAAACAGGGCACTTCGTTGGCGCGAGGAGAGGTACCTACCGCCGACGAGCAACTCGCCCGCCCGTTGAAACAAGAGAGCATCAACGGCGCTGCCATCAGCGGAGGCGGATGACCTCGCCTGCGGATCTGGTTGCAAGCTCTCCGCTGAACTCACGTCGGCTCGGAGCCAGTCGAGCACCGCCGCTGGGCTGTCTGGCATCCCGGCGTCGTAGCCCTGCTGTGGCACACATGTCTGGTCCGCCTTGGGATCGACGGACGGGCTTGACCGACCTGAGGGACATGCCGGCAGCACCAGGTCGTCGAATGGGGCCGAGTCCTGCTGATAGACCCGATCGCGGATCAACCCATCCTCAGTGCCGTCGGCCGAAAGCCAGGTCTGCCGCAACACCCGAGGTCCATGACTTGTGGCAAAGCTGCCGTCTGGTTGCTGCACCTGATTGATAGGGCTCGCCACTGTCTCGGTGAACACGAACTGCCCGGCTTGCGGCGCGGCGAGGTCTGCCTCCTGCGCCACCAACGCAGCGTTTCGGAGGATCGAGGCGGCCTCGGCTGTGTCGGGGAGCGGCGCCGTTCCGCCATCAGACCGACCGACGTGAATCGTGGTGCCGACGGCAACTATGGTGAGGAAGGCTGCCAATGTTCCGCTGGTCAAGGCAAGATTCCACCGCCTAGCTGGCGATGCTGCGCTACTGCGGTGTGCTGTCGGCTGCATGTCGGGTTTACCCAGCTGCCGGCTGCGCCAGGCGGTAGGGGTCTCCCCGGCACGTGGAGCCAAAGCAGCACCGAGCTCCCGGATCCGGTCCATCTCACTCATGCGTCGCTCCATCTTCTCCACCATCGTTTCTCGATCGCAGTGTCTGTCAGGGTGCTGCGAGTCGTACCGCGGTCCAACGCATCACGCATCCTGCGACGGGCCCGGTTGAGCCGAGATCGGACCGTGCCGATCGGGATATTCAGGGACCGAGCGACTTCCTCATAGCTCAGGCCGCCCCAGGCAACCATCAAGAGCACATCTCGCTCCTTTTGGCCGAGCCGGGCGAGCGCCGTGGCGAGCGGCCTACGCCATGCCTGAGCGGTAGCGGCCGCCACCACTCGGTCCGCGAGCGCCTCCTCGCCGCTGTCGGGCTTGACTCGCAGGTACGCCCGGTATCGGGCGTTTTCGGCGCGGTGATGGCGGGCCAACTCGCGATGCACGATCGAGAGCAGCCACGGGAACGCGTTCGGGTAACCTGGGTCATAGGTGTGCCGTGCCCGGAACGCTGCCACAAACGCATCCGCGACGACGTCCTCGGCAATTTCCCGACCCACCCGCCGGTACGCGTAGCCGTAAAGCATCCCGGCGTGCTTCTCGTAGACCTGTGCGAAGCGATCAGGGTCGTCCAGCGACGCGATGATGGTGGCTGCGTCATCGGTCGGCTGTGCCGAGACGCCCCTCACCCGGAGCCCAGCGTTGACGATAGATTCACGATCGCGTGTCCTTCCTGTCGGCTTCCCTCTGCAATCTCTATGCACGAGCGCGAAATTGAGTTCATCCCGCACCGGAGGCGTACCGCATCTGTGACCAGGTGGTAGAGACCCGATCGACGCGTACCTTGCCGCAGCCGTGCGCGGCTTCGGTCTCGCCCTGGACGTCGCCGTCGTCCGACCCCGCCACCCCGCTCGCCGTCGACCCCGTCCCCACCAGCGCGAGCCTGCCCGAAGCCGTCGTGCTCTGCTACCGCTACCTGCACGGGGCGCTGCCACGAGGCGCTGCGCGCCACCATCCCCGCCGACCAGCTCGGCCAACCCGCCGCTGCTCGGTTCCACCCCGACGGCACCCACGCCACCACCACGGCCCAGCCGAGGAGATGACTTGACTGTGCAATCACTGTGCAGGCAAAATGCAGTCATGGCTGTGGTGCTCACCATCCGCGACGTACCCGAAGAAGTGCGGGACCTCCTGGCCCAGCAGGCCCGCGAGCGCGGCCAGTCGCTGCAGGCGTACCTGCTGGCAGTCCTCAACCGGCAGGCTGACTTCTGCCGCAACCGGCAGCTCCTCGCCGAGCTCAGCGACGAACTCGACGGCGGCAGCAGCGGAGCCGGACCGACCGCGGCCGACGCCTCCGACCTGCTCGCCCGTTCCCGCGCTGAACGGGATTTCCCGGACTCCGCGCCATCCGGGCGGGACGTCGCGTGATCGTCGTCGACGCCTCGGTCCTCGCCAGCGTGCTCGTCTACAGCGACGACCGCGGCCGCAAGGCCCGCGCCGTCCTAGGCCGCGATCTCGAGTGGGCGGCACCGGAGCACTGGAAGGTCGAGGTCATCTCCGTCATGCGAGGGCTCGCGCTCGGCGGAAAGATCACCAACGAGATGGCGACACGGGCGGTCGACCGGATCAGCCGCCTCGGCGTCGACACCGTTCCGGTCGACGACCTGCTCACCCGGATGTGGCAGGTCAAAGCGAACATCAGCGCGTACGACGCCCCCTACGTCGCCCTCGCGGAACGCCGCGCCCTGACGCTGGTGACCGCCGACGGCAAACTCGCCCGCGCGGCGAGCGCGTACTGCCGGGTCGAACTCGTCGCGTAGCGGGACGCGGGTTCGGCGGCCTGGTCTTCCGCCACGGCCGAGGCCTTCCGCCTAGGCAAGCGCTTTCCTATGCTGATCCGATGATTCGGATCGACGACTCGCTGACCCCGGCCAGCCTGCAACCCAGGATCGACCGCCTCTGGGAAGCCTCCGCCCACAAGATCGACTCGATCGAGAAGAGCTGCCCGCCCGGCTCGGCGTCGCCGGTCTTCACCGTCGACGGCCGGTACGCCGCGCGCGGCTGGACCGAATGGACCCAGGGCTTCCAGTACGGTTCGGCGCTGCTGCAGTTCGACGCCACCGGCGAGCAGCGGTTTCTGGACTCCGCCCGCGAGTTGACCGTCGCCGTGATGGCCAGCCACGTCAGCCATATCGGCGTGCACGACCACGGCTTCAACAACGTCAGCACGTACGGCAACCTGTGGCGGCTGATGGCCGAAGGCCGGATCCCGCACGACCGGGCCGAGCGCGACTTCTACGAACTGGCGTTGAAGCTCACGGGGGCGGTGCAGGCGGCCCGCTGGCGGGACACCGCCGACGGCACCGGCTACATCTACTCGTTCAACGGGCCGCAGTCGCTGTTCGTCGACACCATCCGCTCCTGCCGGGCGCTGGCCGTCTCCCACCTGCTCGGCCACGCGCTCATGGGTGAACAGGACGAGCGGATCTCCCTGCTCGGCCGGCTGATCGAGCATGCCACCAACACCGCCCGGTACAACGTCTTCTACGGCGACGGCCGGGACAGCTACGACATCCGGGGCCGCACCGCCCACGAGTCGATCTTCAACGTCAATGACGGCCGATTCCGCTGCCCGAGCACCCAGCAGGGCTACTCGCCGTTCACCACCTGGACCCGCGGCCTGGCCTGGGCGATGCTCGGCTTCCCGGAGCAGCTCGAATACCTGGCCGTGCTGCCGGACAGCGACCTCGAACCGTACGGCGGGCGGGCCGAGGTGACCGCGATGCTGCTGAAGGCCGCCACCGCCACCTGCGACTTCTACCTCGAAAACACCCCGACCGACGGCATCCCGTACTGGGACACCGGCGCACCCGGCCTGGCCGCGCTCGGCGACTACCTGGACCGGCCGGCGGACCCGTACAACGACCATGAGCCAATCGATTCGTCGGCGGCCTGCATCGGCGCGCAGGGGCTGCTGCGACTCGGCCGCTACCTGACCGGTGCCGGGCAGCCCGACGCCGGTCGCCGCTACTGGCAGGCCGGGCTGACGGTGGCCGGCACCCTGTTCGACGAGCCGTACCTGAGCACCGACACCCGCCACCAGGGACTGATCCTGCACTCGATCTACCACCGACCGAACGGCTGGGACCATGTGCCGGCCGGCAGCCGGGTGCCGCACGGCGAGTCGAGCATGTGGGGCGACTACCACGCTCGTGAGTTGGCGCTCTACCTGCAGCGGGTGGCCCGTGATGAGCCGTACTACACGTTCTTCGGCCCGGCCGACGCCGACGCCACCGACGGCACGGGCAGCGCCGACAGCGCGGGCACCGTCGGGGGCGGACGGTGACCGCCTCCGCGCGGGTCGCCATCGTCACCGGCGGTTCCCGGGGGATCGGGCGCGGGATCGTGCTGTCGCTCGCCGCCGCCGGCTACGACGTCGTGGTCAACTACGCCCGCAACGCCGACGCAGCCCGCCAGGTCGGCGAACAGGTCGAGGCGGTGGGCCGCCGGGCGCTGCTGGTCGGCGCGGACGTGTCGATCGCCGCAGACCGGCAACGGCTGGTCGATGAGACCGTGGCAACCTTCGGCCGGATCGACCTGCTGGTCAACAACGCCGGTGTGGCCCCAGACGTACGGGCAGACCTGCTCGACGCGACGGAGGAGTCCTTCGATCGGCTGATCGACATCAATTTGAAGGGTCCCTTTCTTCTGACCCAGCAGGTCAGCCGAGCCATGATCGACATGGTGGCGGCCGGCACCGTCACCGCGCCGAAGATCGTCATCGTCTCGTCGATCAGCGCCTACACGGCGAGCGTCAACCGGGGCGACTACTGCGTGGCCAAGGCCGGCCTGGCGATGACCACCCAGTTGTACGCCGCCCGCCTCGCTGAGCACGGCATCAACGTCTACGAGATCCGGCCCGGCATCATCGCCACCGACATGACCGGTCCGGTCCAGGCGAAGTACGACGATCTGATTCTCAACCAGGGTCTGACGCCTATCCGCCGCTGGGGCCAGCCGGACGACGTCGGGCGGGCGGTGGTGGCGGTCGCCACCGACCTGCTGCCGTTCAGCACCGGCCAGGTGATCGACGTCGACGGTGGCTTCCACGTACGGACGCTGTAGCCAGCGGACGCTTCAGCCCGCCGGAACCCCTACGGGCGGCCGATGGGTGGTTGACCAGGGCTGCGCCCGGAGGTGCCGACATCGACCGGCCGGCAGGATTCTGAGCATGGACATCGCTCTGGTCGGCTGGTTGGCGTTGACCGGTGGCTGGCTCGCCGCCGCCGTGATCGCCGAATCGCTGCCGTCAGCGGGCAGCCCGGCCGCGCTGCGGCGCCGGGTCGGCTGGCTCACCGCGTTCGTACTGGCCGGCCTGGGCGGGATCGCCGGGTTGATCGGTAGCGGGGCGGCCAGCGCGCAGGTGCTGTTGCTCGCCGTGCCGGCGGTGGCGGTCGCGGTGGTCACCCTGCCGCGCCTGCGGCGGCTGTATGGCGGATCGGCGGCGTTCGTCACCGCGCCCGCCGCGCCGAGTCCGCCAGGGCTGCTGGCCCGCGCGGCGCACCCGTTGGTGGCGTTGCCGGTGCAGGTGACGGCGCTGGCGCTGGTGCCGGTGGCGGCGCGGTACTTCGGTGGCGTGCCGGGAGTAGGGGTGGTGGCCGACGGACTGATGCTGACCGTGGCGGTGATCCTGCTGGTCGCCATCGGGGTGCGGCATGCGCTGCGGCACAGCGCGCTGGCTGAGCATGCTGGGCATGGTTGAGCCCCGGGACGCACCCGGGGCTCAACCATGGGTCAGTCCAGGTCGAATTCGCCGTCTCGGGCACCGCCGAGGAAGGCGTCCCACTCGTCGGAGGTGAAGATCAGGACCGGCCCGGTCGGGTTCTTCGAGTCGCGAACCGCGATGGCCTGGTCAACGAACGCGATCTCCACGCAGTTGTCGCAGTTCGGCCCGCTGCGCGAGCTTTTTCGCCAGGCCGCACGGGTCAGGTCTACCCGAAGCCCCTTGACCTCGATGTCCACAATGGCTCCTTCGCGCGTTCAGCGATCATCGCGACGGACTCCTCGGGAGTGAGCGCCGCCGCGCGTATGTGATCGAAGATAAATAGGTACTTGCGTAGTTCATCGGTCTTCTCCAGGAAGAGCCCACCGGTGGCATTCTCCGCGTAGACGACGTCCGCGTCGCTGGGCTCCGGAAAGTCGAGGATGGTGAACGTCCCGTCCATCCCGGCGTGTGCCCCCACCTCGAACGGAAGGACCTGCAGGGTCACGTTCGGCAGATCCGCCGTCTCGACGAGGCGGTGCAGTTGGGCGCGCATCACCGCGTCGCCGCCGACCGGCCGACTCAACACCGCCTCATCGAGCACCGCCCATACATCGATCTGATCTTCCTGAGTCAGTAACGACTGACGCTTCAGTCGGATATGGACGCGGTGGGCAACTTCTTCGTCGGTGATGTCGGGCCGAGCCGAGCGGATCATCGCCTGGGCGTAGTCGGCGGTCTGCAGCAGACCGGGAACCACCTGCTGCTCGTACGCCCGGACCGACCGAGCCGCTGCCTCGAAGCCGACGTACGCGCCGGTGAGCACCGTGGAGTACGGATGCCACCAGCCCTTCTGCCGAGCCTCCCGGGCAATCTGCACCAGCTCCTCGGCCTCGACACCGGTCACGCCGTAGATTTCCAGCATGTCGCGAACGTCCCGCGGAGTCGCGGCGGTGTGTCCCGTCTCGATCCGGGAGACCTTGGAGGCGGAGCACTCCAGCTGTTCGGCCACCGCATCGATCGTGACTTTCGCGCCTTCCCGCCGCCGGCGCAGTTCGGCGCCGAGACGGCGGCGACGGACGGTTGGGCTTCGACGCTCGGTCACCGGTCACCTCCGGTTAGGGGTAGGGGCAGTCGGCCGCCTCCGCGCACGCGGTTGAGGGGCGACGGGGTTACGTCGCGAGCGGTCGTGCGTGGACGGGGAGGAAGGCCGACGCGGAAAGAAAGCTTGTTCAGTCTGCCGCCCGTACATGTAGGACTTCAAGCAGCAATCAGTCGAGTGATTTTCGCATTACGCCAAAACCACTTTGCAACTTGCATCGAGGGCGACGGTGGTGCACTCTTTGCGTAGGCCACAGGTCACTCAGCGTTCAACCAAGATCGTATCCGCCGCGGTTGCGCCGTACCGCGACGGTGCCTGCTGTCCGGACACCAGCAACGCCGTGCCCGTCTGACCACCGGCAACCCGGTGGAACATCCGACCGTGCCCGGTGCGGATCCGCATGCCCGGCAGCAATCGGACAACGGCAGCTCGGAACAGGAGTAGCGGTGCTACTACCCCGCTCAGGAGACGTCCTCCACGTGACCCGTGCGGCAAGCGTGCAGTTCCTCGAGCCGCTCCTCTTCCGGGTGATCCGGGTGCACGACTGGCCGACCTACCATGGTTGGGTCTGGCTGGACGGCTACGAACTCAACGCCAGCGGCGAAGCCGTCGACCGGCGCTCCATCTTCGTCCAGATCGACGGCCTACGCCAGCTCCGGGTGGTGGCCGACCGGCCGGGTCGGGCAGCTGCCCGGCGGCCGGCTTCGACGGTGATGTCGGCGCGGGCCAGCTGACCCCGCTCAGTCCTCGTCTCCGTCGCCCGGCTCCCCGGTCGGCTCGGCCACCCCCGTCGGTTCGGCCGGACCCGTCGGCTCGGTGTTGGTCGCGGCGATCACCAACAGGATCTCGGTGCCGGGCGGCACCTCCGTCCCGGCCGGCGGGTCGGTCTCGAGCACCGTGCCGGCCGGCTGGTCCGAGCCGCGCTGTTCCAGCCGGTACACCAGGTCGCGCTCGTCGAGTTCGGCACGGGCGTCCGCCAACGGCAGCCCGGTCAGCGTCGGTACGACCACCAGCGGCGCCTCGCTGGTCTGCTCCTCGGTCGGCTCCGGCTGCTCCTCGGTCGGCTCGGGCTGCTCCGTCTCCGGCTGCGCGGTCGGCACCGTCGCGGTCGGAGCCGCCGTCGGCGTCGGCTCAACCGGATCCGTGGAGTCGTCGAGCGTGCTGACCCACCAGATCACCAGGCCGACCAACGCGACCAGCAGCAGCACCAGAACACCGATCAGGATCGGCAGCCACCACGGCCGGCCGCCGCCTTCCGTACCGCCCGGTCCCGGCCAGTCGCCGGTGCCGCCGCCACCCGCCCCCGGGCGCACCGGCACCCCGGCCCGGCCGGACCACGCCGGCTCCCGAGCACCACCGGCGGCGGAACCCGCCGGAAGGTCGGGTGCGGTCGAGCCGAGGGGCCCGCCCCGGTCGGCGACCGTCGCTCCCGGGTCGCCACCCGGTGTGCCGGGCCAACCGGGCGGCTGGTCGGACCCACCGGTCGACTCGCCGGCCTGGTCAGCTGGCCCACCAGCCCTGGTCGCCCAGGGGTCGACCGGCCGGGGCAGCTGGCTGGTGTAGTCCCCGGCGTCACGCCCCGCCGAGCCGTCCTCCGCAGGATCCCTCGGTCTGTCGGCCATGACTCGTCCTCTCCGTACCACCGGGCGTGACTTTCGGTAGAGCTCAAGATATCGACCCGGCCACCGGACAGCGCGCCCCACGCCCACGAGTCGCCGGAGTTCGCCACTACCGCTACAGTGCCCGGCATGGCCGTACGAGGCTGGGGAAGATCGGTCGCGACGGCGACCGGCATCGCTGCGGGCGCAGGCGCCGCGCAGCTCGGTCTGGGCTACGGCCTCGGCATAGTTGCCTGGTTACCGTCAGTCGACGGCGGAGGAGAGGCTTCCTGGGTCGCCAGCCTCGCCTGGGCTACGTGGATCACGGCGACCTCGGTGGTGATCGGTGCCGTCGTCGCAGACCGGCTCGCGCCGTCACCTCCCAACTCGGAACTGTCGGCCGGCGCCGATCCGGATCGAACGCCGGACAGCCTGCTGACCGCAAGCCTGTGGCGACTCGCCCTGGCCGCAGCGGCCGCGATCGGCGGGATGCTCACGGTCGCCCTGATCGCCGTACCCGCGCGCAGCGCGACCCGGGCCGACACCTTCTCCCCACAGACCATCGCCGCCGGGTACGCCATGGTGGGCGCGGTCGTCGGACTGCTGATGGCGATCTGGGCGGTCGCCTCCCGGGCGGCGGCGACGAACGCCATCGCCACCGTCGGCTGGCTCTGGCTGCTGGCGGTGGTCGCCGTGATCGACTCGGTGATCTCCGGCACCGGGCTGACCAGCGCCCAACTCGGCGTCTGGCAGATCACCGCGGACAGCGAACAGTACTGGTTCCGCAACATCTACCTGCCCGGGGCGGCGCTGTCGCTGGGTTCGGCGTTCATCATCGGCGCGGTCTCGGCCTGGCCGGCCGCCCGCGACGCGCGTCGCCGGGTGGGTGCCGCGATCTCCGGCGGTGTCGGCCCGGTACTGATCGCCGCAGCGTACTTCCTGGCCGCCCCCCGGCTGGTGGGACCACGGGCGGAGCAGCTCTCGGCGCATCTGCTCGCTCCGTACGCGGTGATCGCCGGCCTGGCCGGGTCGGTGCTGGTCACCGCGATCGCGCAGCGGCTGGAGATGTCCCGCCGGCAGCCCGCCACCACCACCGCCCGCGACCACGACGGCGCTTCGGCCACCGACGCGTCTGCCGATGGCCGGGACGATGCCTCCGGCTCCGGCTCCGCTGAAGGCCGCGACGCGCCGGTGCCGGAGCAGCCGACCAGTGGCCAGGTGGCCGGCCCGCCGACCCGAGGCACGGCTTCGGTCACCGGCGGTGGCCGGCCGGCGCCGACCACCCCCGACCGCAGCTGAACAGCGCGAATCAGTCGACCGGCCAGGTGTGCACCGGTTCGTTGCTGCGTTGCAGTTCGGCGTAGCGGTACAGCATCTGGTGCAGCGCGTCGGGTCGGGCCAGGCCCTGCTCCCGCTCGGCCCGCCAGACCGACTCGGTCTGCCAGACCGCGCCGTTGCGCCTCAACCGACAGCGTTGTTCGATGATGCCGAGCAGCCGGTCGCGCTGCTGTGGCGAGACCCCGAACCGGTCCAGCCCGGCGTACGCCTTGGGGAGTAGGACGTCCAGCACCAGATCGGTGACCGGGATCTCGCCGAGCTGCGGCCAGTGCACATGTGCGGCGATCCCGCGCCGCGCCGCCTGGTGGAAGTTCTCCTCGGCCGCGCCGAAGCTCAGCTGGCTCCACACCGGGCGGTCCGCCTCGGCGAGCTCCCTGGCCAGGCCGAAGTAGAAGGCGGCGTTGGCGAGCATGTCGACGACGGTCGGCCCGGCGGGCAGCACCCGGTTCTCCACCCGCAGGTGCGGTCGACCGTGCATGATGTCGTACACCGGCCGGTTCCACCGGTAGACGGTGCCGTTGTGCAGCCGTAGCTCGCTGAGCTCGGGCACGCCGCCGGCCTGCAGCACCTCGACCGGATCCTCGTCGGCGCAGATCGGCAGCAACGGCGGGAAGTATCGGACGTTCTCCTCGAAAAGGTCGAAGATCGAGGTGATCCACCGTTCACCGAACCACACCCGAGGCCGTACGCCCTGCGCCTTCAGCTCGTCCGGCCGGGTGTCGGTGGCCTGCTCGAACAGCACGATGCGGGTCTCCGCCCAGAGCTGTTTGCTGTAGAAGTACGGTGCGTTGGCGCCGAGCGCCACCTGGACCGCCGCGATGGCCTGGGACGCGTTCCAATAGTTGGCAAAGTTGTCCGGGGAGACCTGCAGGTGAAACTGCACACTGGTGCAGCCGGCCTCCGGGGCGATCGAGTCGGTGTACGCCTGCAGCCGCTCCACGCCCCGGATGTCCAGCCGGATGTCCTCCCCGCGGGCGGCGACGATCTGCTCGTTGAGCACCCGGTAACGCCCGTTGGTGGAGATGTTGTTCAGCACCAGGTGTTGTGGGGTGAGGGTGGGCAGTATGCCGATCAGGATGATGGCCGCCTCGGCCTTCGCCGCCCGGCCACCGGCGCGGGCCAGGCTGGCCTGCAGGTCGGCTTCGTAGTCGGCGAATCCGTCGGCCTCGATCAGCCGCGGGCGCGCGTTGAGTTCGAGGTTGAACTGCCCCAGTTCGGTCTGGAAGGTGGGGTCCGCGAGGTTGGCCAGGATCTCGGCGTTGCGCATCGCTGGCTCCGCGTACGGATCCACCAGGTTCAGCTCGATCTCCAGCCCGGTCGTCGGCCGGTCGGCGTCGAACTTGAAGTCGTCGAGCATCAGCGCGAAAACGTCGAGGCAGCGGCGAACTTTTTGCCGGTAACGTACGCGATCCTCCCGACTGAACGACGCGCGTGAACCGACATCCCTGCCCATAATGCCCTCCCCGGCGCGCCCTGAACGACCGCCGCCACGCTCGCTGGCCGAGCGGCGTGGCAGAACCGTTCCGACTGTGTGGTGGTGCAACCCTGCTCGACCGCGGCTGTCGTCGGCTCCCCCAGCCGGGACAGGCGTTGATCGCCCCAAAGTGAGCGGACCGAAGCGCTCGGTTTCACCTTTTCACATCCGACGGGCGTCTTCTACTGGGGTTACTACAGACAGCGGCACCCCGGTCACCGAAGAGGTGGCCGGGGTGCCGCTGTGTCACGCCGGGTACGGACGCCGGGGTTCATCCCTGACGGATGGCCTCGCCCTCGATCTCGATCTTGATCTTCTTGCCGACCAGCACGCCGCCGGTCTCCAGGGCGACGTTCCAGGTCAGGCCGAACTCCTCACGGTCGATCTCTGTGCTGGCGGTGAAGCCGAAGATGTCCTGGCCGAACGGGCTGCGGCCGGCGCCCTCGAACTCGACGGCGAGCTCCACCGGCCGGGTCACGTCCTTGACCGTCAGGTCACCGGCGAGCACGAACTCGTTGCCGCTGTGCGAGACGATCCCGGTGCTGCGGAACTCGATGGTGGTGAACTTCTCGACGTCGAGGAAGTCGCCGCCTCGCAGGTGGGCGTCCCGGTCGGCCTGCCCGGTGTTGATGCTGGCCGCCTGCAGCACCGCGGTGACCGACGACTGCAGCGGGTCCTCGGCGACGGTGATGGTGGCGGTGGCGTCGGTGAACTCACCACGGACCTTGCTGACCATCATGTGGCGGGCGACGAATCCGACCCGCCGGTGGGCCTGGTCGAGCTCGTAGCTGCCGGCGGTGGGGATGGTGATGCCGCTCCACTCGCGGGTGGTCTGGTCGGTACTCATGGCTGCTGCCTCTCGCGGGACATCCGGTTGAAGGGGAAACATGTGCGACAGCAACAATAGACTAGGCAATATTCCTCATGTCAAGTACTGCTACGATGACCTGGTGACCGAGAACCTCGCCGACGATCCCCGGATCACCGCGATCGGCCTCCTCTTCGAAGTCCACACCGGGCTCGCGGCCCGCTTCGCGGCGCAGTTCGAGGAGCACGGCCTGTCGACGGTTGAGTTCGAGGTGCTGATGCGGCTGCGCCGTTCCGCAGGTCATCAACTGCGGATGACCGACCTGGCCGCTCAGGCTGCGCTGTCCACCAGTGGCGCGACCCGGGTGGTCGACCGGATGGTGCGCGACGGGCTGGTCTGCCGGCGCGCCTGCCCGTCCGACCGGCGCAGCTCGTACGCGGTGCTCACCCGGGCCGGTCAGCAACGCCTCGACGACACCCTCCCCGGTCACCTACAGCTGATCGGGCAGTGGTTCACCGGTCAGTTCGAGCCTGCGGAGTTGACGACGCTACTCGACTCCCTCCGGCGCCTTCGTGACGCGGTGCATCCGCAGGCAACCGCCGGCAGTGACGAAGCGAACGCGCCGGTCCGTTGACCGACGCCGGCACCGGCAGAAGGACCGGCAGAAAGCACCCTCGATCAACGACATAATGCTCTGAAAGCCGCAAACAGCTCGGATGGGCTGGATAGCGTACTGGCGACCGGGAGCGTAACGGGGGGTGCGGCGCGAAGGCCAGGACAGTGGTCCAGGCCGGGGGGCGATTCCGCGCCAACCCGGGGGGCGTGTCGACGTCCGGCGGGTGGCCAGTGATGGCCCCGCCGGACGTCCGCGTCTTGACCTGATTCATCCCTGACCCACCGCGTCCCGTTCCCGGGGCAGCAGCGTGATCCCGGCACTGTGGCAGGCCGCCGCCAACCGGTCGCGGGCCGCGGCCCGCGACACCGCCGTCTCGGCGTGCACCACCAGCCCCACCATCGCCTCCACCGCGTCCCGCGGCTCCGGGCCGTTGCCCAGCGAACGGGCAGCCACGGCGTACCACTCCAACGCCAGCTCCCGTTCCCCGCGCCGCGCCGCGAGGGTCGCCTCGATCAGCGCGCACCGGGGATCGTCGCCCGGCCCGGCCTGGTCGGCAGGGGGACCCGGCCGGTCCACCACCTCCACCGGCATCACCTGGCCACGGAGCTCGGTAAGGGCGTCGGCCGCATCCGCGAGGCGGCCGTCCTGGGCCAGCGCCAGCCCGACGATGCCCAACACCTGCCGCCGGTGACTCGGATCACCGACGGCGGTCAACGCCGCCAACACCCGGCGTCCCAGGTCGGCTGCCCGCGCGTACCGGCCCTCAAGCCTGGCCACCTCGGCCAGGTTGGCCCGGGCCAGCAGCCGCAACCGGTCCTCGCCGGACCTGGCCGCGAGCCGGTCGACCGCCGCCAGCCGGCGCCGGGCGGCCCGCAGGTCACCCGAACGGATCTCGTGCCGGGCCAACGCGTGCTGGGCGAGCGTCATCTCCCGGATCCGGCCGATCCGGCCGGCCAGGGCAAGCACCGCCTCGGAGTGCGCCCGCGCCTCGTCGAACCGACCGGCGGCCAGACAGGCAGAACTGAGCACGGTACGCGCGGCCAGCTCACCCGACGTCTCCCCGAGCTCGATGAACATGGCCAGCGCCGACCGGACCGCCGGAAATTCCTGCGGACCGGCGTCGTGCTCCAGGGCGAGCTGAGCCATGCCGATCTGGGCCCAGGCCCGGATCGCCGGGTCCGCGTCGGCCGACCGCGGGTCGTCGAGCAGCCGGCGCAGCCAGCGCCGCCCGGCCACGTCGCGTCCCCGGAACCGCCACCACCGGGGCAGGGCGGCGGCCAGGCGCAGTGCGGTGTGCGGGTCGTCGTTGGCGGAGTGGGCGAGCGCGGCCCACAGGTCACTGGCCACCTCGTCGAGCCGACTGACGACGGTGACCAGCTTCGGCCCGGCCAGGTCGACCGCCGCCCGCTCGGCGAGCCGCGCGAACAGCACGGCGTGCCGACGCCGGATCGCCGACAGTTCGCCGTGGGCGGCGGCCCGCTCGGTGGCCAGATCCCGCACCACGTCGATCAGCCGGAACCGGTACGGACCCGCGCCCCGGGCACCGAGCAGCCCCAACGACATGAGCCGGTCGAGGAACGGCACCGGGTCGACCCGACCGCCCTGATCCGACTGGCCGATGTCGGGTTGGCCGATGTCGAGTTGGCCAACAACCGGCTGGATCGGATTTCCGGCGAGCATCCCCTCGGCCAGCTCGACCGACCACCGGTTGCGGAACGCCGAGAGCCGACGTACGCCGCGCCGCTCGGCGGGAGTAAGCAGCGCGTAGCTGGCCGCGACCGCGTCGCGCAGGGTCACCGCCACCACTTCCCTGCTGGGTGGTGGCACCGCCAGATCGAGCAGCCGGTCGCCGTACCGGTTGAAGATCTCGTTCAGGTCGAGCGCCCGCCCCCGGGCGGCGGCCAGCTCGATGGCCAGTGGCAGCCCGCCTAGCCGCCGGACGAGCCCGACCAGCGCGCCGACTTCGCCCGGGTGCACCGGTTCCCGGCGTACCTGCCGGAGCCGGGCCAGGAAAAGCCGCGCCGCCGGGTAGCCGGCGACCGTGGCCAGGTCGGTCTCGGTGTCGGCCGGCGGAACCTCCAGCGGCGTGACCGGCCAGACCCGTTCACCGGGGAGCCCGACCGGGTGCCGGCCGGTCGCCACCACCTGCAGCGACGGCGCGGTACGGGTCAGCCAGTGCAGCGCGTCGGCTATCGCCACCGGCGCCCGTTCCACCGCGTCGACCAGCAGCAGTGTCGGGCCGTCGGCGAGCCGGGCCGCCAGATCGTTGACCCGCCCGACACCGAAGACGGTGGCGGAGGCGGTCAGTACGTCACTTACGGTGGAGCCTTCGGTGACGACGATGCCACCGGTGCCGCCCGGATACCGGTCGGTCACCTCGGCGGCGACCGCGAGCGCCAGGCTGGTCTTGCCGACTCCGGCCAGTCCGACCAGGCTGACCAGCCCTGCCCCGGCACCGGGGCCCGCAGTCAGCAGGCCGGCCAGGTCGGCCACGTCACAGTCGCGGCCGATCAGTTCGCCGGGCAGTGGGACACCACGGCTACGGCCGGGCCCGACCAACGTCTCGATGTCGCCGGCAGCCTCGCTGGGCGGCCCGGCCGAAAACGCTGCGGTGGCGAGTGCCGGAGTCAGCTGGCGCGGGATCGTCGGACGCGGCTCGGCCGGGCGGCCCCGCGCCGCCGCGTGAAACTCCGTCCGGTCCTCGCCGGTCAGGCCGAGCGCGGCGACGAGCAGATCGACCGTGGTCCGCTGCGGCCGGGCCGTGCGGGCCCGCTCCAGGTCCCGGACGGTCCGCACGCCGACCCCGGCCACCGCGGCGAGCTCCGCCTGGGTCAGGCCGACGGCCAGCCGACGGCTGCGGAGTAGTTCGTCGAACCCGACCCTGCTCTGGTCAGGAGCATGATCCGGACTCATGGCAGGAGAGGGTACGCATTGCGGGGTGCCCGGGTCAGCTTTGCGTCAGGCTGACGACCCGAAAGGAACGGATTTCCGACACAACCGGTGAGGTGCGGTGCCCTCCGGAGCGCCCTTACAAGATCATCAAGCGGCGGCCAGCCCAAGATCACGAGCGATGATCATTCGCTGGATCTCCGAGGTGCCCTCGCCGATCTCGAGAATCTTCGCGTCACGCCAGAAACGCGCGACCGGGAACTCGTTCATGAAGCCGTAACCACCGTGGAGCTGGGTCGCCTCCCGGGCGTTCTGCACGGCGCACTCGCTGGCGTGCAACTTCGCCACCGCGGCCTGACGTTTGAACTGGTCACCGGCGAGCATCCGGGCGGCCGCGTCGTAGTAGGCCAGCCGGGCGGTGTGCGCCCGTACCTCCATGTCGGCGATCTTGAATTGAATCGCCTGATACCCGCCGATGAGCTGGCCGAATGCGCGGCGCTGACCCGCGTACCGGACGGACTCGTCGACACACCCCTGCGCGAGGCCGACCGCGAGGGCGGCGATCGCGATCCGCCCCTCGTCGAGAATCCGGAGGAATTGCGCGAACCCCCGACCCCGCTCACCCAGTAGATTATCGGCCGGAACCCGACAATCGTCGAACGTCAACTCGTGGGTGTCCGAGGCACACCAGCCGACCTTCGAGTAGCCGGGCGCAACGGTGAACCCCGGCGTCCCGGCCGGCACGATGATGGTGGACAGTTCCTTCGAACCATCCGGCCCGGTCCCGGTCACCGCGGTGACCGTCACCAGCGAGGTGATGTCGGTACCCGAGTTGGTGATGAACGCCTTCGAACCGTTGATCACCCAATGGTCGCCGTCGCGCACCGCCCGGGTGGCGGTCCCCCCGGCGTCGGACCCGAATCCCGGCTCGGTCAGCCCGAAACCGGCCAATGCCGCCCCGCTGACCAACTCCGGCAGCCACCGCTCACGCTGCTCCGGGGTGCCGAACCGGTAGATCGGCATCGCGCCGAGCGAGACCGCCGCCTCCAGGGTGATGGCCACACTGGAATCGATCCGGGCCAGCTCCTCCAGCACCAGACAGAGCGCGAAGTAGTCGCCGCCCATCCCGCCGTACTCCTCCGGGAACGGCAGCCCGAACAGCCCCATCCTGCCCATCTGACGGACGATGTCGTACGGGAAGGCGTGCCGCTGGTAGTAGTCACCGATCACCGGCGCGATCACCTCGCGGGCGAACTCGCGGACGCTCTCCCGCAGCGCCTGCTGCTCGTCGGTCAGCCTGAAGTCCATGCTCAGATCCTTTCTGGAGGACTCGAAGCCCAATCGGCTGCCACTGGCACCGGCCGCCGCACCTGCGGTGCCGCTAGACCGGAGTGACGCCGTGCCGGCGGTGGGAGAAGTGCCGGTCCCGGCCGGCGGCCGCCGCGTACCGCCGGACCAGTTCGGCACGCAACTGTTCGGGCCGGACGATGTCGTCGACGACGAGTTCGCTGGCGAGCCGGGTCAGATCGATGTCGCGCTCGTACTCGGCGCGGCGGGCGGCGACGAAGCCGGCCCGCTCGTCGGGATCGTCGATCGCCGCGATCTTGTTGGCGTAGACCGCGTTGACCGCGGCCTCCGCGCCCATCACCGCGATCTTCGCGGTGGGCAGGGCCAGGGTGGCGTCCGGCTCGAATCCGGGGCCGGCCATCGCGTACAGCCCGGCACCGTACGCCTTGCGGACCACGACGCAGATCTTGGGTACGGTGGCCTCCGAGATCGCGCTGATCATCTTCGCGCCGTGCCGGATGATGCCCTGTTTCTCCACGGCGCTGCCGACCATGAAGCCGGGCACGTCGGCCAGGAACAGCAGCGGTACGTTGAACGCGTCGCAGAGCTGCACGAACCGGGTCGCCTTGTCGGCAGAGTCGACGAAGAGCACCCCGCCCTTGAACATCGAGTTGTTGGCGACCACGCCGACCACCTGGCCGGCCAGCCGGCCGAAGCCGACGGTCAGCTCGCGGGCCCACAGCGCCTGGATCTCCAGGAAGCTGCCCTCGTCAAGCAGTCCTTTGGCGAACCGGCGCATGTCGAACGCCTGCCGTTCACTCGCCGGCACCAGGGCGGCCAGGTCGACCCCGGCCGGCGGGTCGCCGGCCGTCGTCGCCGGTGGCGGCTGTCGCCAGTTGGCCGGCAGGTAGGACAGGTAGCGGCGGACCACGTCGAGCGCGTCGTCCTCGGACTTGCAGAGGAAGTGCCCGACGCCGGACTCGGCGCAGTGCACCCGGGCACCGCCCATCGCCTCCAGGGTGGTCTTCTCGCCGGTGACCATCTCGACCATCCGGTCCGAGCCGAGGTACATGCTGGCGTTGCCCTCGACCATCGCCACCACGTCGCAGAACGCCGGAATGTAGGCACCGCCGGCGGCCGACGGCCCGAACAGGGCACAGACCTGCGGGATCGCCCCGGAGGCCCGCACCTGGTTCCAGAAGATCTTGCCCGCGCCGCGCCGGCCGGGGAACAGGTCGACCTGATCGGTGATCCGGGCCCCGGCGGAGTCGACCAGGTAGACCATCGGCAGGCCGGCGTCGTACGCCCGCTCGATGATCCGGATGATCTTCTCGACGGTACGGGCGCCCCACGAGCCGGCCTTGACCGTGGAGTCGTTGGCCATCAGGCAGACCTGTCGACCGTCGATGGTGGCGGTGCCGGTGACCACACCGTCGGCGGGCAGCCCGTCGGCGAGGGCGTTGGCGTACCGGCCGTCCTCCACGAAGGAGCCCGCGTCGACCAGCCGGTCGACCCGTTCCCGGGCGAACAGCTTGCCCCGGGCGGCGTTGGCCGCATGGTACTTCTCCGCACCGCCGGCCCGGATCCGCTTGTCGAGCCGGTCCAGCGCCTCACCGTCCAGTGTCACGCCGCCCCCTCGCGCCAGCCCGTACTAAACGATCGTTAGGCTACCGTACGGCGGTCGCCCTCGCGACCCCCCGCCGGCGGGTCAGCTGGTCGGGGTGAGCCGGGTACGCGGGCCGGCACGCAGCACCCCGGAGGGAAGCTCCCTGCCGACCAGCTCCTCCGCCAGCTCGGCGGCGGCCAGCAGCGCATCCAGGTCGATCCCGGTCTCGACGCCCATGTCGTGCAACATGTGCACCACCTCCTCGGTAGCCACGTTGCCGCTGGCCCCGGGCGCGTACGGGCAGCCACCCAGGCCGCCGACGCTGGCGTCGAACTCGGTGACCCCCAGCTCCAGCGCGGCCAGCAGGTTCGCCAACGCCGTACCCCGGGTGTCGTGGAAATGCAGCAGCACCGGCACGGCCGCCTGCCGGTCACGCACCGCCGTGACCAGCTCGCGGACCCGGCGCGGGGTGGCCATCCCGGTGGTGTCGCCGAACGCCACCCGGTCCGCCCCGTCGGCCACCACCCGGTCGACGATCCCGGCCACCCGCTGCGGGTCGACATCCCCTTCGTACGGGCAGCCGAAGCTGGTCGCCACGATCACCTCGACGTGCGCCCCGGCGGCGTGCAGCAGCGCAATCAGCTCGGCGATGTCGTCCAGCGACTCGGCGGTGGGCCGGTTGACGTTGCGCCGGTTGTGCGTGTCGCTGGCCGACACCACCACTTCAATCTCGGAGAGGCCGGCGTCGAGCGCTCGATGGGCACCCCGCAGGTTCGGCACCAGCGCCGAGTAGCGCACCCCGGGCGCCCGCCGGGCCCGCTGCCACACCTCGTCGGCGTCGGCCATCTGCGGGATCGCTTTCGGGTGGACGAACGAGACCGCCTCGATCCGGCGTACGCCGGTGCCGGACAGCGCGTCCAGCAGGCGGACCTTGCCCTCGGTCGGGATCGGCTGCTCGTTCTGCAGGCCGTCACGCGGCCCGACCTCGCGGATCGACACGGACTCGGGAAGGGGCGTCGCTGCCATCCGTCCAGCATCCCGCGCCCGTGCCGTCCACTCAATGGGATCCGGTGAAGGTCACCGCGCCCGCATCCGGCCGACGATGCCGGTGTCGTAGTCGCCGGAGACGAACTCCGGGTGCTCCAGCAGCTCGGCGAAGAACGGCAGGTTGCACTTCGGCCCGGCCACCTCGAACCCGGCGACCGCGGCCCGGGCCCGGGTGATCGCCTCGGCCCGGTCGGCGCCGGAGACGATCAGCTTGGCCATCAGCGAGTCGTAGAACGGCGTGACGGTGGTGCCGGCGGCGTACCCGGAATCGACCCGGACCCCGTCGCCGGTCGGCTCCGACCAGGCGGTGATCGCGCCCGGTCCGGGCAGAAAGCGTTTCGGGTCCTCGGCGTTGATCCGCAGCTCGATCGCGTGCCCGCGCGGCGCGAGGGAGGCCGGGTCGAACGTCGGTTCCAGCCCGGCGGCCACCCGCAACTGCTCCTCGACCAGGTCGACGCCGTAGACCAGCTCGGTGACCGGGTGCTCGACCTGCAGCCGGGTGTTCATCTCCAGGAAAAAGAACTCGCCGGTGGTCGGATCGAGCAGGCATTCCACCGTGCCGGCGTTGCGGTAGCCGACCGCTTCCCCGGCCCGTACGGCGGCGGCAAGCAGCCCGGCCCGGAGTTCGGCACTCACCGCCGGCGACGGCGACTCCTCGGCGAGTTTCTGGTTGCGCCGCTGCACCGAGCACTCCCGCTCGCCGAGGGCGACGACCCGGTCGGTGCCGTCCGGCGCCCGCCAGCCGAGGATCTGCACCTCCACGTGGCGTACCCGGGTGAAGTAGCGCTCGATCAGCACGGACCCGTCGCCGAACATGCGCGCGGCGAACGCCCGGACCTTGTCGAACTCGGTCCGCAGCGCGGCGTCGTCGGCTGCGACGCCCATGCCCATCCCGCCGCCGCCGGCAGCGGCCTTGACCATCACCGGGTAGCCGATGGTCGCGGCGGCGTCGAGTGCGGCCTCGACGGTCTCGGCGGGCTCGGTGCTGCCGGCGGCCACCGGAACCCCGGCGGCGGACATCAGGTTCCGCGCGTTGATCTTGTCGCCCATCGCCTCGATCGCGTCACCACCCGGTCCGACCCAGATCAGACCGGCGGACTCGGCCGCGCGAGCGAAGCTGGCGTTCTCCGACAGGAACCCGTAGCCGGGGTGGATCGCCTGCGCGCCGCTGCTCTTGGCGGCGGCCAGGATCGCCTCGGTGTCACGGTAGCTCTGCGCCGGCTGCGCTGGCCCGACGCAGATCGCCTGGTCGGCCTCGGCGACGAAGGGCATGCCGGCGTCGGCCTCGGAGTGCACGGCGACGGTCCGGACCCCCAACCGTCGGGCGGTACGGATGATCCGCCGGGCGATCTCGCCACGGTTGGCAACCAGCAACGACTCGATCATGCCTCTCCTCGCGGGGTGCGGCGCCCGGTGCCGGGCGCGGGGATGGGCCCGGTGTGCTGCTCAGCCGTGCAGGGCGGCGAGGGTGGCGGCTCGCAGCAGGGTGGCCCGTCGTTCCCGGTTGACCTCGCCGCCGAGAAAGGGGGTGGAGTTCATCAGGCCGAACGCGGCGTGCGCCAGCACGCGGGCCTCGGCCGCGTCGAGGTCGTGGCGCAGCGCGGTGAGCACCGCCACCCACTCCTCGACGTAGAGCCGCTGCAGCCGCCGGATCCGCCGACGCGGCTCCTCCGGCAACCGGTCGAGCTCGTGCAGGTGCAGGGCGATGACCGCCGGGTTGGCCAGGGCGAACTCGACGTGGAACTCGATCAGCGAGGCGAGCGCGGCGGTTGCGTCGCCAGGCCACGCCGCGACTCGGGCGCGGCCGCCGTCGAGCAGCTCCTCGCTGACCGGAATGAGCGCTGCGGCGAGCATCGCTTCCTTGCCGGCGAAGTGGTGGTAGAGAGCGGGACCGGTGACCCCCGCAGCGGCCCCGATGTCGTCCATCGACACGCCGTGGTAGCCGCGGGCCGCGAAGAGCCCGACCGCGATCTGGAGAATCTCGTCGCGACGTGAGCGTCGCCGTGGCGCGCCCGGCTCCACCCTGTCCGTCGTTGCCGCCTGCTGATCTACCGTCACCTGGCCAGCCTAACCGTGTGTCTAGCCGAATTGAACGACCGTTCAGTCACCGGAATACCGCCGACTGATTCACCGGTGTCCACGCTGACCCGACGCCCGCCGATCACCGTACCGTCACCGACGCCGAGTCTCACCCCGGCGGAGCCCGGTCAGGTGCCGGCTGGGACCGCGAGCCCGGTCAGGTGCCGGCTGGGACCGCGAGCCCGTCAACGACCCGTGCGTTGGGCAGTACCCCCAGCGCCGGACCGGGAAGCACGATCTTGCTGCCCCGCACCCCGGAACCGATCACCACGTGCGGCGCCGCCACCACCCGCGCGTCGACCAGGATGGGCCACTCCGGCGGCAGCCCGATCGGGGTGATCCCGCCGTACTCCATCCCGGTCGTCTGCACCGCGTCGGCCATCGGGGCGAAGCTCGCCTTACGGGCGTCGAGCAGCCGGCGGACCGTCCCGTTGACGTCCGCCCGGGTGGTGGCCAGCACCATGCAGGCGGCGTACCGGACGGCACCGCCCCGCTTGCCGGCGATCACCACGCAGTTGGCCGACTCGTCGAGCGCGACCCCGTACGCGGCGCAGAAGGCGGCCGTGTCGGCGAGTTCGGGGTCGATCGGCGCCACCACCACATCGTCCACGTCGACCAGCACCTCGGCCGACCACTGCTCGACGGCGGCGGCCACCGGCGCGGCCACCAGGTCGAGTCGGCTCCGGACCGGTTCGGTCTGCAGTTTCCCCAGCACGTCCGCCATCATGCACCCGGCGGCCGGCGAGCCGTGCTGAGGGGCACCGGCCACCCGGGCGCGGTAGATTGACCGCCGCCGCCACCGCATACCCGGCCCGCCGCCGGAAGCGGCGCGGCACCGTCGGACAACCCGCCGAGAGGTGATCGTGGCTGCCCCGAGGGCGAGCGTCGTCGTACCCGTCTACAACACCGAGGCCTGGCTCGGCGCGGCCCTGGCGTCGATCGACCGCCAGCCGCGGCGGACCGAGATCGAGGTCGTCGTCGTTGACGACGGCTCCACCGACTCGTCGAGCGAGATCGCCCGCGACTACGCCCGGCGGGCGCCGGGGGTCCGCTACGTCCGGCAGGACAACGCCGGTCTCGGTGCCGCTCGCAACCATGGGGTACGCCTGGCCACCGGCAACTACCTGGGCTTTCTGGACTCCGACGACCTCTACCCCGACGGCGGGTTGGACCACCTGGTCGACATCGCCGATCGGGCCGGGGCGCCGGTTGCGGTCGGCGACATGCACGGCTTCCCACCCCGGCCCAGCCCGCCCTGGCGGGCGGAGATCGTCGGCCCGGCCCGCACCATCGGGTCCGTCGCCGAGGCCCCGCTGCTGATCGGCAACCCGTCGGCCTGCAACAAGGTGTTCGCCCGCGACCTGGTCGACCAGGTCGGGGCCGAGTTCACCGAGGGCAGCGCGTTCGAGGATGTCCTGTTCACCGTCCCGCTGCTGGTCCGCTCCCCGCTGACCGCGCTCAGCCCGCGACTGGTCTACCTCTACCGGCAACGCGGCAACGGCTCATCGATCATGGAAGGCCGGTTTCGGCCGGCGAAGATCATGCAGCATCTGAACATCATCGAGCGGCTGGTCGCCGGTAGCTCCGACGTCGCGCCCGAGGTGGCCGGGGCAATCGGACGGTGGGTCGCGTACATGCAGCTGCACTACGCCGGGCGGGCCGCCGACGCCCTCGACGACGGGCAGCTGGCCGATTTCACCCGCCGGATGGCGGCGCTGCTGGCCGACGTACCGGTGCCGGTCGCCGCCGAGTTCAGCCGGAACCCGCACGCCGGGCTACGCGCGGTGGCCCTTTACGAGCAGGACCCGGACGGAGTACGCCAGCCCCGGCACGCCGGCCCGGTACGGCTGTGCGGTGGGCAGCTCTACCTGGACCATCCGCGCTGGGACCGCTACCGGGACCTGCTGCGGGTGCCCGCGCCGACCGTCGGTGTGCGCAGCGTCCGTCGCGGTGGCCCGGCCGGCGACGAGATGGTCCGGTTGACCGGGTGGTGCGGCCTGCCCGGCCCCGGCGGCGCACCCGGCGACCAGCGGGACGACCTGGTACTGGAGATCGGCGACACCCGGTTACGGCTGCCGCTGACCGTGGCCGACAGCAGCGGCGGCCGGCTCCGATGGCAGGCCGACGTACCGCTGGCCACGCTGCCCCGCGGCCGGTACGCGCTGCGGATCGTCGCCCGCGACGACGGTGCCGAGCTGGTGCTCCCGCCGACCCCGGGCGCGCCCGGCACCCGGGCGACGCTGACCGCCCGGGGCCGTGCCGTGTGGGTCGCACCCGGCCGCCGTGGGCTGCGTCTGGTGGTCTCGGACCCGCTGGTCACCGCCGCCGCGACGCCGGCAAGGTGGAGCCGGATGGCCCGCTACCAGGCTGGACGCGCGGCGCGGCGCGGGGTCCGAGTGGCCCGCCGGGGCCGCCAACGGCTGCGCCGCCTGACCACCCGCTGATACCGACCGATCACTGACGTCGACTGGCCGGCGGCCGATCAGGGGTCCTCGGCCAACAGGTCGGCGCGGCTGTCGCCGAGCAGTTCCCGCAGCCGAGCCAGGGAACGCCGGCTCTGGGTCTTGACCACCGACACCGAGACGCCGAGCGTCTCGGCGACGGTCTCGACGCTCTGGTCCTCCCAGTAGCGCAGCACCACGATCGCCCGGTCGCGGGGCGGCAGACAGCCGAGCGCGTCGATCATGGTGACCCGCAGATCTGGCCGGGCGGACCGGGCCGGATCCCCGTCCTCACCAGGGCTGGCGACCGGCAGCTCCCGCGCGCTCAGCCGGCGGCGGTGGTCGAGCACCACCCGCAACAGCACCTTGCGGCTGTACGCCTCCAGGTTGTCGAACCGGGACACCCGCTGCCACGCGGCGTACATCTTGGCCAGTGCCGTCTGGGTGAAATCCTGGGCCAGATGCCAGTCGCGGCACATCAGGTAGGCGGTGCGGCGCAACCGTGGCGCTGCGGCCGAGGCGAACGCGGCGAACTCCTCCACCACCCCGGACGGAGCCCGGTCCGCCGTCCTCGACCCGTCCAGGGCCGTTGACGCGGATACCACCCGGTCGACGGCGGGTCGCGGCCTGCCCGCCACATGCCCGGGCAAGATGATCTCAGCCGCGCCGTACACGCTGCACTCCCATGCCTGGGCACCCTCCCCGGTGTGGACCTGCCGGTGTCCGATCCCTGCTGAGATAGACGTCGGGTGGGCGACGATCGGTGACATGGGCGGGAAAGTCCCGGACGTTCGCCAACTGGTCACCAGCTGTTAGCCTTTTGCCAGGGCCCCCTTCCCCTACCCGACGGACGATGTCGGACCGACGGTTGACCCCCGCCGCCGGACCGACGCACCGACGTACGTGGAAGGCGCGCTGCACCGATGGCACTGCTGAGCTTGATCATCCCGGTGTTCCGGGTCGAGAAGTACCTCGCAGCGTGCCTCGACTCGGTCCTGGCGCAGCGTCGGGCGGACGTGGAGATCGTGGCAGTCGACGACGCCTCCGATGACGGGTCCAGCGCCATTCTGGCCAGCTACGCACAGCGACACCCCGAGATCACCGTGGTCACCCTGGACCGCAACAGCGGGCTGGGCGCCGCCCGCAACGCAGGTATCGCCCACGCCAGCGGCCGCTACGTATGGTGCGTGGACAGCGACGACTGGTTGCCGGACGGCTCACTGGACGCGGTCGCCGACCGGGTCGAGCACACCGACCCGGACATCTTGATCACCGGGTACTCCCGGATCTACCCCGACGGCCGGGCTGAGGAACATCCGGTCACCGGCATCGCCCCCGGCCGCCAACTTCCGGAGGTCTTCCGCTTCGCCGACGAGCCGGGGCTGCTCGACGTGCTGTGGATCGCCTGCAACAAGATCATCAAGCGGGACCGGCTGGTCGACACCGGGATCACCTTCCAGTCCGGCTGGTACGAAGACGTCTCGTTCGTGATCCCGCTGCTGGTCGCCATCGACCGGATCGCCGTGCTGGATCGCGACTGCTACGCGTACCGGCAGCATGACGACGGCGCGATCACCCGGACGGTCAGCGACCGGCACTTCGAGGTCTTCGACCAGTGGCAGCGGGTCTTCACCTACCTCGACGCCCACCCGGGCCGGGCCGCCGGCGTACGCCCGTTGATCTTTGGCCGGATGATCTGGCACTGCCTGCAGGTGCTCGGACACCGGCACCGGGTCCCCAGGTCCCACCGGCGGCGCTACTTCCGGCGCACCTGCGAGCTCTACCACCAGCATCGGCCAGTCGGCGGATACCCGGTCCCGGGCGACGGCAACGGCAACGGCAACGACAACGAGACCATCAAGCACCGACTCGTCGCGGCGAACGCCTACTCTCTCTATCGAACGCTGATGGCCGTCTGGTCACTGCGCAAACGGTTGCTCGGCCGGGCCGACCGGACCAGCGGAGCCACTGGAGCCGGTGGGCGGCCGACCACAGCCGGTCGGACACCGCCGGCGGCGGCGCGGCCCGGCACCGTACCCGCCCGAGGTGGTGCGGTCGACGACGAAGCCGAGGAGGGGGCGATCAGGTGAGGCGAGACGCCGGCTCCGACGCCTCCGCGCCGGCCGGCAGCCGGATCACCTGGCGCCTCACCGGACTACCGGCACCCCACCCCGCCGAACGGCTCGGCCGCGCGGTGGGGTTGCGGGTGCTGCGGATACCCGGTATCCGGCGCGCGTTGGTGATCGCCGGCACCGTGGACCGGCTACGCGACCTGCCCCACCACCCGTCGGCCGGTCAGCCGGTACGCGCTGCCACCGTGGTCGTCGTCTGGTGGCGGTATCCGGGGCTCGGCTGGTCCGGCAGCATCGGCACGTTGCCGCAGCTGCGTCGGCACCGGGTCGGGCTGCCCAGGCTGCGCCGGGGCGCGGCCACCGTCCGGCTGGCGCTCGCCGCCCCGGTGCCGCTGCGGTCGGCGGTACGGGCGGCGCTGCGCGCGTTGGACGGATCTCGGCCGATGCCGTCCCCCGGCACCGCCGATCTCACCGCCCTTGGTGCCCCGCCGGCGTACCTGCCGGCGGGGGCGACCGTGCTGACCGCCGGCCCGCTGCCCGAGCGCGACGAGATCCGCGCCCACGACCTGGTGCTGGACGGCCGGGACGTCACCGGCCCGCAGGATCCCGGCCGGGATGCCACCGGCCCGCAGGGCGAGCGCGGCGCGGCGTACGGTGTCCGGTTGGCCGGCGCCGGGCACGCGGTCACCACACCCGCTGGCGAGCGGCTCGTGCTGATCGACGCGGAACGGATCAACCCGCGTGGCCGGCTGGCTGCCGCGTACCGGCCGGAGGCGGCAGAGATTTCCCTGGAGTTCGCCCGCGCCGACCGGTCCGGGGCCAGGTTCCGCGGACCGACCAGCGGATCGACCCGATACGGGTCGCTGACCGGCCCCGGGCTGGACGCGGCGGCGCTGGCCGCGCTGCGGCAGGTCCGCGCGGTGCGCTGTCGGCTGGTGCCCGGTGAACACCCCGAGCAGACCGCCGGGCTGCTGGTCCAGCTCGCCGCGACCGGGGTACTCGTACACGCCCCGATCCTGCCGCCGGCCGTGGCCGACCTGCTCGACCCGCAGCTACGCATGCTCGTCACCGGACAGCCGCCCGGATCAGCCGGGCCGGACGGGTCGTTGGCTGTCGAGGCGCGCAGCGTACGGCAGCGCCGGGCCGCGATGCGCGGCCACGCCGCAGGGCTGCGGCTGCCCGGCCTCGCCGACGACGGGCTGCCGGCACTCGGTCGGCCGCCATCGGTCAGCGCGGTCCTGATCACCCGGCGGCCGGAGCTGGTCACCACCGCGCTGGCCGCGATCATCGCGCAGACCTATCCGGAGATGGAAATCATCCTGGGCCTGCACGGCATCGAGTTGCCGGAGCCGGCCCGCCGGGCGTTGTCCGACGCGGGCCGCCCGTTCGAGGTGCTGCACCTGCCGGAGTCGGTCGACTTCGGCGCCGGGCTCGCAGCGGCCACCCGGCGCGCCCGTGGCACCCTGATCACTAAGTTCGACGACGACGACAGCTACGGCGTCGAACACGTCTGGGACCTGGTGCTGGCCCGGCACTATTCCGGGGCCACCCTGGTCGGCAAGAGCGCCGAGTTCGTCTACCTGGAAGACCGTAGGGTCACCCTGCGCCGATCGTCCGGCATTCCCGAGGCGTACGGCGATGTGGTCGCCGGCGGCACGATGCTGCTCGCCAAGGGTGATCTGGAGGCGGTCGGGGGCTGGCGGCCGGTGCCCCGCTCGGTCGACCTCGGCCTGATCGAGCGGCTCCGGGCGGAGGGCGCCACCATTTACCGCACCCACCCGCTCGGCTACCTCTACCATCGGCGGCCCACCGGGCACACCTGGGATCCGGGCGAGGCGTACTTCGTGGACAGCGCGTACTCCCGCTGGACCGGCGTCCCGCCGGAGGCGATGGGCGACGAGGTCACACCACCATCGACGGCAGCGGCCAGCGGCGCAGCCGGTGCGGCAACCAGACCAGTCGGTCGCCCACCTTCGTGACCAGCCCTTCCTCGCCGAACTCGCGGGCGATGTCCAGGTCGACAGTGGTCATCTCGGCACCGTCGAGCAACTGCTCCAGCACCGCCAGGTAGGCCGGGTCGTCGATGGTCAGCAGGTTGAGCCGACCAGCCCGCCGATCCCGGACCTGGACGAACCCAGGGCCACGCCGGTAGGTGCACTTGTCGAAGTAGAACGCGTCCCGCCAGGCGGCAGCGGCCACCGTCCCCGGATCGGTTTCAGGGTCGGCGCCGACGATCTCGACCGCCGCTGGCGGACGCAGATGCCCGTACACCCGCCACAGGTCGCCGTCGCCGCCCGGCAGCCGTATCGACCAGTCCACCTCGATGGCGTAGCTGGTCAGCTCCCGGACCAGGACGAGCCGGCGGACCGCGTCGGCCGCCGCCACCGAGCCGGCGGCGGTGAGGTCGACGACGCCGGGCAGCGCCACCTTGCGTACCCCCCGGTCGAGCCAGTCCGCGACGGTATCGGCGGCGAGCCCGGTGAACTCGGCCGTGCCCAGGTCGATGCCGGGAATGTCGGCGACCGCCGGATCGTGGTCCCGGTGCAGTCGGACCACGACCGGCCCGGTCGGCGGTGCCTCGATGTCGGTGCTGATCAACGCGGTGCTCCTGTCAGACGGCGGTGAGCGCGGGCTCGGGCGTGGGGTGCCCGGCGGACGTGGCCGGGTCCGTCGACGCAGCTTCCGCCTGCGCGGCGGCCCGCTCCTGGTGCAGGTGGTCGATGCGGAGCAGGTCCTGGTTCATCGCCTGCGGTGCGATCTGGATGAACTGGTCGGCCTCGCTGAACAGCAGGCCGAGGTCGCTCCAGCGGGCGAGCAGCGTGGCCACTGCCTCCTCCGACGCGGATATCCGCCGGGCCAGTGAGGCGACGCTGTGCGGCTGGTCCAGCTGCCGGAAGGCGGCGATCTCGGTCGGATCCGTCAACCGCAGCACGTGCCAGTCGAACTGCCGCCGCTCGCTGACCAGCACGATCTCGGTGCCAAGGTCGTGGTGGGTCAGCCGGCTGCGGGCGTACTCGTGCTGCCAGCTGGTGACGGCCCGGTCGAGGGTCTCGGCGAGGTCCTCGTCGATGCCCTGGGTCGGGGTGTCGAAGATGTACGCCAGGTCCATCAGCTCCGACTCGGGCAGGTCGTAGATGAGCCGGTACTGGGCGGCCGGCCGCAGGTCGGTGAAGCCGAGCTCCGGCTTGACGAAGTACGGGCTGAACCGTTCGATGGCGATCCGGGTGCTGCCGTCGGGTGGGCAGAGGTGGTGCAGGGCCGGCATCTGGTCAATGATCGACTGGTAGTCGGCGTCGGTCTCGCCGGGGAAGCCGTACAGGTAGTTCCAGGCGATGGTGATGCCGCTGGTCTCCGCGTCGCGCAGCATCCGCACATTGAGGCAGCCGGTCACCCCCTTGTCCATTATCTTCAGCACCCGGCTGTTCAGGTTCTCGATGCCTGGCTGGACGCTGACCAGGCCGGCGTCGGCCAGGGCCTGCACCTGCGGGCCACGCATGTTCGACTTGATCTCGTACTGCAGCCGCAGGTCGTAGTCGGATTCGGCCAGCCGGGGCAGCAGCGAGTTGACGTAGCTCATGTCGAGGATGTTGTCGACGACGAACATGTCCAGCACCTGGTGGCGCTCGACCAGTCCGATGATCTCGTCGTAGAACCGGCCGGGATGCTTGCTGCGGAACTGCATGAACGATCCGTTGAGCCCGCAGAAGGTGCAGTGGTGCTTCTCGCCCCACCAGCAGCCGCGGGCGCCTTCCACCACCAGCCGGGGCTCGACCCAGTTGTTCGCCTTGGATCGGGCCAGCCGCTCGAAGTAGCCGGTGTAGTCCGGGCTGACGATCTCAGCCGGCGGCAGCGGTGCGGTGCTCATCGGGTTGGCCACGTGTCGGCCGTCCGGGGTGGCCCAGCACAGGCCCTCGATGCTGGAAAAGTCGCCCTGGTTGTCCGCTGGCGCGGCCGCCAGCGCGGTGAGCAGCTGGGGAAAAGCCGCCTCCCCTTCGCCACGTACCACGAAGTCGATGAAGGAGAAGTTGCGGTGCAGCGCCGCACCCTGCTCGCCGTCGCAGTTCGCCCCACCGAGGGCGGTACGGATCCGGGGGTCGAGTTTCTTCACCGCCCGGGCAGTCGCCAGTGCTGCGGTGTTCTGCTGGAACGTCGAGGTGAATCCGACGAGGTCGGGTGCCCGGTCGGCGATCCGGGCGGCGATCTCATCGATGAACTCCGGCGCGGCCCGGTGCAGGTCCATGTTGCGGCTCAGGTCGCGTTCGGACATCTGACCCTGGACGACGCGGGTGAACTCGCTGACCCGCCATTCAGGGTCGTCGTAGAGGGCGGAGGAGAAGACCCAGTCACCGCAGCCGGAGAAGTAGGTGAACAGCGAATAGTAGTAGTAGTCGCCGAGGCCGAACTCACGTCGGTCGACCACCCAGTCGACGAAGTCGAGGTTGGCGTGCATCACCTCGACCTCGGCGTCCGGCATCTTCTGGCGGACGCTGTTGGTGAGGATGCCCAGTGCCAGCGACGGGACATCGATCGATGACCACGGCATGTTGACCAGCAGGATCCGCATGTGCCCTTCCCTTCTATGCGAGCCGCGACCGACGAACCCGGTCAGCGCGGGTGTCGGAGGTGGACAGGATTCCCGGTGGGATGGTGAGGTCGGCGCCGATGGGATGGAGGCGGTCAGGCGATACCGGCCAGGGCGCGACCCGCCCGCCTCCACCCCGTACGACCCGGATCAGAACTTGATCTTGACCGAGACCGTGACCGTGACGTTCGCGCTGCGAAGCTGGTCGCGGTTGCCGTTGATCGGGTCGTTCTCGACAACGTTCTTCCGCATACCGTTCACCTCCTCTCCCGATCGGACCGAACCTGCCAACGTGCGGGGAACAGGTCAGCCGACTGGCCGCGCCATGGCGAGCGCGACCGCCGTACCCTCCTCCTGCACGCCGTCGAAGTGCCGCTGCATGAACAGCAGCACGGTCTGCATCAGCGACAGATGGCTGCGGGCGTCGAAGTCGTCGTGCCCGGCCCGGCGGCGGACCAGCTGATGCGGAACGCGGCGGGCGGCCAACAGGCCGGCGTACCGCTCCACCGGAGCCGGCGGGCAGCGCACGTCGTCGCTGGAGACGGCGAGCAGCACCGGCGCGGTGACCTGGTCGACGTAGCTGGCCGGCGACGACCGGGCGTACGCCTCGGGAACCTGCTCCGGGGTGCCGCCGAACAGCATCACGTCGAGCGCCTGGACCGCCGGGGACGCCGCATGAAACGCGGCGGCGTAGTCGGCGATCGGGCTGATCGCCACCCCGAGCCGCCACAGCCGGGGCTGCACACCGAGGGCGAGCAGGGTCAGATAGCCACCCCACGAGGTGCCCCACAGGGCGACCCGTCCCGCCTCGATCAACCCCTCGGTCACCAGATGCTCGCGGACCGCCGCCAGATCGGCGACCTGGGTCAGCCCGACGCCGGAGCTGAAGTCGTTACGCCAGGCGGAGCCGTAGCCGCTGGACCCCCGGTAGTTGGCACGCACCACCGCGCAGCCGGTGCTGGCCAGGATCTCCACCAGCGGGTCGTACGCGTCCCGCGCGTGCTGCGACGGTCCGCCGTGGACCAGGAACACGGCGGGACGGGTACGCCGGTCGTCGTTCGGGGTGGTCAGCAGCACGTGGATCGGCCCGCCCGGCCCCGGCACCCACAGCTCCTGCCGCTGGTAGTCGTCGACCGTGGCGGACGCCGCCGGGTCCGGGCCGGCGCCGCTGTCCGGCAGCCGGACGTCACGGCCCGACCGTAGCTGCGGCGGGGTCAGCGAGTCGGTCCAGATGTAGACGACGTCGCCGTCCGGCCAGACCGCCGCGTCCAGCACACTGCCCGGCGGGGTCGGCAGTACCGCGCTGGCCCGCACCGTCAGGTCGGCCTCGTGCAGGATCGTATGGGCGTGCCGGTCCTGACGAATCAGGATCCGCCGGCCGTCCGGGTACCAGCTCGCGGTGATCTCGGTGTCGAACCAGCACCAGCTGTGCGGCTGCAGTCCGTCGGCCCGGGTCCAGGTCGCCGGGAAGTACCGGTCGTCCTGCTCCAGCACGAGCAGCAGCCTGGGTTCGCCGCCGCCGGGGGCGAAGCCGAGCGCCCAGACCCGCCGATCCGGCCGGCCGGACACCACCCCGACCGTGGCCCCGTCGCGGCCGACCACGGTCACGGCGTCCGCGGCGGCCGAGTCGGTGCCGACCGCCGCCAGCTCACCGGTCGGGTCCAGGTCGACCAGGTACGCGTACCCGGCGGTCCGGGTGACCTCGGTGATTCGCCCGTGCGGGTCGCGCCGGTGCAGGGTCAGGCCGTCCTCGTCGGCGAGCCCGACCAGGGCGGTTCCGTCGTCGGCCATCGCGATCCCGGCGTGCCGCGCCGGCGTCACCCCGGGCAGCGCCGGAGCCGAGACCGGCGAGGTGACCTGGTCGGTGTCGATGTTCGGGAAGTCGCGGGTACGCCAGACACCCACCCCGGCGAGGTCGTCGTCGAACCACCACACCGTCTCGCCGGCCGGGTCCAACGCGGCCCGGATCGTTCCGGTCGCCCGGTCGGTGAGCTGGGTGACCGTGTCGGCCCGACGGTCCCAAGCCAGGATCTGGCATCGACCGTCGGCGTCGCCGACGTAGACCACCCGGTGCGGCGCGTGCTCGGCGACCGCCGGAAGCGCCGGGTAGAACAGTCGGTATTCACGGCTCATCGGCGTGCCTCCTCTGCCACGGGTTCGGTCGACGTCACGTCGGGTTCGGTCGGCGTCGCGTCGTCTGATGGGTCCTCCGCCCCGGCGCGCAGTTGGCGCAGGTTGACCGTCGTGTAGACGGCCAGCCCGGCCAGTGCGGCGGCGAAGATCAGCGCAACGGCGGTCGGGCTGTACCAGGCGACGAGCAGGCCGGCGAGCAGCGGCGCCGGGGTCTGCAGCACCTCGCCGGCGGTGCCCATCACGGTGCCGACCCGGCCCTGTAGCTCGTCCGGCGTCAACGCGATGACCCGCGACTGGAAGATGACCCCGAGCAACGGGCTGAGCAGGAAGACCAGGCCGAAGAGCAGGCCGTACGTCCAGGTCTGCCGGGCCTGCGACATGGCCGCGACCAGGGCGACCATCGCCCAGGAGGCGACGACGATGACGGTCATCGGCCGGATCCGGCTGAACACGGCGGGCGCCAGCAACGCGCCGGTCAACCCGCCTACGCTGGCCACGGTCAGCACCAGTCCGATCGACGACGCGGCCGCGCCCTGCTGCCCGGCGGTCAGAATCGCGTAGTAGATGAGTGCGCCGAAGGTAAAATTGATCCCGGCAGCCCAGATCGTCACGAATCGCAGAAACGGCTGCCGCCACACGAAGCGCAGGCCGTCCCGCAGATCGGTGAGGAACGACGTGCGTTCGGCACGGTCCGGGGTGAGATCGGTGCGGATCGCACCGACCAGAAATGCGGACACCACATATGACACGGCGTCCACCAGGAATGGCACCCACCGGCCTATCTGGTAGAGTGCGCCACCGAAAACCGGACCGACGATCTGTACGGCGTGATTGCGCGCCTCCAGCCGGGACAGCGCCTTCTTGTCGTCGGCCGGCAGCACCCGGCGAATCGAGCCCGCGCCGGCCGCCTCGTAGCCGCTCTGGGCGAGCCCTTCGACGAAGGCGGCGGCAGTGAGCACCACCAGGGTCGCCGTACCGCTGGCGACCGCGACGAAGAGCACCGCCATCGTGGCGGCGGCCAGCAGTAGTGACGCCACCATCATCCGCTTGCGGGGCAACCGGTCGGCCAGTACGCCGGCCGCAGGCGCGGCGACAAGTCGACCGGCCAGGGCCAGCGCGCCCACCAGACCGGCGGCGGCGGGCGAACCGGTTATCGCGAGGGTGACCAGCGGAAAGACGATGCCGGAGGTCTGCGACCCGAGTTGGTCGACGGCCCCGGCTATCCAGTACAGCCGGAAATCCCTCTTACGATCTCCATCAGTCGGCGTTGAATCAGCGGTTGAGGCAGCGGTCATCACTTCGGCCACATCGTCGACATGAACGTCCCAAGGGGTGGTTGATTGAGACTGTCTTGGCGGGCGTAACTCAGGTGAAATAAATCGACCTACCGGCCCCTGACCGGGCCACGGACAGAAGGCTAACAGCGCCCCAACCGGAGCGCAAGCATGTCAATACTTCAAGTTGACCCAGAAGCAGCCAGCGGATCGTTCAATCCGAAGTTGAGGATAATCGTCCCGCAAATGAAGCTATGCCCACAGGACGAATTATTACCGCCCTACCCGGGCGTAACAACGACTCGTTGTCATCTTTGCCGTTAAGTAGGCGATGTCAGCCGCAAACCCGGCATCGGCGCTGTTGTCGCGACAAAATCGACAAGGGCGGCTGGCGGCCGCCCGAGTGGGCGGTGTCAGCTCACCGGCTCAGCTCACCGAGGACCACCAGGTACGCCGCGTTCACGCCGCTGACTCTATCGACCCGCGTCCCGGGCGTCGGCCCAGCGTCATCCCGGCACCGACCCGCCGTACCTGCTCCAGCAGGTCGCCAGTGGACCCGTCCAGGTCGATCCGGTGGCAGACGAGCCGGATCCCGGTCCGGCGGACCACGTGCGCGGTCGGACCGCCCTCCCCGGCGTAGATGAGATGGCCGGTGTCCAGACCGTACGCGACGCAGTAGGCCAGCATCTGATACAAGTCGTCGACGGGTGTCCGGGTCTTGTACTTGGTGTCGGCCACCGCAGCTACCCGGCCCTCGTCCCACCAGGTCAGATCGGGGCGGATGTCGATCAGGCCGGCCTCGTCGAGGTGATCGGTTGTCTGGGTGCGCAGCTGGCCGGCGGGCAGCACGGCCCGCAGCGCGGCAGCGACGAACGACTCGAAGACCCGCGCCATGTCGAGCAGCAGGCCGTTCGCGGCCCGGTCACCGGCGCGGGCGTCGAGCGACGATCCGGCGAGGACCAGCTCGGCCAGCCACAGGGCGGTGTGCAGCTGGGCGTTGCTGCGGCCCGGACGCCAGATCGGCACCGGGGCACCGGGACGCAGCCGAGCGACACCGGGGAACCGCTCAGCCAGCTGGCTGAGCCGGCGACGTACCGACGGCACCAGCCCGGGAACGCGCAGCATCCGTTCGACCGCGCTGACCAGGATGCGGTTCTCCGGCGTGTCGGCGGTGAACTCGTCGTAGCGGACTTCCAGCGGCAGCGGCTGGCCGAGCCGACGGGTCAACTGCCGGGCCGGCATCATCCGCCCGCGCAAAACCGTCGATGCGGCGTCGACCTCCTGGTAGCCGTGTCGCAGCCCGCCCCGGATCGCCCGGTCGACCTGCCGACACAGCGCCTCGGCGAGCGCCGGAGCCAGCTCGTCGCTGGCACCCAACGGCAGGCTCGCCGGCTGCCAACGGTGCGGGTTCCGCGCGTAGCCGAACAGGAACAACAGCCGCGCTACCGGCACCTTCGGCGCGACGTACACATCGAGGTCGCCGATGCGGGCGGCGCCGACGAGCCGGGTGGCGCGCAGCAGCCAACGCCCGGCCGACGGGCCCGGTCGTACCTCGACGACCGGTTGCCGGCCCGCGCGGGCCGCCGCCAGCTGCCGGGCCTGCTCGCCGGTCAGTGCCACGTTCAGCGCCGGACCGGCCTCCCGCAGCTGGATCACTCGGGTCACGGTGGCGGCTGCCGATCAGCCAGGGCGGCCCGCAGCGCGTCGAGCCCGTACCGGCCGGGTACGTCCAGGTCGTCGGCGTAGTGGTGGTCGGCGAGCAGCGGCAGGATGTCATGGCGCCAGACCCGGTCGAGGCCGTCCGGGTCGCGGTGGTCGGCCTCGTCCAGCAGGTACGTCGGCCCGACGGCGTAGTCGGCGTCGGCGAGCCGGGCGTTGAGGGCGTCGAGCAGGTCGGCGGCCTTGGCAGGCAGGTCGCGGGCGGTGAGCCAGCGACGCAGCAGGCCGGCGACCGGCGGCCGGTCCGGGTGCATCTCGACGAACGCGAAGCGGCGGCGCATCGCGGCGTCGATCTGGGCGATCGACCGGTCGGCGGTGTTCATCGTGCCGATCAGGTAGAGGTTGGCCGGCAGGGTGAAGTCCTTCGCCGAGTACTGCAGCGCGATCGGCTGGTCACGGTATTCGAGCAGGAAGTACAGCTCGCCGAAGACCTTCGCCAGGTTCCCCCGGTTTATCTCGTCGATGATCAGCACGTACGCCGTGGACGGGTGTTCCCGGGCGGCGTCGGCGAGCCGGCGCAGCGGCCCGGAGGTGAGCTTGAACCGTAGAGTGCCGTCGTCGCCGGCCTCGGGCCGGAACCCTTCGAAGAAGTCCTCGTAGGTGTACGACGGGTGGAACTGGATCAGCCGTACCGCGTGGGGTTCGGTGAGCCGGGCGGCGAGGGCGCGGGCGACGTACGTCTTGCCGGTCCCGGGTGGGCCGTACAGGATGATCTGCCGCCGCCTGGCCAGCAGCTCACGCAGCTCCCGCAGCCAGTCGAGGTCGAGCAGCAGCGTGTCGGCCAGGTCGGCGGGGACGTCACCGAGTCGCGCTTCGGCCGCCGGCGGCGGGGTCGGGGTCGCCATCGGACCTGGCGGCGGCGTCGCGGGGGTGGCCGGTGCCGCGGTCGGCGCCGGTTCGCGCAGCAGCGGCGCAGCGAGGTGTTCCAGCGCGGCCAGCCCGTCGGTCAGGTCGACCACGTCGTCCTGGCTCTGCAACAGGTTGGACAGGGCGGCGGGCAGCGCCGACAGGTCCACCGGCGGGTCGAGCTCCAGCCAGCGCACCGGCCGGCGCAGGTGGGACGGTAGCTCCTCGGCGCCGGTGAAGCTGGGCGGGCCGGTGACCAACCCGAGGTGTACGTCGCCGTGGTGCGCGGTCGCCACGAAGTCCCCGTCCCGCATCAACCGCAGGAAGGCGTTGAACTCGCCGGTCAGCTTCTCCCGTACCGAATAGCTCTTGTGCCGGTAGGCGTCGGCGACGGCCTGGGTCAGCTGCTGTTCGTCGATGCCGGGGCCGAGGTGCGGCAGTTGGGAGGCTGCCAGCGACACCCAACCTTCGGCTAGCCACTGCGGCACCAGGTCGGCGCCGTCGACGTTGCTGCCCCGGACCAGCCAGGCCCGCCGCGCGACGGGTTCAGCCGCGAGGGTGGCGGTCTCGGCGAGTCGCTCGGCGAGGAAGTCAGCGGTGATCCGCTGTTCGGCGTTCGCCCGACCGCCGACGAACTCGATACCTTCCTCGCTGAGCCGGGCCGCCAGGTCGCTACCGCGTAGCCGGGCATGCTGGTGCCTGGCATCGGGGACCCGACCGGAAGCGTCGAGGACGCGGTGCGCGTTGTCGACGTAGGTGTCGGCCAGTAGGTGGGCGATGTCGTCCGGCGTGCCGTCGACCAGCTCGGCCAGATCGTCGTACGCTGTCCAGGAGCCGGCCGGTACAAGCTCCAGGGTGCTGGTGATCTTCTCGAGCCGGTCGTCGTACTTCTTCCGTGCGGCCTTTCGATCTCGGACGATGCCGTTGTATCGCTTGTTGATCTCACTCAAGAGGGTGTCCGGGTCGGGAAACATGTCTAGGGCGGCCAAGCCGTCGTCGGTGATCCACCACAGCGCGTCCCGTTTGATCAGCCAGCCGATGGTGGCAGCGTCGCCGGCGTAGAAGCGGGCCGCGACCGCCCAGGCCGGTGAACCGTTGCGGTGCGGTCGCATCTCGGCCTCGTTGAGATCGATCCGCTCCGCGACTTGGTCGAGCACGTCCCTGCCATGCAGCCGCTGCCCGCTGTCGCGGAGAACTTCCAGGCAGGTACGCACCAGCAGCCCGTTCCGCACACCGCCAGCCACAAGCGTCACCCTTCCTTGATCTCAGGTGACCTCGCAGCCTACGGCCACCGAACCACTGACCCGAAAGGCTGGTGCCGGAAGGCGAGATCCCGTGATCGTATGAGCGGGGGTGTCGTGCTGCGGATCGTGAGTGTGAACGCCTGGGGTGGGGCGCTGGCCAACGAGCTGTTGCCCTGGCTGGCCGAGGGCGCGGCCGATGTGGTCTGCCTGCAGGAGGTGACCCGGACGCCGGGCCTGACCGGGTGGACCCGGTTCGACGACGGCGACCGCGCCCTGCCGCAGCGCGCGAACCTGTTCGACGACGTCCGCGCCGTACTGCCCCGCCACCAGGCGCTCTTCCTGGCCAGTGACTCCGGGCCGGTGACCGACGCGACGGGTGCCCGGCACCGGCAGGACTTCGGCGTGGCGACGATGGTCGCCGAACGGCTGCCTGTCGTCGGTGTCGACTCGGCCTTCGTACACGGGGAGTTTGTCGCCCATGGCGAGTGGACCGTCGCGGACCGTCCACGGGTGGCGCTCGCCGTCGGCGTCGTCGGGCGCACGGACGGCCGGCAGGTGTGGGTGGTGCAGGTGCACGGGCTGCGCGACCCGGCCGGCAAGGCGGACACCCCGGCGCGCCGGGCCCAGGCGGTACGGCTGACCGAGCTGGTCCAGCGGATACGCGAGCCGGACGATCTGGTGGTGGTGTGCGGGGATTTCAACGTACTGCCCGACAGCGAGACGTTCGACGTGCTGGGCGGTATCGGGCTGACTGAGCTGGTTGGCACGGCGGACACCCGTACGTCGCATTATCCGAAGCCGGTCCGGCACGCGAGCTATCTGCTCGTCTCCGACGTCGCCGCCGTCGAACGGTTCGAAATCGTGCGTCAGCCGGAAGTCTCCGACCACCGCGCCCTGCTTCTCGACCTGCGGGCCTGGCCCCGTCGGGCGGCAGATCCAGCCCTCGCATGTCCACCCTGACGGCGGGTACTCGTAGGCCATGATGGGCAGCGCCAACACTCTGACGCGGTCCCGCACCCCGGTGACGGGGTCGGGCCGCAGCGGAGCCCTCGTGCGGCCAGCCGAGCACGCCGACCTGGCGACGACGGCTCGCACGCATGTGGAGTTCCTGCCGGTCGGGCTGTTTCCGTCTCTCGGGGCAGGCTTCGTCCGCCGCTGGCACCGTACCTACCTCGACTCCCGGCACGGCGTCGGCTACGTGGTCACCAACCCGACGACGCCCGACGGCGACGTTGTCGGATTCCTGCTGGGCACCACCGACCAGGCCGCCCACATGGCGGCGCTGTTCGCCGACCGGCGGGCGCTGGCCGCACTGTCAGTTTCCGGCGTAGGTGCGGTGGTCCGCCGTCCATGGTTGGCCCGCCAGCTGTCCTCCCGGGTTGGACCGTGGGCCCGGCAGATCGCGCAGCGCCGGTCCGGCCAGCCGACCCCGGCGGACGCGCCGTCCGAGAATGCGCAGGTCGCGGTGATGGTCGCGGTGGCGGTGCAACCGAAGTGGCGGGGCAGTGGCATCGGGGCGGAGCTTGTCCGCCGGTTCGTTGCGGACGCCCGGCGCGCCGGGGCGGCAGAGGCCGAGCTGGTTACCCCGGTCGGGTCGGCCGGAGCGACCGGCTTCTACGAACGGCTCGGCTGGGAGCTCGGGCCGTGCTGGCACACCCGCGACGGTGACCAGCTTCAGGCGTACCGTCAACGCCTCGTCTCCGCAGTCTGATCGGACCGCCGGCCACGCCCAGGGGGCGGGTCGAGCGGGCAACGGTACGGCGTACCGGTGCGGACGGCAGCGGCCATCGCGTCGTAGCGCTCCAGGATCAGGCGTTTGGTGCGGTACTCGCCGTGCGCGTTCTCGTCCTTGTCCCGGACGACCTTGAAGGTCTCCATGATGTGGTCGACGTCGTCACGGTCCACCCCGTACAGGTGGAAGTAGGCGGCGTCGAGTTCGGCGCGGATGAGTTCACGTCGCTGCGGGTCCCACCGGAACGGCGGGCCGTCGTCGCCGAGGTCACGGGCGTACGGTGCGAGGTCGTGCGCGGTGTAGGTCAGCTCCAGCGCCCGGGGCCGGATCCACTCCGACAGGTCGACGACATCCGGATCCCAGGGCGCCCGTTCGGCGTACCGCTGCGGCGGCAGCACCGGCAGTTGGCGAAGCACCGCGTAGGTCAAGTGGGTTCCGGACAGCTTCTGGCGCGCGGCGTAGTCGGTAACCAGCGTGGCCAGGTTGGCCGCCAACGACCCCACAACCACCCGCTGCTGGTCGGAGATCAGGAGCGGATTGGTGTGGCCTACCGCAGCTAGCGGAATGACGGCGGGGATCAGGGTGCGTTCGTTGGTACTGGGGGCGATGTCGCGCCAACCCAGCAGCCAGTCATGCGACCAGCGCCCGGCCAACCGATCGTCCACCGCCGACTTCGGCACCCAGTAGCGTGGCAGCGGCAGCCGCGCCGGATCGTCATGATCGGCGTCGGTAAGGCGGGGCAGCGTCCCGACGTTCAACTGCGCCTGCGTCGCACCCTCGTACGTACCCAGCCGGTGGTCGTAGAAGTGGACCATCTTTGCCTCGTACAACGGCAGCATGCGCTCGTCGCCTCGGACGAAGTGGTAGCCCTTCAACGTCCAGCCATCCTGGACCAGGTCGTCGTAGCCACGGAACAACCCCGAGTCGTTGGCCATGTGCAGCATCGCCAGGAACGACACACCCCACGGGTTACCGTCCGGACGGTCCTCGCGCCACAACACCGGCACCCGCCGGTAGATCCCCAACGTGATCTCCGCGTCCCGCCGGGACATAAACACCGGACACGTCCCCGTGTTCGGGTTCAACAGACTGATCTCCTCCGGCGACAACACGTACGCCCGCCGCACGATCTGATCCACCTGCCGCACCCGGAACACCAACGACACCCGATCGACCGGCCGCCGCACACCCGCCACCGTCAACAGAACGAACCGGAACGAGTGATGCACCTCCGAGAAGACCCGGTCCTCGTTCTCGAAGTCGAACAACGACACCAGACTCCGACGGCGTACCAGGTCCTTGAAGAAGTCCTGGGTGGTCGCATCGGTGGCGATCCCGGTCGGGACGATGATGCCGACCTGGCCGGTGGTGGCGAGCAGCGTCCGGCTGGTTTCGGCGAAGACGGCGTACGTGTTGATGTCGCCGCGTCCGGTGAGCCGGTGCCGGCCGGCGGTCCGCAGCAGGTGGCTGATGCCGCTGGCGGTGCGCAGCGCCTTCGTCCAGCTCAGGTGCAGGTCACGCTCGGCGGGCTGCTCGCTGTCGGCGAGTGCGGCGATCAGCTTCTTGCGGGCGGCGGCGTTCGGCGCACCGGCGACCGCTTCGTGCTGGCCGTCGAAGAACTCCTGCTCCTGGAGTTTGACCCGCTCCCAGGGCGGGTTGGTCAGTACGCAGCTGAAGCCGCCGCGCCAGCCGGTGGCCGGGTCGACGCCGGCCCTGTCGGCGGGAACCCCGTCGGCGGGGACTTCGAAGATGTGCGGGAACTCGATGTGCCAGTGGAAGAAGCCGTACTGCCGGACCATCGTGTCGACGAGCTGCCGGGCGCGCTCGACGTCGTCGCTGCGCTCGTCGGTGGCGATGCGGGCCAGCATCGCGTTGGTGAGGCCGTACGCCCGGTTTCTGGGGATCTTCGGGGCGACGAACGCGGCGCACCAGGCGTCGGCGATCTGCCGCAGTCGGCGCCGGTGCGGGTCGAGGGTGCGGTCCCGCTGGGCCTGGATGTGTACGTCGGCGAGGGTTTCGCAGGGTGCCAGGTGGGCGATGGCGGCGGCTTCGGCGGCGAGGTCGAGGTTGCCGGCGCTGTCGGTGGTCAGTGGTCGGACACCGGGTGACTGGCTGGCGTTTTCCCGGCGCAGGGCGGTGACGACGGCTCTGCTGTCGCCGTCGAGGGCGGTGTACGCGGCGTCGGGGATGCCGGCGGCGAGTTGCGCCGGGGTGGCACCGAGCAGCGAGTTGCCGACCCGCAGGTGCGCGTCGAGGTAGCCGAGGGGTTTGCCGGGTTCGACCGCTTCCAGCCAGAGGGAGAGTTTGGCCAGTTCGACGGCCATTTCGTTGCTGTCGACGCCGTACAGGCAGCGGGTGGTGACCTTGCGCATCGCGGCCTGGACGGCGTCGGGGTGGGGTTCCAGGTCGTCGGTTTCCTCGATGGCGATGCGGCGGGCGATGCGGCGGGCCGCGCCGATGAGGAAGTGCCCGGATCCGCAGGCCGGGTCGCAGACGGTGAGGCGTTCCAGGGCGGCGACGCGTTCGGCGGGGGTGTCGGCGTCGCAGGCCTCGTCGAGCAGCGGCTCCAACGTGGAGTCGAGGAGTCCGTCGACGAGGGACGGCGGGGTGTAGTAGGCGCCGGTCTTCTTCCGGTCGCTGCCTTTGACCTTGACGAAGCAGAATCTGCCGGTGTGGGCGTCCCAGCAGGGGTGCAGCTCCAGCAGTGCCTCGTACACGCTGCCGAGTTCATCCGCGCCGAGCCGCGCCCAGTCGACCCACTGCCGGCGGTCGGCCCGCCGGCCGGTGAGGACGCTGAGCTGGGTGACGGCGGTGAGCAGCGCCGAGTTGGTGAGCTGGGCGCGGCGCAGCGGCAGGTCGAGTTCGCTGGTTTCGAAGACGCCGCCGAGGGCGGGCAGGCCGATCACCGGGCCGCCGGCTTCCGAGCCGAGCAGCTGGAACACCAGGGCGGTGCTCTGCCACAGGTCGCCGTGCCAGGAGTGGCGGCGGGTGTCGGCGAGGCGGCGTAGCCGGCGGGAGGAGAAGTAGGTGTCGTAGCGGTCGCGGGCTGCCCGGCTGGCGTGCGGGTCGAGCAGGACGCCGCGGTCCTCGACGACCATCCAGAAGATCAGCTTGTAGACGAGCCGCAGCAGGGAGCGTTTCAGGTCGGCCAGGGTCAGCCGGCCGGCGGCGACGTCGTCGCGCAGGTGCCGGTTGTGCGGGTGGCTGAGGAAACCCTGTCCGAGGGTTTCCAACGCTTCGTGTACGCCGTACCGCAGGCTGGTGAGGGCGCGTTCGCCCTGCCGAGCGCCGTAGGTGCGCCACTCCTCCAGCGGGCAGGAGGCGGCACCGGCCTGCGGGTCGCTGATCTGGAACCGGCTGGCGTGGGCGATCCGGTAGAACAGCAGGAAGTCGGCGAACAGTTCGCCCTGGAAGATCGCCGCCAGGTCGAATTCGAGGTACGCGCTGCCGGCGAGGTTGGTGGAGTCGCGCAGCAGTCGCAGCTGCGGCCCGTTGCACAGCACCGCCCACAGGTGCTGGTCGCTCTGGTTGAGCAGCCGTTGCACCATGACGTGTGGTGCCGCGTCGGCCGGGGATCGGGTGCCGCGCGGCACTCCGGCGGCCCGCCGGTCGAGGTCGGCACCCCAGGGGGCCAGGTGCACCGGCAGGGCCTGCTGCCATCGGTGGCTGACCGGGAACGGCTGTTCGTCGACGACGATGCCGCCGGGTAGGCGTTCGATGCCGTCGAAGTCGAGGGTACGCAGCAGGGTGTGCCGCCAGTCGTCGGCGGCGCGCCGCCGGTTTCGGCGGCTGCCGGTGCCGGCCTGCTGGTCGGCGTACCGGTGGAATTCGTCGCGCAGGTAGCCGAAGTCGCGGTTGGCGATCCGGCGGACGGATTCGCCGGCGGTCAGGTGGTAGGAGCGGGCGTCGATGGCGGGCACGGTCGGGTCGCCGTCGCGGATGCGGCCCAGGACGCCGCCGGGCAGCAGGCTGCCGACCAGGTTGACCGCCGAGTGCGCCACCGCCATGCTCGTCCTCCCCAGGCCGAGCCCCCGCGTCTACATGTGGCGATTATTCAGTCACGATCAGCGATCGATCGCTGTCGAGTAGCCGACATATCACCGCGTGCTACCGGTCCTGCCAGGCGGCGAGCAGGTCGGCGGGCTGGTAGAGCACGTCGAGGCCACGACAGGACGCGCCGCTGCGGGAAACGGCGACGGTCGGCACCGGCTCGTCGGTCAGCGCTGCCCGGTGCCGGAACAGCGCGGACAGGTCGTGCCCGTCGAACGGCGCCTGGTCGTGCCATTTGATCGAGCCGACGAAGTACAGTTCGCGGGCGATCGGTGCCCGGTCGGCACCGACGATGTCGATCTCGACGTCGTTGGATCTGGTCCAGTACGCGCCGATGGCGGGTGCCGCCGGCAGCGAGTCGTCGGGCCGCAGCCGGGCGAGCGCGTCGCGGATCAGCGGCTCGACTGCCCGGCCCCGCCAGCTCGGGAAGCTCGTCCGGATGCGGGTCAGGGTCAGGTCACCCCGGCCGCGTTCGATCTCCGGCATGGCGGGGGCGAGAAACCGCAGCCAGAAGCGCAGGTACGGGTCGACGATCCGGTAGCGGCGGTCCTTCGACGGGCGGGTGGACAGCGGTAGTTCACCGGTGACGAGCCGCTTGGCCTGCAGGGTTTCCAGGGATCGTTGCAGCGACGTAGCCGACATTTCGCCGGCCGTACGGGCGATGTTGGTGAACGTCCGCTCGCCGGAGCCGATCGCGGTCAGCACCTTGCGGGCCTGGAGCTGGGCGGGGAACTCGGCGGCGAGTGACCGTTCCGCGGAGAGCGGCGTCGATCGCGTCGGCGGGTGGCAGGTCGAGCATGGTGGCGAGGTCGGCCGGGTTGAGCGGGCCGAGCACCATCTCGCGGCCACGCTGGTGGAACGGCCGACGGTAGTCGTTGAGCGCCTCCATCATCGCCAGGTCGGAGCCGATGAGGACGAGCAGCACCGGCTTGCGGGACAGCAGCCGGTCCCAGGCCCGCTGCAGGACGCCTTCGAACTGCTGCTCGGGATCCATCAGACAGGGCACTTCGTCGAGGACGACGACGCTGGGAGTGTCGTCGGGCAGCGCCGCTGCCAGCAGCCGGAACGCGGCGTCCCAGTCCGACGGGTTGGCGGCGGCGATCAGGTCCCGGCCGGGCAGGGTGGATTCGGCCGCGTCGGCGACGAGTTGCCGCAGTTCGGTGGCGGTGCCGGCACCGGCGGCGGTGAAGTAGAGGTACGGCACCTGCGCGACGTCGACGAACCGCTCGACCAGCCGGGACTTGCCGACCCGCCGCCGCCCTCGGATGAGCAGGCAGCGGCCGGGCCGGTCGTCCCGGGCCGAGGCGATGCGGTCCAGCTCGGCAGCGAGGGTGCCGAGTTCCCGGGTACGCCCGACGAAGCTCGCCACGCTAACTCCCATGTTAGTAACACTGATGTTAGTAACATCCAGGTTATCTCAGGCGTGAACATGGCGGCACAGCCACCGCGAGGGCTGCGATATTTGGCTCAGCTACTGCAAAACTTGCCTGTACGACTAATATTGCAGAAGGCAGCGAAATTTTGCAGCAGGGAGCGGTGGCTAAAACGAACAAGTCTCACAGTCCTTGCTGACCCTGCCACACCCCACACAGACCGTCCGGAGATCGCAACCTCACAGATCAGGGTGAATGAGTCTCAGGTCAGGGAAAGATTTCGAGATCGTCCCGAAGTCGCTCAGGTTGTTCGTGGCGACCGGCAGTTGCGGGCGAAGCGCCAGGGCACACGCAGCGGTCCAAAGGTCGTTCGTGCCGCCCTTCTGTAGGTGCCCGGAGAGCTTCGCGTGCATCTCTGCCCAAAGCTCTACGACCTGGGACGTGTAGGGAACCACGACGAAGGACTTGAGCCGCCTGCGCAGATCCTCTATGCGACGAGCACCCCACCGTCGACGGTGGGCGTTGGCGAGCAGCTCACCGTACGTAGCGAAACTCACGGCCTGCTCGTGACCTGCGGTGAGGCTAATGAACGCCCTGCCATGATCGGCTCCCATCAGCCAGTAGCTCACGACGTCCGTGTCAATGAGCAGTGGCCCATTGGGGACGTCCTCCGGCCTCATTCGGCGAGAGCCGCGAGGAATGCGGCTCGCTCATCGTCCGTCAAATCGGTCATCCCTAGCTCGGCCGCGTTGACCCAGCCGTCCGTTCCTTGTGCTGTCTGGAGTCCAGCAAAGGTCTGGGGCTCCCAGAACGAGTCAACGTCAAGCTCCAGTTGGGTGCTTCGGGAGACAGCGCGCAGGTCGACGCTGGTAGCCTGCGCTGTCCGAGGGTGGTAACGCACGTAGCCCTCAAGATTCGCGCGGGAGCGCAGTGCCTCCTGAATCTGGTCAGCAAGCTCGGAGGAGAAGTTGACTGCTACAGCGTCGCCGCTGGCAAGACGCAACCGAGCGGTGTGGCTTTCGAAATCTGCCTCGAAAAGCACCCCGGTCAGGGTCTCATCCCTGCTCGTGGGCACCCGGTCACCGATGCGCTGCAGGCGTTCCCGAACTGCAGCATCGATAGTCGCTTGGCGTGAAGCCTGTCCCGTCGACATCGGGGAGTCATCGATCAAGGTCATCGCTATGTTTCGGTCGCCGATCCCTAGATCTGCGGCTAACCGAGCGACCGCAGCGGCCAGCTCCGCGTCTGTTTCCGGGCCACCGCCGGTGATCACGGCTAGCAGCCGATCAAAAGCAAGAGAACTCAGGTCCGCGACGGAGATAGGCAGCTCGTCGTCGTTTGGCTCTGCCGCTTCCGGCAAGGCGAAGACTCCGACAAAGCTTCCGCTCTGGATATCTACCATGCGAAGGCGCGCCGCGCTTTCGATAGCCTGGACGTGCCGACCGGTCCCACGCCGGGCCTTTCCGAGGACCAGGTACGCCGCGTGGGCTATGGCACGTTCAAGACCAAGAATCATGCGGGCGACGTCGGCCGCCGCGACGCGGCCGGGCTCGGCGTTGACGCCTTCCAGCTTCGCCCGGACGATCCTCATGAGCCGCGACTCCTACATCTGATCCCTGTCGTCGAGGACCTGGTGCCTCGCCATGCAGTCTAGAAGGAACCACGCAGGGTCGTGGTCCCCTGACCGACCGACGACGAGCCGAATTCGGTTGCCGGGGTGGGTGGGAGCTCTACCGTGGGCGGGGTGTTGACGCCCGCAGACCGGGCCGTACGCGCGGGACGCCGCCCGCACACCGGCTCGGTCGACGACGCGGCAGGGTGGCAGACCCTGCGTGACTATCTCAAGCCGATGAACGGCGACGGCGCTGCGGTTGAGACCGGCCGACTCACCTGACGGTTCGTCGGGCCTGTTCGGCTCGCCACAGCAGTTCGCCCTGCCCGGCGGCTGCCTCGTTGGCGGCGATCCATTCGTCGATCTCGGCCCGGTGGTCGGCGTAGTAGCGCAGCGCGACGTTGACGCTGTGCCGGGTCAGCCCGGTGCTGGCCATCATCTCGGTGACCAGCTCGTCGCCGTCCAGCTCCGGGGATGCGGCCTTGAGCGCGTGTCGCGCGGCGATGACCTCCCACACGTCGGGGCCGCCGGCCAGCGCGGCCCGCTGCCCGGTCGGCCCGTCGCGCAGCAGGATGCCGGGGTACGTCGCGCCGTCGTACAAGCTCATGGGAGCTACTCCTCCTCGTCGAGAAGAGGAAGTACGGGTCCGTCGTCGGTGACTCCGTCGGGGAGCCGGCCAGCGGCGGCGAGCCGCTCGTACGCCCAGAGCCAGTCGTCGCAGCGGCTCCGCAGGCAGGACACGCAGACCTTGAGCGTCGGCGAGTCGGTGTGGGCGGCCAGCACGTCCCGGTAGACGGCGACGAGGTCCTCGCGGACCGGCACCGCCTCCCCGACGGACGGCCCGCTGCTCACCGCGCACCCGCGTAATAGTGGTGCCGGCCGTTGGCCTGCCGCTGCGGGTCGAACCGGGCCTCGAACTGCTCGGTCTGCCATTCGCGCAGCGCGTTGCGCACCCGGTCGGCTTCGGTCCAGGCCATCCGCAGCTCACGGCGCAGCTCGTCGACCTCGTCGGCGACCCGTTCCAGGTAGCCGTACACCTCGTCGGGGTCGAGGCCGCCGCGCCAGCGGCGCGGCAGGAACCGCATGGCACGCACCGCCGGCCCGGTCAGCCGCGATCGCCGTACGCCGTTGCGTCCGCTGTTGCTCTGGTAGTCGCCGCCGGTCGCCGCCGTCAGCCGGCGCCGTACGGTCGCCGCGTTGCGCCTGAACACGCCATGCCTCCTTGGGGGGAGAGAATCGTGGAGAGGCGCCGGGGCGGGCGGGATCACGCCAACCGAGTTTGCAGACCTGGGAGCCGCGTTGCCGGGCACCCGCCCCGGGCCGTGCCACCACGATGCCGGATGCACGCGGCTCGCCGGCAGGTGCATTTCTGCGGCACTTCTGATGCATTTCTGTTGCATCGCTCGCCGACCTGCGGAAACAGGTGTGCGTCAACATACCCGCAACTTCGTGGAATTTCCACGGCAAGTCGATCGAGAGAGTTATCCACAGCCCATTGCTTTGATCTTGTAGATCTGTGTGTACTACGTGCACCGTGGACATCGGTCCGACGCGACGGGAGGGCGTCCAGGTGACGGCACGGCGACACGGCCTGGTCAGGCAGCGCAGGACGGCAGGCTTCAGCCAGGAAGGACTGGCCAGGCTCCTACAGGTCGATCGCACGACGATCGCCCGCTGGGAGCGCGGTGACACAGACCCACACCCAGCGGTACGGGCACGACTCGCCGAAGCCCTTGACCTGCCAATTGATCAGCTCGATGCGTTGCTCGCTGATGAGCCGACGAATCTCGCTCTGGACAGCACCGATTCCGGCGGTACGGTGGCATTTGGGGATACCGATGGAGGTGATCTTGTGGACCGCCGCGCTTTCACGATCAACACCGCTCTCGCCGGCCTCGGCATCGCCACACCACTGCGCGACTGGATCACATCGCCGCAGGTGCCGCAGCACCTCGGCATGGAGCACATGCAGCAGGTCTCCGAGACGATCCTGGCCTTCCGCCGTGCCGACGCGGCGGTCGGCGGTGACAGCCTGTGCGACGTCGCTATCGCCATGCACCGCCGACTCACCCGCTGGGAGCGCGAGACGAGCTACAGCCGCCAGGTCGGCGAGGCCCTGCAGGACTGCCTCGGTGACCTGGAGGTCCAGACCGGCTGGCTCGCCCTCGACGCCGAACGCCGTCAGGAGTCCCGCCACTTCCTACACGAAGCCTTCGTCCGCGCCCGGCTCCGCGACGACCCCCGGCTTGAGGTGCGTGCCCTCCAACAACTCTCGATGCTGGTACGGGATGCCAATCCATCGGAGGCGTTGCGCTTCGCTGACGCTGCCCAGCGGATCGCCGCGCCCTGGGCAACTCCGCGCCTTCTGACGCTGCTGCATCTACGTGCTGCCCTTGCCCATGCCAACGCCGAAGAGGAATCGGGCTTCGGACGAGAGCTAGTGAAAGCCAAGATCCAGTTCGATAAGGGCACGACCGAGGACGACCAGAGGTATCTCGGGTTCGTCGACTATCGCGAGGTGTCCGCTATCGAAGGCATGGGCCACCTCGCACTGAAGAGGCCGGATTGCGCCGGTGCCATGTTCGCACGTGGGCTCGACAGCCCTGACCCCACGTACCAGCGCAATATGATCTTCACCAAGGTCGATCTCGCAAGAGCGATGGCTCACCAAGGCGACTACTCGGGATCGGCCAAGTTCGGACTCGACGTCGTACCTGCCGTCGCGTCGCTCAAGTCCCGGCGGACCCGCAAACGTTTGGGTGTCCTGCGAGCCGACCTTGCCCGGGCGGCTCCTAACGTTCCGGCGGCTCGGGACTTCATCGAGGCGTACGACGCCGCGAAGGTCGCCTGACGGCCCATGGGAAGTGAATGGCCTTCGCTGAAGGCGCGTGCATTGCTGCGGATCTTGATCAGCCTCGGATACGAAGTCCAACGACAGACGGGCTCGCACCGCCGCCTCGTTTGTGATCGTCGACCTCCGATAACGTTCGCCTTCCACGACAGAGCAACCGTGTCTCCGCGGGCTGTTAGAGTCATCCTGGTACAGCAGGCAGGGCTGTCGCTGGACGAGGCGAGAGAGGTGTTGAAGGATGCCTGAGACCGTTCTCGACCTGATTGTGGTTTCTCCGCAGACCGACGATGAAGACTGGGTCATCTATAGCCCTCAGATTCCCGGGCTGACTGGCGGTCGCGACAGCTTTCTACAACTTCGCGAGGATCTACCCGAAATCCTCCGCTTTGCCGGAGTCGATTTGCCTGCGCACCTCCGGATCCACGTTGAGGAGATCTACGACTCAACCGATGCCGACTACGTCATTCGAGTGGCTCAGGATCCTTGTCGCAAGGACCGTGCGGCGACTGCCAACCGTCTCCGGGCAGCGCTGACGGATGAGCGGCAGCGGTACGACCTCCTTAGCTCGCCCCGCACCCGAACGGGCGAAGTTCTTTTCATCAGCGCGGTCGCTTCCGACACGCTCGGCGAGCTGGCGGCGCAACTCCACCCCTCCGGGGACGCTGCGGTAATTGTCTGCAGCGTGGCAGACAATTTCATCTGGACCTTCCACTTCACCAATAGCGAAGAGCTCGACGAAGACGCGCGTTCTCTCGTCGATCTGGGAATCTCGGAGAGCACGACCATCGGCGAGATCATGGGGCAGCGGACCAACAGCCACCCACTGGCGGTTCTCGCGGCCTAGCCCACTAGAGACTGGATTCAAAGGAAGGCGACTTGATGGCGGTCGACGGTCTCAAGCTCGACGTCTACGACGCTGACCAAGCGAAGGTAATCCTTGAAGACCTAGTGGCCGTCTACATCGAGATCTACGACGAGCCGGCCGACGCGTTCCACGGCGAGGACCGCTACCGCCGGCAGATCAACGGGCACATGACGCTGCCGGGCTGGAAGCTCGTCACCGGCACGGTCGGCAACGAACTCGTCGGCTACGCCTACGGCTTCCCGCTCTCGTCGGACCGCTGGTGGACCGGGCTGCTCACGCCCGTACCGGACGGCTTCACCTCAGAGGACGGGCGGCGCACCTTCGCGATCAGCGAGCTCATGGTCCGTGAGCCGTGGCGGCGACAGGGCATCGCCCGCGCGCTGCACGACGCTTTGCTCGGCAACCGGCAAGAGTCCCGGGCCACCCTGCTTGCCGACCCGAACAACGCCCCGGCGCAGGCCGCGTACGCCTCCTGGGGCTGGCGCGCTGTCGCCCAGCTCCGCCCCAACTGGGACAACTCCCCCACCTACGAAGTCCTCATCCGCCCGTAGGCCACATCACTCGGAGGCAGAACGACAAGGGCGGATCGGCTGACCGGCGCTGCGCGCCGTGGGTGGCATCGCCGACAAGGGAGGCCGAGGCCTGGCAGCAGCAGAAATTCGTCGGCAACGGTCATCGTTGTGTGAGCTGTTCAGGCAGCGGTTTACTGTGCACGACGACAAGTTCCCGGTTTGCCCGTGTCAGACTCGTGTACAAGGTCCCGGCGAATTCCTCCTGCCGCACAAAGTAGCGGGGCTCCACAACCACGACTCCATCGAACTCAACACCCCTCGCCGCCTCAGGCGTGCGAACAGCCAGCCGGCGTCCCTCCTTGGTCCAGTCTCCCGCGCCCGCCGTCATATCCGTTCGTCGCCACCCGCTGCTGAGCAGGATCTTGTCGATTGCTTCCGGGTCGGTCGTAATGATTGCGACCGTTCCACTGGGGTACGAGTCCAACAACCTGCTCGCCTCCCCGATAGCCCGAAGATCGCGCTTGCCTGGCGTGCTGGCTCGAATCACGGACGGTTCCGGCCCATCCGTCTGAAGTGAGCAAGGTTGGTTTCCGTTGGGTGGTAGGAGGCGGTTCGCGAAGTCGAGGATCGGCTGGGTGGAGCGGTACCCCCGTTCTACGATCTCGGGCTGAAAGAGTTGGGCATCGGGTAGCAAGTGAAGTCGCTCTGCAAGCTCATTCCAGTCAAGGCGAACGACGTCCAAGCGGCGGCGTTGATTCAGATCACCGACGATCGTCCACCGACCGCCGGCGTTGTGAGATCGGATAATTTCCCATTCAAGCTCCGACACATCCTGGGCCTCGTCAACGACAATATGGTCGTACCTTGACTGCTTGTTACTCAGCAGCAGACCCAGTTGCGCAAAGAGGGGAAGATAGCGACGTTTCCCCCAGGCCCTCGGGAACGGCGGAAGCGTCTCGATCCACCGTCGCTCAGTCGGTTGCAACGGTACCAATCTGCCTGGGTCGTCGCCGCTGCGGATGACCTCGTATGTCGCCTTGATCATGTCGACCAATCGACCAACTCTCTGCTCAGGCCGGTCTCGGCTCTTCAACACCGCGTGTTTCGTCAAGGGCACAATGAAGCCGCCGACATCTTCGGCCGTCCCCTCACCCGGCTGAACAGCCGTGGCGGTCAGACCGGCAAGTTCGGCGAGCCACTCGGGCAACGACTTGACCGTCACGGCTCCGGATGGGTCGAGTTCCCTGACCGTCCGCGATACGTGTCGTACATAAAGGTCCGTCGGACCAAGCAGAAGCACGCGCGGAATTGAACCTTTTGTTATCTCAGGGTTGACCAGATAGCCCGCGCGATGTACTGCAATAATTGTCTTCCCGGTACCCGGGTGTCCTTGGATAATCAGGGGCATTGTCGGCGGTTGGGTCACCAGACGGTACTGGTCGGGCTGGAGCGTAGCAAGCACAGAGGTCATCGCCTCCGTGCGGGGTGCGTGCAGAGCATAACGTACAGCGTCGACAGCACGCATACCGTTCTCAAGGTTGGCGACAGCCGAGGCTGACGACTGTCGGTGTTCTGTCGATTGGGCGCTGCGGTGGGATTTCTGACCCTGAACTCGGGGCGGCGAGGCGGAAGCGGATTTCGGTACTGGTAGGACAACCGAATGTTTGGTCAGACTGGCACCGCGCACGGCGATCACATCGAGCTTACCGAGGTTATCTTGGATACCCAGCCGTTGCACCATTTCGACCGTGTAGCGGCGGTCGACCGTCAATGATCCACCCCTGAACAGGTTAGTAAAAACCGTCCACTGAGAAGTGGGATTGTTCGCCCGTAGGACGGCTCCACTCAGGTTCCAAAAATCAAACTCGCCATAAACAATCACGTGACCATAGGGCTTCCGTTTATCGGGGCCTTTAATCGCGGTGACCAACTGGGCGAACAAGGCGAGATAGCGCAGCTGCCCCCAAGCAACCTCGAACGGCGGTAGGGTCGTGATCCACTCTGCGGAGTACCTACCTAGCTTCAGCGGCTCAGTTGGCACTCCGCCCATTCGGATCACCTCGTACGCAACCTCGACCTTCATCGACAGGCGCACCTCGCGCTGCGCCCAGCCCAGTCGGAGTCGACAGATCTGCACCGCCTGATCGACAATGTCCTTGACGTACAGTCCAACATCGAAGGCGTGCGGATCCTGGGTGTTGGTAAAGCGGGGGTATCCAGCGACCTTGACCAGCCAATCAATTTTATGGACGACGGTTATGTGTTTGGCAATATCCGCAGCGGGCATGCCGACCAGTGCTGCTGCAGTGCGGATCCTCCCCATGATCAGTGGGAGCGGGGTTCTCCACGCCGACACAATGAGCACGCGACGTCGTTTGCGGACCAGGTGCCGCACCAAGTCAACCGCCCGCACCGCTGCAATACCTTCGGGATCCGCCCGATAATTCTCTGCGAAAGCGACGATAAGCGGTGCGTCCAGCTGCCATGTTGCCAGGTCCGCCGGTTTGCTGGGCAGTGGCGGCCGGCCTGCCGCCCCCACGCTCACCGCAGCGGCTTGACGCACAGCCGGTGGCGACTTCCTAGTCGCTGTCCTCGGTTGGAGTACCGATCCAGTTAGTGTGGCCTGCCGAGTTTGGGGTTCTTGTTCCGTCGGGTTGTCTTTCGACGCGGCAGTGCGCGGAGAAGACGTTGAGTCTGAGGGGCGCCTCGCTTGCCTGCGCGGCGGTGCCGGTGGGACGTACAGCTTCCCCACTCTGAAGGGTGATTGTTCTGCCGGGACCGTCACCGCCCAGTCGTCTGAGGCGTGCACCACCTCTGTGCCACGTGCCGTCAATGTCCGGCGCACAACAACCTTCGCGTCTAGTTCATGCACGGAGTGCGGGTCAAAAAACGCTTTGGCTGCTCGTGCGGCCCAACTGATGACCGGATAATCCCAGTCCGGTCGGTTGAGGTAGCGTGTGCCGATGTAGAAATCGAGGCCAAGATCCCTATCCGGACCGGCAAGACCGACTCGGCCAAGAAGGGGTCCGACGCTTGCCCGTTCGCCGCGAGGAACGTTGAGGTCTATTCACAGGCGATCCTGTAGAAGTGCAGCCCGATGACACAGGAGATCGTTTCC